>JAJRSP010000132.1 GCA_024278775.1 Planctomycetota bacterium
ATGGCCACCCCCATTCCGCTAGCCGGCCCCCTCATCAGAAGTTGTCGGGGTAGGGGACGCGGAAGGCTCTGGTACCTCGGTAGGTGCCGCCACAGTAGCATCGGGTGGCTGCGGTGGCGCTGTAGGTTCAGTCGGTGCCACCCCCACCTCCGAGGCGGCGGCCTGTGCAGCAGCGCGGGCCGCCCCGGCACTAGCCGAAGGAATACTGGTACGTTTGGGGGCACTCCCCGGCGCTTTGGTCGGCTTCTTTTTTCCCGGCGAGACCACCATCGTCATGCGACGCCCGTGCATCGAGGGAAACTGGTCTACACGAATCGACTCACCCAGTTCGTCTACGATGCCCTTAAAAATCTCATCGGCCACCTCACGATGGAATCGCTCTCGTCCTCGGAACAACATCGTAAACTGAACCTTGTTCCCTTCGCTGAGGAAACGGACTGCGCGGGCCATCTTGATGGAGCGATCGTGCGGGTCCGTCTTGGGACGCAGCCGTATCTCTTTGAGCGTGACCTGATGGCTCTGGGCCGACATCTTCATCCGCTTTTTCTTTTCATACAACGATCTGCCGTAATCCATGATACGGCACACCGGCGGACTTTCGTTCGGGGAAACCTCCACAAGGTCAAGGCCGGCGTCACGCGCCAGTCCTAACGCTTGGTCACACGGCATGATGCCCAGTTGATTCTCGTGCTGGTCGATGACCCGAACGGGTGAGATGCGAATCCGCTCATTAAGACGAAGTGCTTTTGCGATAACAATAAACCCCTACAAATGAAATCCGGCGACCGCTCCTGCTCCACACGATTTGATGCACGCCACCAAACCAAGGACGCCATACGCCGATGAACTGTAATCTACCCTAATATACTCCATTCACTCCGAAACTAACACAGAGTGCAGGCTTTTGTCTTCGATTTCCTTGCGACAAGCATCGATGAAAGCCGCGAGGGAGAGGTTCCCCATCGTCTTGCCGCCCCGCTCGTTCACGTTGACCGTTCGATCGGCGGATTCCTGCTCTCCAACCACCAGAATATAATTGACTTTCGCGGTCCGCAAACGATGTTTTTTCGGACCGATTTTCTCGCCCGATAGGTCGATTTTGGCCCGCAGACCAGCCTTTTGCAAGCTGTCGAACACCTCACGGCAAAAAGCTTCACTCTTCTCGCTGACACTCACCACGCCCACCTGGACCGGCGAAAGCCACAGCGGAAAAGCCCCGGCAAAGTGCTCGATCAGGATGCCCACAAACCGCTCCATACTGCCAAAAGGGGCCCGATGCACCATCACCGGACGGTGGGGCTTGTTGTCACGATCGACGTAAGTCAAATCGAACCGCTCCGGCTGAGTGTAGTCGGCCTGAACGGTGCCCAACTGCCAGCTTCTTCCGATGCAATCCTTCACGACGAAATCGATCTTCGGACCGTAGAATGCGGCCTCTCCCGTTTCTTCGGTAAACGCGACACCGCTAGCCTGTGCGGCGGTCCGGACGGCGGTCTCGGCCCGCTCCCAGGTTTCCTTCGAACCAACATATTTGTCACTGTTCGCTTCTCGAAGCCCCACGCGTACCCGGTAGTCACTCAATCCCAACGTCTCCAGCACCTGCTTTGTGAGGCGGACCGTAGTGAGTAGCTCATCGGCCAATTGATCCTCGGTACAAAACAGGTGGGCGTCGTCCTGGGTAAACCCACGAACCCGCGTCATCCCGGAGAGTTCGCCGCTCTGCTCATAGCGATAGACCGTGCCGTATTCCGCGACCCGAAACGGCAAATCACGGTAACTTCTCGGCTTGGAGGCATAGATGCGAATGTGATGCGGGCAGTTCATCGGCCGAAGCAGGAAGCCATCGCCCTCTTCAAGCAATGCCTCAATCGCTTTAAGGTTTCGCTCCTTACCACCGGCCACAGAGCCGTAACCCTTCTCGGTGAGCCGCGCCGGAGCCGCTTCGTCTTCCGCCGCCAGGGCGGTCATCGCAGCCCGCTCGAGCTCGCTGATACCCTCAGCATCGCCTCGATCGCGGCACGCCTCCCACAAGTCGTTCAGCACGCGGGCCCGCTCACTCTCAAACAACGGTGGAAACTGAGAATCTTTATAGTACGGAAAATGCCCACTCGTCCGGTACATCTTCAGCCGTCCGATATGGGGCGTATACACCATGTGGTAGCCCAGCTTGACCATTTCCGCAGAGAGGTAATTCTGCAGCTCCGTGCGGACCACCGCCCCATGGGGGAGCCAGAGAATCATACCCTGACCGACCATATCATCGATCGTAAACAGATCGAGTTCCTTGCCGAGTACTCGGTGGTCCCGTTTTTTGGCCTCCTCCAGACGCTCATTGTACTCCTTGAGCGACGACTTCTTGAAAAACGCCGTGCCATATACGCGTTGAAGCGGCTGATCGTTGACGTCCCCGCGATAGTGCGATCGGCTGACCTGGCGAATCTGGAACGCCTTCACTACGCCCGTAGTCGGGACATGGGGTCCGCGGCAGAGATCCTCAAAATCCGTGCCGACATTCTCACCGGTGACATAGAAACTCAGCGTGTCGCCTTCGGCCCGTTCGGCGTTGTCGATCTTGTAGCGGCTGCCTTCGTTTTGCAGCTTGCCAAGCCCCGCGTCGCGCGTCATCTCCACGCGAGAGAACCGGCGGTTCTCCTTAATAATCCGCCGCATCTCCTCCTCGATTTTCGGAAAATCATCCGGAGTGATCGAGTGCGCCAAATCAATATCGTAACAAAAGCCGTCTTCGAGGGGCGGTCCGTAGACGAGTTTGGCTTCGGGGAAAATCTTGCAGATCGCTTCGGCCATGATGTGAGCCGCACTGTGTCGAAGCACGAGCAAACTATCGGCGTCAGCGTCGGTCGCGGTAAGGATCTTGATGGTGCAGTCGCCGGGGAGCGGACGGTGCAGATCGAACACCTCCCCCTCATGCCCATCGTCAGTTACCTTGGCGGCGATAGCGACCCGCGCAAGTCCGGGTCCGATCTCAGCAGCGACGTCAGCGGTGGTGCCCCCCTCGGCCAACGTAAGAACCGTACCATCCGGAAGTGTGACATTCATCGTCCCGGTCCTTCAACAAGAACCGTCCACGCACAACAAGACTTGGGATGCGTCATCGCTCGAAGATCGCCGCCCTCCGCCGCAGGTATGGAGATATGATCGGCGTTGACTAACATTCAACGAGCATCAAGAACCCCTGCGTCACCTTCGCGCACCTCCGCCAGCAAGGTCCGCACCCCACCGGTCTCACACATCCACGCCTGTCACACCACGACGGCGGAGCCCGAGTATATAGGCAGATCGGCCCAATTGGTCAAGCAACCCCACTCATCTTCACAGCGTGCCGGTGCGACACGTTGCCGCGTGTAGAACAAGAACCCTTCACTGATTGACCTAGTTCAAAGAAAAAAAGGTTCCTATGAACTGAGAAGCAAACGCCGAGAAAATGGCGGACACAATCGTAGCAAATTGAACCAGAAATTCCGTGGATGTAAAAAAGCCCTGGAGATTCATCATCATTCCTTTCGAAAACGTCCAATCAATTCGGTGAGTGGTCTCACTATCTCAACCACAACGCCCGAGATTATAGGGGAGCCATCCCAGCAGACAACCTTGATGTAGATGCCGTCGAGAAACTCTGAAAAATGGACTCCACCGACTCCCGGAGTTACCGTTCGAGCCGTGCGGTCGCCCAGGTCGACGGGTCCACACTCCACAAAAGATCATCCCCCACCGTCAGAAACTGTTGCCCGTGATCGCCGTCCTCGACGAGGTAGTAGAACCCGATGCGGGGGTGTTCCCGCGAATCGAACCCACTAAGACACTCGACCGGGATCATCGCTTCGAGTGTGTACCCGGTGGGCTTGACCACCGACGCCACCCGGATTCTTTCTGAAGGCACGGCGGGAGCATCCTCTCGAGCACGCTGAAGATGGCTGACACCTGCCACCGGTTGATTCTTGCGGCTACCGCCACCAGTCGGCAAAAAGAAAAACTGCTGACAGAAGCGCGTGGCGCGGCGGATGTTACGCGTGTCACGCATGTCGGTGCAGAGCCGCAGGTTATCCCCCTCCCAAAACCGTTTTGGATCGCATCGCAATCGCTGTTTTTTCCTCTGAACCCGACACGCAATAGCCAAACCCTCGTCGTTCCAACAAGCCCAGAGCTCGGCGAAGTCCTC
The DNA here is from genome assembly GCA_024278775.1 of Planctomycetota bacterium. The sequence goes on from JAJRSP010000132.1 coordinate 4,178, forward strand.
CCGGCCGTCCAGCTCGCCAAATGAAGGCAACCGCTCCACTTCAGTCCAGCCGCTCAGCTTGCCGTCGATCTTCGGAAGCCTCGCTCGATACGCGAGTGCGAAGGAAAAATCGAACAGGAACCGATTGGGGATCAGGGTGGTCATGCGGATCGCAGCCTCGTACTCTTGTCGCCGCCGAACGACGCACGCCACACCGCGAGCAGTTGTTTGGTGTCATTCTGCGACAGCTCACGAACCCAAAACACGAGCCGATCATACGCCGCAGCGGGTTTGATCTCGACGTCTTCCCCGAGGCGATCCACCTGGGTCGGCGTGAAGGCTTGTCGCGGCACGCGAAGCTCGACACGCAAACCGCGTCCGATGTTCGTCACGATTTTTCCGATCGGCTGGCCCCCGCCCGGCATCGCGAACGAGCCGGCTGTCTTGGTCGCCCAGTCGAACAGGAGGTCGGATTGCATCGACTTGAACCTACCCACCAGCGACATCAGCACCATCGGCTCCCATTTGATCTTATGACGGCAATGGATCGATTTCTGTGAGAGATGCCAATCCAAGCCGATCGATTTCCACGGCTCGGCTTTCACGGGGTCGGCCTTGGTCTGCACCACCTGTTTTTGATAGGAGGCCACGGCGTCCTTCAAAAACGCTCGGAACTTCGCCTTGGAAATGTCCTTGCCATCACGCAGGTGCAGCCGGACCTCCTGCCAACCGCCCTGTTTGCTTCTCACGCGAACGCGCTTCCATTGCCCATAAATCGGCAGATCGGCACGCTCATCCAGCGTCTTGACACCGAGCCGCGTCGCCAGCGTTTTGGTGCTGAACGTCCCCCGCTTCACACGCAACGACACCTCGATCAGGTCCTGCCCCCCCGTGAGAATATGGCAGAACCACTGCTTGGCACGTGGGGCTTTGATTTCGATGAGCGAGCGGTGGTTCCAATCCGTCGGGGACAGATCACCCACGGCTTCGATCGTCTCGACCAACCAAAGCAGTGCGTCCGAATCCCACGCGACGGGCTTGCCCTTACGATCCACGTGGTTCACCGTATGCCACGCGCGTCCGTCCGTCTCCCACGGCATCTTCACCTCGTCGCCAAGATCGGCAGACGCCGAACTCACTGGCAGCTCTTCCGAACAGTGTTCCAGAGTATAGACATCGCGATCTTCCACCGGACCGGCCTCGAGTACCGGCTTGAGCGCAGCCCCGGTGTGTGACGCCTGCACCGCAGCCACTACGCGCGGCGGCCCCTCGACCACAATCGCGCCACCGGCCCAACCGGCCTCGGGACCGAGATCGATGATCCAGTCGGCCGTCTTGATGACGTCCAGGTTGTGCTCGATGCAGATGACGGTGTTGCCAAGATCGACCAACCGATGCAACACACTCAGCAGTTTCTTGAGATCGTCAAAATGCAAACCGGTGGTCGGCTCATCGAGAATGTAAAGTGTTTTACCGGTGGACGGCCTGCCGAGCTCGGCCGCCAGCTTGACGCGCTGAGCCTCGCCGCCGGACAGGGTTGGCGCACTTTGACCGAGTTGAACGTATCCCAGGCCGACATCGTCAAGCGTCTTGAGCATGCGTCGGACCTTCGGCACGCGGTCAAAAAGCTCCAACGCCTCCACCACCGGCATGTTCAACACGTCGGCGATGCTCTTGTCGCGAAACGTCACCTCCAACGTCTCCGGGACGTAACGCGAGCCGCCGCAGCTATCGCACTCGACCCAGACATCCGGCAGGAAGTGCATCTCAATGCAACGCTGCCCCATTCCCTCACACGCCTCGCACCGACCACCGGGGCGGTTAAAGCTGAACCGGTTCGGCGCATAACCGCGAATCTTCGCCATGGGCGTCTTGGCGAAAAGCTCCCGGATCGAATCGAACAGACCGGTATAGGTGGCCGGGTTGCTCGTCGGACTCACACCGATCGGCGATTGGTCCACGTTGATGACCTTGTCGATCCGGTCGATGCCCGTGATGTGATCGTGTCCGCCCGGCACCAGCCTCGCCCGATGAATTCGCGAGGCCAACGCCCGATACAGCACGGCATTCACCAGGCTGCTCTTCCCGCTACCCGAGACGCCCGTCACGCACGTAAAGCGCCCCAGCGGAAACGCTACGTCAATCTCTCTGAGATTGTTTTCCCTGGCCCCATGAACCGTGAGCCACTTTCCATCCGCTACATCCTCAAGACCAACGCTCGGTGACTCCAGCGGGACCAGATCGAGACGCGTCGCCTGACGCACGGGTCGTGGGTTACTTGGTACCGCGATCGCCTCTCTGCCGGAGAGGTACTTCCCGGTCAGAGACGCACGCTTGCTCCGTATCTTGCTCGGGCTGGCGGCAGCCGTGATCGAACCTCCGTAGGAGCCGGCACCGGGTCCGAAATCGAGAACGTGGTCTGACGAGTCGATCACCTCGCGATCGTGCTCGACGAGAAGGAGCGTGTTGCCGAGGTCGCGAAGCCGCCGCAGTGCCCGAATGAGCCGGCCGTTGTCGCGCGGGTGCAATCCGATCGTCGGCTCATCCAGCACATAGAGCACACCGGTCAGCCCGGAGCCGATCTGCGAGGCGAGCTGGATCCGCTGCGCCTCCCCGCCGGAGAGTGTGGCAGCCGTGCGATGCAGACTGACGTAATCCAGGCCGACATCCACCAGGAACCGCACGCGCGACACGATTTCGTGCAGCAATTCTCCCGCGATCTTCCGGCGGCGCGGATCGAGCTTGATCCCGTCAAACCAGGCCAGCGTTTCGCTGAGCGGCATCACGGACACCTCGTGTATCGTCTTGCCGGAGACGCGAGTGACGGCGGCCGCGGACTGAAGTCGGCTACCCCGGCACCGTTCGCACGACACCTCCGTCACGAGGCTTTCGAGGCGTTTGCGATACTGCCAGCTCGCGCGTGTCGCCCGATCAATCGCCGGAAAGAAGCCACGCCACTTGAACTGCATACCGGCCAGCGAGTCCGACCCGACCTTCTTGTGGTTCGGCCCGTCCGATCCGACCTTGATCCAGTCTCCGCCGCAGCCATGCAAGAACGTCTGCTGTTGTGTCTCCGGCAGTTCTCGCCAGGGGGTATGCACGTCGAAGCCGATGTGCCGGGCCAACGCCTCCGCCAAGCGGAACAGCTTTGCGCTAGGAGGCAGCGTACCCCACGCCGCTACGGCTCCGCCGACGATCGACCGCGTCGGGCGCGTGATGATGGTGTCCGGACTGGCCCCCTGTTGCACGCCCAGCCCCTCACACGTGTTGCACCAGCCCATCCGCGTGTTAAACGAGAAATGATGCGGCGTCAGCTCATCAAAACTCTTCCCACACCGCTCGCACGATCGGTGCTGGGAGAAACGCATCTCTTCGTAAGAACTGTTTCCAAATAGGTTGGTTCTTTTTCTTCCCCCCTTACCAAGGGGGGATCGAGGGGGGTTCTGCGAGCGAACAAGAACCTCCCCCGGCCCCTCCTTGTCAAGGAGGGGAGCAGGGAGACGAACGTCCTTTGTGGAAGTAGTACAAGCACCGCACCCGGCCGCTTCGATCGGTACAGCGATCATCACGCCGCGTCCCACCGCCAGAGCCTGCTCCACACTATCGGCCAACCGTGCGCGGCCGGTAGCTTTGATGACCACACGATCGACGACAAGTTCCACCCGGTGGTTCCGCCTGGCGTCGATCTTGATCGGCTCGTCCAGCGAGAGCACCTCTCCGTCGACGCGCACGCGGGCGTAGCCGTTCGCTCGCTCGCGTTCAAACAGATGACGGTACGATTCTTGCCCGGTCGTGCTGATCGGAGCGAGGAGCATCAGCCGCGCACCGTCTCCGGTGGCCATGATCCGTTCGACGATCTCGTCGGCCGTTTGCGTGCCGATGGGTATCTTGCAATCCGGGCAATAAGGTTGGCCGACGCGAGCCCAGAGCACCCGCATGTAGTCGTAAATCTCCGTGACGGTGCCGACGGTCGACCTGGGAGACTTGCTCGTATTCTTCTGCTCGATGCAAATCGCCGGTGACAGGCCGTAGACGTGATCGACCTTGGGCGGCTGCAATCGCCCGAGAAACTGCCGCGCGTACGAACTCAGACTCTCGACGTACCGCCGCTGGCCCTCGGCATACACCGTGTCGATCGCGAAACTGCTCTTGCCGCTGCCACTGGGTCCGGAACAGACCGTGGTCTTGCCACGCGGCACCTCCACCGTAATGTTCTTCAGATTGTGCTGCCTGGCACCGACGACCGTGATCCGATCCTTCACCCGCACCTTGGATCGCTCGCCGTGCGATGCCGACTTCGGCTTTTTCTTGCTCGCCCGATCCTTTGGCCTGGTACCAAGAACTTCCCGGAGCGACTGCCCGGTGAACGAACGCTTGGACCGGGCGATCTGCTCCGGCGTGCCGGTGGCAACGACCCGGCCACCACCACTGCCGCCCTCCGGACCGAGGTCGATCACCCAATCGGCCGTCTTCACCACGTCCAGGTTGTGCTCGATCACCAGGACGGAGTTCCCTGCGTCCACAAAGCCGTGAAGCACCTTCAGCAAACGTTTGATGTCGGCAAAGTGCAGCCCCGTCGTCGGCTCGTCAAGGATATAGAGCGTCCGTCCGGTGGAGCGTTTGACCAGTTCGCGAGCCAGTTTGATCCGCTGGGCCTCACCCCCGGACAGTGTGGTCGAGGACTGCCCCAGCTTGAGATAATCCAGCCCGACATCGTGCAGCGTGCGTAACATGCCGGCGATTTTCGGCACGGACTCAAAGTGGTCGAGCGCGTCCTGCACGTCCATCTCGAGCACATCCGCGATGGATTTTCCCTTGTAGAGAACTTGCAGGGTTTCACGGCTGAATCGCCGCCCCTCACACACCGGACACGGCGACCAGATATCCGCGAGGAAATCCATCTCGATCTTGTGACTGCCGTTCCCCTCACACGACTCGCAGCGACCACCGCCGGTCTTGCCGGTTTTCACGTTGAAGCTGAAACGCCCGGGCTTGTAGCCGCGAACCCGTGCGTCGGGCAGCTTCGTGTAGAGCGTGCGGATTTCGTCAAACACCTTGATATAGGTGGCCGGGTTCGATCGCGGCGTGCGGCCGATGGCCGACTGGTCAATGTCGATCACCTTGTCGAGATGCTCGATACCATCGACGCGTTCATGCTTACCGGGGGAGACCTTCGTCGCCCCGTTGAGCTCGCGGGCGAGCACCTCACGAACGATATCGTTGACCAGCGAACTCTTGCCCGAGCCGGATACGCCCGTCACACAAACAAACCGCCGCAGGGGAAAGTCCACCGTGATGTGGCGTAGATTGTTTTGCGCCGCCCCGACCACGGTGAGCCAGGGCAACACCTCGTCTACCGACGACTCAACCACTGACGAATCGCGTCTGGTACGCTTCTTCGCCTTGCGTTTTTTCGTCTTAGGCTTGGTTGTCGGCTTCTTTCCTGCCATCTCTGTTCCGCTCAGGCTCTCGCGTGGCCGCTACACTTCTATCGTTTCCGCACGGGTCGTCGCTTCTTCGGCACCGCGATCTCTTCATCTCCGCGCAGGTACTGACCGGTGACGGATCGTTTCGCCTTCTTGATTTTGTCGAGGTCGCCGTGGGCCACGATCTTCCCGCCGCGCACACCTGGACCGGGACCGAAGTCGACAATCTCGTCGGCCCGGCGTATCGTCGCCTCGTCATGCTCGACCACGATCACCGTGTTGCCCATGTCGCGGAGGTGGCAGAGCGTGTTCAGGAGGCGGTCGTTGTCGCGGGCGTGCAAGCCGATGCTTGGCTCATCAAGGATATAGAGCACGCCGACCAACCCCGCACCGATCTGGCTTGCGAGGCGAATCCGCTGCGACTCGCCGCCCGAGAGCGTCGGCGCGGTCCTGTCGAGTGCGAGATAACCCAGCCCCACGTCGCAAAGAAACTTCAGCCGACCACTGATTTCCTTTAACACGTCCACACCGATGAGCTGTTGCGTCTTGTCGAGCTTCAGCCGGGCGAAGAAGTCGGCCGCGTCGCTGATCGCCATGGCAGATAACTCAGTGATGTTGATACCACCCACGCGAACGGACTGCGCCTGGCCATTCAGCCGCGCACCGTCGCACTCGGGGCAACGTGTTTTCCGCATGTACTTTTCGTAATACGATCGAACAAAGGCTGCCTTCGCCTTACGGTGTTTGTCACGCAGCTCGGCCAGCACGCCGGCGAAAGTGTCGCCGTGCCGCCAGATGCCGCCGCACCACCGCCACTCAAACGTCACGTGTTGATCGCCAAGCCCGTATAGCAGGGCGTCCTTCGCTTTTTTCGATAGTTTTTTCCACGGTTTGGAAAGATCAAACCCGCAGTGGGCCGCTACGCCCTCGTAAATGTGTTTGCGCCACCGCCCGACACGCCCCTTCATCCGCATCGGATCGATCGCCCCGGCCAGAAACGACCGTGACGGATCGGACACGAGCAGATCAGGATCAAAATCGAACGTCGAGCCCAGGCCATCACAACGCAGACACATACCGGCCGGCGAGTTAAAACTGAATAGCTGCGGCGTGGGCGGATCGAAGCTCAGATCACACGTGGGACAAGCGTAGTGGGCGGACAGCAGCAAATCCCGTGTCTTGATTTTCTTATGGTTCGATCTGCGCCGGGTACGCGGTGGTGTGGCCTGGGCAGTGCCGCTTCCACAAAAGTCGTTCGACTTCTCGCTCCCCTCCTTGACAAGGAGGGGCTGGGGGAGGTTCTTGTCCGCCCGAAGAACCCCCCTCAATCCCCCCTTGGTAAGGGGGGAAGAAAGCGAGCTATCCTTGTTGCAAACAACACTAGCGTCACCTTTCGATTCAGACACCATCTGCACGATGAGCGTGCCATCGCCGAGCTTCAGCGCATTTTCCACCGCCTCCGCAAGCCTAGGGCGAACCGTGGCAGTGATGGCCAGCCGGTCGATGACAATCTCAATATGATGCCGGATGTTCCGCGCGAGCCGCGGCGCATCGGACAGGGACACAACCTCACCATCGACGCGCGCCCGGGCATACCCCTGGCGAATCATATCCGCAAAAAGATCACGGTATTCGCCCTTCTGCCCGCGAACCACCGGTGCCAGCACGAGAAACTTCGTCTTGGGCGGTAGCTCCAGGATTCTGGCGATGATCTGCTCACGCGTTTGGGCGGAGATGACCTCGCCGCACGAGGGGCAATGCTGTGTCCCGACGCGTGCAAACAACACCCGCAAGTAGTCATGGATCTGTGTGATGGTGCCGACGGTGCTGCGTGGGTTCCAGCCGCTGGTTTTTTGTTGAATGGATATCGCCGGGCTCAGACCCGTGATCTGATCCACGTCCGGCTTGGCGAGCTGCCCGAGGAACTGCCGGGCGTACGAGCTGAGCGATTCGAGATACCGCCGCTGTCCCTCTGCGAACAGCGTATCGAACGCGAAACTGCTTTTGCCACTACCCGAAACGCCCGTAAAGCAGATCAGCTTACCGCGCGGAAGCGTCAGCGACACATCTTGAAGATTGTGCTCGCGGGCCCTCCTGACTGTGATCGTCTTGGCTTCCATCCGTACACCGTGACGAGCGCCCACGGCGCAGAAACCCCCGCCGCGGGAGTCACAAACACCGAACTTTCGTCAGAGAATCCACCGGAAGGCCGGCGCACCACTCCGGCCATCATTGAAACGCAAACACCATCATGTGCCGGTGATCGCGCGAGTGGACAGGTCAAACCCCAAGTGCGTGACGCGCCAGAATCCCGCGTCCTTCGCCATCCACACGAGCATCACAACATTGGCGTTCGGGTCACCGTTGGGGTTCTTCACCACCATCGCAACCTCACACTCATCCTCCGATGATTCGTCTTGTGGTGCTTTGCCCAGGTGGGTCACCGGGCGGCGGTGCATCCGGGCTTCGGCTCGATCCCATTCCACCTCAAAATCCGCGGCGTAATGAGACACCGTAGGGGTCCAGCGATACACGACCCCGTAGACAAACTCATCACGCGACAAGGTCGTACGGTTCCGCGATTGCAACACGTCGGCCGCAGACACGGAGAATTCGACATCAATCGCCTTCTGTCGCGCGGCATCGTCCTTTGCGAAAACATCATCGCGTATGGCGCGAAGCGCGACATAGGCCACTTGCTCCGGAGAAGCCTTCTCATCGAGCTTCACGCCGTACTGTGTCACCGGGCCGACCTTCACCGTGGGAACTTTCTTCCCGGCCAATCGCACATCCCGGCTGCACCCCGATGCGATGAGAACCGCCCCGCAGATAATCAAACCGAAGCACCGTGTACCATTTCGTTGACCTTGCATATGGTAGAGTTTATCCGTCGGCCATCTTCTTGCCAACGCGCCCGATCTTGTTGACCGTTCGGCCAGCGAGTACACTCCGGCAGCAAGGATGGCGGATGCGGTAGAATCACGATGCCGGAATTTCACAACAACCTCTGGGCTCCGTGGCGGATGCAATACATCCGCTCAATTGACCAGGAAGAAGCAGATCACGGATGTTTTCTCTGTCGATATCTTGAAACGCCGACCGAGGACGCGGCCAATCATGTCCTGTGGCGTACGCCGTTCTCTCTCGTCGTGATGAACCGGTTCCCCTATACGAACGGGCACCTGCTCGTAGCACCGGCCGCCCACAAGCCGGACCTAGCCGGGCTGGAAGACACCGAGATGCTGGATCTCACCAAGGCCATTCGTGACGCCGTCACGGTCCTGGAACAGACGATCCAAGCCCAGGGCATGAATATCGGGTACAATCTCGGTCGGTGTGCCGGGGCCGGTCTGCCGGGCCATCTTCACGCCCACGTCGTGCCCCGTTGGTCCGGCGATACGAACTTTATGGCCGTCATGGGCAACGCCCGCGTGATCCCCGATTCGCTGGATGCCCTCGCCGCCGAGTTGATCAAAACCGCTGAGCAGGCCGGTCTGCGATCATGACCGCCCCGTATGCCGTCAGTGATAGCGACTTCGGTGGTCGCGCGCATGACGAATCGACCGACGGCGGATGCCCGCCGTTCGAGTTGGATCGGCACCGCATTATCACTTGTACCGCCTTCCGCCGACTCCAGGGAAAAACGCAGGTCTTCGGACCGCGGCAGCATGACCATTTTCGCACGCGACTCACCCACACGCTTGAGGTATCCCAGATCGCACGCGCTCTGGCCCGGCGACTACACGCTAATGAAGGCCTGACGGAGGCAATCGCCCTGGCCCACGATCTCGGTCATCCGCCGTTTGGTCACGCGGGAGAGGTCGCGCTCGACGAGGCCATGCGCGACTGCGGCGGGTTCAACCACAACATCCACTCGCTTCGTGTGGTGGAGTATCTCGAACACCCGTTCCCGGAGTTTCGCGGGCTCAATCTCACTGGAGCCACGCGGGCCGGTATCGCCACTCACTGCACACAATACGACCTCCCCGCTCTAAGCGAAGGCGGCCTCGCAGCCTCCGTCGAGGCGCAGATCACGTCGGTGGCCGATCGGATCGCCTACAACTGCCACGATCTGGAAGATGCGATCGGGCAAGAGCTTGTCTCAGAACGCGAGCTATCGGAAATCGAGCTCTGGCGATCAGCTCACGCATCGGCAACCGCAGAGGGCCGACCGCCGTCCATCCACGCGGTGCGCCGTCGGGTGCTGGATGAACTACAGGAGCGGCTACTCGTCGACGTGACGGAGGCATCCGCCGGCATCTTGCTGGGATGGGGCCGCGAACGCGCCGTCTGTGACCACACCGGGCCTGTGGTCATTCTTTCAGCAGACGGTAAGCGACGGCTGCGAATCCTGGAAGAATTCTTGTGTGAACGTGTCTACCGCCAAACCGACGTGGTCGCTGCTGACGAGCAGGGTCGTCGTGTGGTCAGTAGCCTGTTTGCGGCTTACCGCGCCCATCCCGAGCTTCTTCCCGGTCGGTTTGCGTCCCGGCTGGGCGATCAAGGTCCGGACCGCGTCATCGGGGATTACATCGCCGGCATGACAGATCGTTTTTGCCAGAGGGAACACGACGCCCACTGCTGATCCGCGGTGCCACCGGGCGTGGTCGTGGGGGCGTGTGGTGGCCAACTTCTGCCTTACGGAGATAATCCCCGCCATGCTCACGATAGACGACATCATGCGCGACCCGCCGGCTGATGGCGAAATCGTCGACCTGGCCACGTGGTTTGGTGCCGCCGGACCGATTGAACTGGAGATCGGCTGCGGCAAGGGCGGTTTCCTGCTCGATCGTGCCCGGAGCCATCCGGACATCCGGCTGCTGGGCATCGAGTGGGCCAACAAGTATTGCCGCTATTGTGCCGATCGGCTCGCACGGGCCAAGCTGACCAATGTTCGTGTCATGCGAACCGACGCCCAGTATTTCGTGATGCACCACCTGCCTACGGATGCGCTCTCGACCCTCCACGTCTACCACCCCGATCCCTGGCCGAAGAAACGGCACCACAAGCGGCGGCTGTTTCAACCCGGTTTTGTCGACGCGGCGATCCGAGCGACCGAGTCGGGCGGCCGCTGGTTTGTCCAATCCGATCACGCCGAGTACTTCGCGTGGATCACGGACATGCTCCACACGCGTTCCGAGTTGACCCCGTTTGATTGGGACGGTCCGGAAACACTCACCGGCGACGCCTGGAGTGGCACCAACTTCGAGATCAAATACGTCCGAGAAGGACGGCCGATCCATCGCATCGCGTATCGTGTCCAATAACCCTGCCGTAGACACACTCACACTTCGGCATCCGAGTCCCATGATGGCACGGATGATATCCTACTGTAGTCATAAGGAAAGACAGGGACCGGTGGGGCTTTGTGCCGCACCACGGCGGGAGCAGATTTCGATGAGCAAATGGCAAGAACGATTCACTCAGAAAATTGGCGTCGTGAAAGAGGCCTCGTGCGCTCAGTTCGAGTCGATCGCCGCGGAGTGCCTCGAACCGCTGTTCGAGGAGTTTCGTGAGTTCACGGCGCAGCAGGGGCTTATGGCCGCCGTCCCCGTATCACGATCAGGAATCCGAACGTACCGGTTTTCCATGACGGAGAACGCCTACGCGCTACTATCGTTTCGCTTCGCCGGGTTTGAGTATTGCGAAATGCAAGGCGAGATATTTGTACCCGGTACCGAACGACACGCGCTGACACCGGAACACGTGGAGCTGATTAACTTCGACGTGGGCTGGGTTCGTCGAATGTTCGAGCGGACGCTGGACGAATTCCTGGACGCCTTCGTCGAATCACTTCGCTCCACCGCACCCGAACTCGTCAAGGCATAGGGCGCGGTTTGGACCGATGAAGCGTGAGCAACGCCGCGTAGTGATGGGCATCTGAAGGTTGTACGGAATAACTCGCGAACCCGATATCACGCCCCGCCTCGCCGATCAACCGCAGCACCTGTGACGGATCAAACCGCTTCACATCCGCCCCGGCATGGGCAGTTCGCGGTAGCTCGACATCCATGGGCACACCCGCTCGAATCACACGCAGCACGGGGGCCTGCTTTTCGGACCGTTGTCGCCACCGGAGCCGAAAGTCCTGGTCCGCATCGAACAGGCTCAACAACCGACCATTGAGCCCAAGAATCTGATCGCCCACGAGGAGCCGCCCATCCGAAAGCGTGCCCGATTCCACCGAGGCTATGGTGATCTGACCGGGCAGCGTCGGCTCGGCAAATCGAAGCCCCAGAGAGGCACCTCGGGTCAGCTCACCCGCCAACACGGAACTCCACCAGAGCGGATCGAGCCAGAGCGGTGGCGGCGACGAACGAGTGGCCAGCCAGGCGTCGATCTGGCGAGACGCAGCGCGACCACGCATCACCATCACGGCCGAAGCGCGACGGTCGGGATGCCATGCGGTGCGAATCAGGGGAAGAAAGCCGAGTGTCGGAGCCATACCAAACTGGGCATCGAGAATGCTTTTTAGATGAATACGGTGAGTGGAGACAACCAACCAGTCACCCCACGCCGCCCAGGCCGGCTCCACATCGGCAAGAAGACCCAACGTGCCAAATCGATCGGCCATCTCCGGTGCCAGCGGAGGAACATAACTCACACTCACGCCGAGATGCGTTTCACGGTTAATCGTAAGTGAGTTTGCAGCCGCGTCCGGCCCCAAGGTGCGTACGGCAGAAAGAACGCTCGTCAACAAGCTGTCCAACTCGCTCTTTGCCATTGCCGCATCATCACACTCGGCCAGCAATGTCACATGTGGAAAATCGGACGGACTCGTGAGATCCTGGCCCCATACCCACACGACGTGAGGACCCAGCGTGGGCAGCGTTTCATGGGAGTCGGCACGGGCACCACGAAGCGTCATCAAGAGTTTGGCGTAGCGTGACAACTCACCACTACCCGAAGTACCTAACGCGTTCAGGTCGATCGAGGTCGTGCCCACGGCAGCCATCAGCGTCGACCGCGGCAACCGGAGAAGCTGTCCGAGGCCATCGGCCGCCACCGGCGATTGAACCAACTCGTCTCGTAGACTCCCACGGATGGCCACATCCACACGCCCGCTCACGTCGTACACGCCCACGATCACACCGTCGAAAACAGGACGCAGCACCGTCGACATACTCGTGGTAGCCCCTTCCCTGCGTTTCGGAACAAAAAAGATTGTTCCCAATGCGTGACCGGGAAGATAGGTGGCCAGTTCTCGATAGGGCTTCGCCTCTTGTAGCGACGGAAGCGACTTTCCCGTCATCATCTGCATGGACGAAACGAGCAGACCATCACCCACCCAACGACGAGACAACAAGAGCACGTCGTCGCGAAGGGCCACGATCAACCCATCCGACGTGCGAAACATCGTCGCCAGCTCAGACCGGCCTTGTGCTTTTCGCACCTTCGTGGGAAACCATTGGTCGAGCACGCTCGGATCGGGTAGGTGAAAAAACCAAACAGATCGAGAGAGGTCACCACAGGAATCGGCGGCCACACCCGCCCGCAAAGTCGTCAATGATGCCAGGTCGATCGCCAACGAGTCGCCGATCATGCCGACCAACGCCGCCCGCCAATCCCCACTGAATCGACGCACGCCACCGGTTTCCTCGGCCAACGCCATCGCCGCAGACACACCGAGTTGCGGAAGCGTGTCATCCCATCGACCAAGATTTTCCACCGATACGAAACAGCCCGCTGATGCCGGCACGTAACGGGTGAAGGGGGCGTCGTCGGGTGTCGCTTGATTCGTCTGTGCGACGGTCAGCGACACGAGCGATAGCAGAACTGCTGCACTTCTACGGCCCATCACGAGAGCATAAGTATCCGCAACACCACGCGGACGTCGTAACGTGCCGCCGGAGCGCGAATGGTTGGTAAGGCGAATGGACCGCAACATAGACATGCCACGAAAAGTTAATCCGGCGTGTCTTACGCACGCAAGACGGATCAGGTGAGCCCCAAGATCAATTGAACCAGGTACCGGCGATCAACGATCCACGTCTCTGTTGTAAGCACCATCCGGATCGGGCAGCGCACCGTGCGACTCACCGTCCGTAGTGCCGTCCGCTTTGGGAAGATGGTCCGTCCCCTGGGGCGTCGGCTTGGCTTCTTCCAGGATATCAATCAACTGAAGAATCGTCAGATCCAAGGCACGCTCCAGCGGCTCTCCTCGGCGCTGCTTCTCCGCAACGTCAGACTGCACATGACGGAACCAATCATCCGGCACCTGTGCTTGACCGGCGGGCGTTGCATGCTCATTACGAACCGGCCCCCGCACCGGGGCGTCGACCAACACACGTGGTACCGGCGGCTGCCCCAGAACCTCCTCCACCGAGGTGCTCACGCCAGCCACCTGACCCTTGCCACCGGTATCAAAAAACCCAAGAAATGCCATCGCCACCACGGCCGCAGCGGCCAGCGGTGCCCCCACGTAAGCCGTCCATCGCAGCCGCATCGGCCAGCGAGATCGGGGCTCATCCATGCAGGCAATCAGCCGATCAGTGAAACTGTCGCCGATCGTCACCGGATCTCGATCCGCACGCAAGACGTGACCGCTGACTTCCAGCAGCGCAAGCTCCCGCCGACAATCCGCACACTTCACACGGTGGGCCTGTAACTCGGTCGCCATCGACGAGGATAATTCTCCGTTGAGGAAGGCGTCGAAAAGTTGTCTCGCGTCTGCACAGCGCATGAATCATTCAATCCAACTCGAATGGAAAGGGCGTCAACGTGACCCCCGCCACACGATCTCTTACCCGGCTCTCGCCGAAAGATTGCGAAAGCTTTGCAATTCTTTTTCCGTCAGTGGCTCGAGCATGTCACGCAGCTTGGCGCGTGCCCGGTGCAGATGACTCTTTACCGTGGCCACGGGAAGCTGAACGATCCGTGCAAGCTCCTGGCAACTCATCTCATGTCGATAAAACAACAACACACACGCACGTTGCGGTGGTGATAGTTTTTCCACCGCCTGCCAGACGAGCGTTCGAACCTGATCGGCGTCTTCCGACTGCATCACCGTTTCCGATGCGCCGATCCCGTTCATCGGAAGCGTTGTGAAGTCCACTTCACCGGTCAGCGCGCGCTTGCGGCGCATCTTGTTCAAGCACACGCGATACCCAATCGTGAACAACCAGGTGCTGAATCGATAGTCACTGTTGAAGGACTTCAGCGAGGCGAACGCCTTGAGAAACGCGTCCTGACAAATGTCTTCAGCATCGTGATGGTCTCTCACCATCCGCCAGATGAACGCAAACAAACGATCCTTGTGAAGATCGATCAGCTCGCGCAGCGCAGACCCCTCCCCTGCTACCGCGCGCTCGACCAACAACTTTTCCTTGGCCCTCTCGGCCTTGGTGTTACTCGAAATTGCACGACCTCCTAAGCGATCCACCATATTATACAGACTTTTCGAAACTCCGTTGCGTCCCGAGAAGCCTATAACTACAATCGGTTGCTTGGTCGGCACCCGATAAGCCCACCATCGAAATTTCGTAACTCCTGTCGTGGCAACGCGTTATGGCAAAAAAACCCGTCAAGGATGATAGCATCTGCCGCAACCGGAAGGCCGGTTTTCGCTTCGAGTTTATCGAAAAATACGAGTGTGGCATCGTTCTGTGCGGCACGGAAGTGAAAAGTCTCCGGGCCGGAGACGTCTCGCTCGATGAAGCCTATGCCCGGATGGAGGGCGGTGAGGTGTGGCTCATCGGATGTCACATCGCCCCGTATGCCCACGGTTCCACCCGGCCACACCACGTCCTCTCCCGCCGAAAGCTGCTGCTTCATCGCCACCAGATTGCTAAAATCAGGCCCAAGATCGAACAGCGCGGCCTCACGTTCGTCCCTGTGCGGATGTATTTCAATGAACGCGGCATCGCCAAGATCACGATTGCGCTCGCCCGTGGAAAAACCATGGGCGACAAACGCCAGACGCTCAAATCCAAGCAAGCCAAACGTGACATGGACCGCGCCATGCGCCGCGGACGGTAGCGACCTACTCGCGATCGGCGCAAGGGGAGAGCGCCGCCGCACTATCCACCACAAGTCGGATCGACGAAAACACCGTCACCGCTGAAACAACGCTGAAAGATGCCGAAGTCTCGCAGGTCAACGGCTTCGTCCTCGTTCGCGTCAATGTGGGTGCATTCCGGATTCACGAAACCGGATCGTGGCGGCGTCACACACGAGACGAACGTCTTCATGTCGGCTCGGTCTACGTCGAAGTCCAGGTCAAAATCCGCGTAGGCAAACGGTAGCGGATCGGACACCTGAAGAAAACCAGTGCCCGTGAGAAACGGGTCAAAGATCACGTTGCGGTTCCAGAAAAAGTTCATCCCTAGGATGCCATCAAGCGAGCCACCCTCGGGCGACTGCAGGTCGAGTACGATGAACGGCGCTCGAGAAAACTCAATCGCTCCACCCAGCGCGTTCATCCTGACGAAATCAATGTAGTACCCCGGCACATTCGTGGCCAAGCCGCCGACACCGCACACATCCACCGTAAAATGCGGTGTGATCGGAAGACTCAGGTTGGCGGCCACACCGGGACTGATGATCGAGCTCTGGGCCCCGGTGTCCACCAATACACGAATGGACTGCGCCGGATTGTCCGGAGACGGATCACCCTTTCGCACGAGTATATCAGCGAAAAACGCACCCCCGGTAGGAATCGACCCGGGCATCGTGGAAAGCATCGTCGGAAAAACAGGTATTTCAAATGTTTCGAAATCGGGAAAAAAATTAGCCGTGGTCGCTGGTGCCAACCCGCCAAAATTCATCGTGATGAAATGATCCAAAATCGGCACATCCCCGAAGGGATCAAGCAGCTCAATGTCCGGACTGGTATAGGTCACGCCGTTCACCGTCACGGTCCGTAGAGAATCCACATGAATCACGGATGTGTAAAAGGCCATCAACGGCGTGCCCACGACCGCGGTGAGCGTCTCACCGTTGCCGCAGTTGAGCGAAGGCGCGACAACGGCCGACACGTTGGAGTGCCCCACCATCGCAGCAAAATCAACATTCCCACCGGCATCAACCGCCGAAAGCCCGGCCGCAAAAAAAGCGACAGGGTTTGTCAGAATCCCATCAACGGGATCACCAACACCACCCAATCCGATCGTATTGTTCGTGAGCACGGTGCCGGTAAGTCCGAGTGACGTCGCAAAGCCACCGGCCGCAAGATCAACCGTGGCCCCACTGTCCAGAAACCCCACGACAACGTCCGGTTCGATCGACGCGGTGAGCGGCGCGCCGACGTAACCGGTGTGCAGGTCATGCTCAAACTCGAAATCATTTCCGGGACGATGGGCGTCAGAAGTGGTGATGACCACAAGCGGTGAGAATCCCGAGAGCCTGGGACGCGGCGGTAACGTACCGGCCACTCCGCCAGTTCCTCGACGCGGCACGATCGGGTTCGCGCCGGGCGTCACCGACACAATGGCCCCTGCACGCCCCGCTCGTATGGTTGTCCTTCGAGAGGGCTTATCGGTCGGACCGGCCGCGTGTGTGGGCACGACACACCACGCCAGGCACACGGCTACCGCTAGTCCCCCCGCAGCCTTCGTGTCCCCCCATGTTATCTTCCCACCAATCATATTCGCCCTCTCTCCTGCTCCGTCACACCAACTCGAACGGTCCCGCCGCGGAGCCTCTTCTTCGCCTCAAGATCGAATAGAGGAAGGAAACGCGGAATGTACGATTCCTCACGAATATAGCTCCGACCACTCGCCACCCCTTCTTGGCCCACGCCGATTATAGGCTTGGTAATGATTATTGGTCCAGAAAGTTCCCTTGGGAGTTGAGTTTTCTGAGGCGAGACGTGGTACCTCCAAGCTGGCACAAACCGGAGAAAACGGCCCTTTTCGATATTAAGCCGATAATCGGACGGCTACCAGCCTGGATTCGACAATCGAGCATCGTCCTTTTAGGATCAAACGGTCGTGGATGTGGATCCGCCCTCGATCCCTCCGACTCCACACGGAGCCACGGGACGTGTCGGTGGCACATCAAGACAAGGATGACGCGCCTGCAAAAGCGATACAACCCCATCACCGGAGAACGCCATGCACCTCACAACACTCCTACTCCTTCTGCCTCTGATGCTGCAGCCGACCAAAGGCCCGCTGGACGACGTGGCCGATCAGGTCGTCCAACAGATCAACGAGCAAAATCCCCATATCGCCCGCGCCTACCACAAGAGTCTCCTGAAACAGGTTCCGGAAAGCCGACTCGTGGGATTGTACAAGGATTTTTTCACGAAGCATGGCCGCATCGTCAGCGTGACGCCTCAAAAGCGAACGACGCCGGAGTCCGGCAACTTCACGCTCGCCTTTGAGAAGGGTGTCGAGATGCCCATGACGCTCACGATCAACAAGCGAACACCGCCACAGATCATCGGCATCTGGTTCGGCCCTCCGGAGGCGTCATTCCAGGATATCAAGTCGATCATAAAGGATATTGGGAAACTGCCCGGCAAGGTGAATTTTCAGGTGGCCCGCATGGGTGACGACATCGAAGTGGTTCACGCGCTGCACGCGGATTCAGTGCTGGCCATCGGTTCGACATTCAAGCTCTATCTGTTGGGCACGATCGTCGAACAGGGACGACCCTGGGATGATGTCATCAAACTGACAACCAACTGCCGATCGCTGCCGTCCGGTGTGCTGCAAAACTGGCCCGAGGGCTCACCCGTGACGGTACATACACTCGCCTCGGAGATGATTTCGATTAGCGACAACACGGCGACAGATCACCTGCTGCACTATCTGGGTCGCAAGACCGTCGAATCACAGCTTTCGGTCATGGGCCACACGAACCCGGAGCGATCCTGGCCGATACTCTCGACGATGGAGATGTTCAAGCTCAAGAGTGACACCAAGCTGCTCAGCAAGTACCTTAGCGCCGATGTATCCGCTCGCCGACGCATGCTCCACGGATCCATCAAAAAGATGCTGCGGGTCGAGGTCGATCCATTCCCGGATGGTACCCCCATCGCCATCGACAGTGTGGAGTGGTTTGCCTCGGCCGCTGATCTGTGCCGGGCGATGGATTGGTTCCGCCGAAAAAATGACAAAACGGCGCTCGACATTCTGAGCATCAATCCCGGCGTGATGGCGATGAACAACGAGTTCGATTACATCGGGTATAAGGGCGGCTCGGAGCCGGGCGTGCTGAACTTCACGTGGCTGCTCCAAACCAAAAAGGGTACGCACTTCGCCGTCTCTATGGCGTGGAACAATCCCGCGGAAGAAGGCGTCGACCTGGAAACATACCTGGGCCTGGCCCAGGCCACCCTGCGGCTGCTTGCCGGACAATAATCGCAAATGCCATTAGATGACACCCGCATATCCTGATCGCAAGAAAGCCCGAAGGAATCGTTAACGCGCGGTGGGGCCGTGGCTATCTGCGGGAGGCTTCCCCGAAGGCATAGATGCGTATGCGCCAGGGTCCGAACTGGTCACTCACGAAGATAATGTACCGCGCGTCGAAGCCCGAAGGAATCCTATCCGCAAGCAGCGGCACCGCCGACGCATCCACTGCAATACCGGCCGGCATCGTCAAGCAACCGGGCGCACTACCGGGTCCGCCAAAGAGCATCAACGACTGCCCGCTTTCATCGAACATCTGCACACGCTGAAACGCCGCATCCACCACGTATAGGATTCCGTCCGATGCCACGGCCAGGTGCTTGGGCCGCGCCAAACACCCGGCACGATCTCCCGGATGACCGATCGAGCCCAGCCACTCCCCTCGCTCGGAAAAGTGGCTGATCCGAGCATGCAATACGTCTGACACCCACACCCCTCCGTGCGGATCCATCGCGAGGCCCGACGGCAGCCCTGAAGAAGATTCAGTATCGCGCGACCCCAAGGTACGTACGACGTGCCCCTGCGACGGGTCGATCACGAGTACCCGGCGCGAGGCACGATCCGCAACGTACAAACGGCCTTCGTAGCAGGCCACGGCAACCGGCTCGAACGGGGAGTCACCGGGCGGTCGGAGCGCTCGGAGCGCTTCATTGGCACGAGAGAACGCGATGATTTCCCCACGACCGATGTCGGCCACATATCGTGTGCCGGCGTCATCGAGGGCAATCGCGACCGGTCGGCTCAGGCGACCGAGACCGGAATCTCCAAGGGCGGCATACTGCCCGGACGCCAGATCAAAGACGTGAACGATGCGCTGCTTCGTGTCGCATACCAACAGCTCGCCGTCGGCGAAAGCCAACCCAAACGGCTTGCTGATGAGGCCGCCGGTCGCCTCGCGCGGTCCAAACAAAAAATGTTCTAACGCGCTCGGCTGCTTGGAGGAAAAATGGAGATCACTGATATCGGCAAGGTAAGCAATCCGAGGCGTGGAAGGTGCGGCCGGATAGAACACGGCAGAGCGTGAGGCATCCGTGTTTCGCGACGAACTGGCACACCCTCCGAACAGCCACCCCGCGACCACACCCAATAACGCAAGAAACAACCGCCGCCCGGTCCTGTGTGAATGCCTGCCCGGCGCTACTTGCGGTGACACGTAAGGCATAGCGCGCTTCGCACGTTGGATTTCACCAGGAATTTGGGCACGCCGTATTGACCATGAACATCATGGCAGGAGACGCACTCGACGCGCCCCTCGCGCAGCGTGACCGCACCACCGGCCTCCACAAGAGACTTCATCCGAAAGTTTCGATCAAAATCGGGATAGGCCACGCCCACGGGGTGATCGCCGCTCAGGTCATAGTCACGACCTACAACCGGTATGGCATCCGCCACACCGGCAGCGTCAACGTCACCATCCAGGCCGCCGAACGCATCCATGGCAGAACTTCCATCGTGACAACTGAGGCAGACCATGGTGACCGAACCGGGCACGCCAAGGCTACCACTGTAGAGCGTGTATCGGCGCGTCGAATCGGGACTCTTGTCCCAAAGAGCCCCTTGAGAATCTTCCGGCGCGCTTTTCGGAGCATGACAAGGCATGCATCGCTGGTCGTCACTTACGCCCAAGCGTACGAAGTCATGCTTCGAGCCGGCGAGTCCGAGCTCACGGTCGTCGTCGGCCATTCCTACGGCACCCACGAGAACGATACCACCGAGTATCGCAAACCGCCACGAAATTGAGGACAACATGAGATCCCTTTCGATTAGCCCGCCTCGTCATCAACCGCAGTTCATCGTACTGCTCCGGCACCTACAGCGGCACCCCCCTAACACTACTTCGGAGGAAGCGCCGGGGTGGTACCAACCGGCACGGGTTGAATTCGATCGTAAGTCCTCGCCACATGACACGCCGGGCCGCAATAGCCACCCGTCTTCGTGGGCAGGTACTTCAACGGCAGCTTCCACTTCTTGAACATAATCCCCTCCCGCACAAGCCTTGCCTGCTCGCTCACGTGGGGCTTGTGACACGTTCGGCAGTTTCGCCCCTTGGCATCCGCCCCCACATGAACGTGGTGTAGGTTGACCGTACCGTTTCGAAACGCTGTCGCCTCGTCGGTGTCTTTCTCAGTGACCATTTCCGGGTCGTTACACTGGAAACAAAGCTCGAACTGCGATTCGTCGAAGCGCCCGTAGCGTCGTTCCCGATATGATTCCAAGAGCAACGCGGGCTGCATCGTAGCGTGCGGGTCATGGCAACTGAGACATTCCCCCTCGGCCACCGGAAAATGGCGTGACAACATGGTGTCGGTGTCCTCCAGCGCATCACCCAGTTCCTCATGGCAGTCGAGACAAAGCGCTCCCCCCTCTGCCACGAGCGCAAAGGTATGCTTATCGCCATCCGCTACCTCGTGACAGGTGTCGCAGCCCCCCTGAGACACCGCAGCATGCACGACCTTCTTCGCCGCAAGCTTGGCATGACAACCCGAGGTCATGCAATCCAGTTTCACCCATCGGGCACGGTCCGGCACCTTCGGGGTCTCGGACGCAGGCGGCTGTGCCGCCACGGCCACACGCGCAACCACCATTGTGACGAAGAAGGAAAAGAGGCCGCGACACCTCGTGTGGCGAGGCCATGTGACACGTCGGATCAATATGGTCATGTTCATATCAGTAGGGTCTTTGGATACCGCACGCACTCACACTATGGGGAGTACGGAAACCGTACATGGGTCATATTGTGGCAGGTCAACGTGCAATTGCCACTCCGGCGACCCGTATCCTCATACACAATACCACTCGCGGCACCGGATTCTACCGGTCTCACGATAGATAGATCAAAATTGATAAGGTTCGAGTGATCGCTACCGGAACTTTGTAGCCGACTCACACCGTGAGCATCGTGACACGCCGAACACGGAGCCTGCCGATCGACGATGTGCTGCTTGTGCCGCGAAAAACTTTCATTTCCTAGGATGCTGTTGCGGTCGTGACAGGAATAACACAGCGCATACGCATTGGCACTTTCCACCGTAAAATCTCGTGTCTCGTAGTTGAGCTTGAGCAGCGGTTTGAAGATCGAGCCGTGCGGCCCATTGGGCCCGCCCCCACCATTCTGTCTCGCATTGTCACTGTTGTGGCAGTCGACGCAGGTGATTCGGCTCCCCACGCGCAACGGCGACAGCAAACTCACCACATCCGAGTTGCGCCGCGGCCCGATGACCGGGTGGAACGACGGATTCGATGTCTGAAACTCGGCCCGCGCGTTCGTCTGAAAGACCTGCCGCTGAATGCGGCTCCGCCGCCGCGTGGCGTTGTCACTGTGGCACTTGAAGCAGACCTCATACAATAACGCCGACGTATCCACCGGCAGCCCACTGGCATTCACGCCGGAGACGAACAAGTTTTGCAGTGGAACGATCGACCCGCGCGTGCCGCGATTCGTCGTCGCGAGATCGGGCCGCACGGCATGGGGATTGTGACAATCGACGCACTCCACGTGCCGCCGCATCGTTAGTGAATCTTCGGCCGCGTCATGCACCTCGGCCCGTAAGAAAACCTCGTGCGCCGACCGCTTGCGGATGTCCGCCAGGATATTTGTCTTGGCCACCGATCCATCGTGACAGTTAAGACAATTCATCTCTTCCTGCCGAAAACGCAACAGCCGCTCTCGCTCGGAGGCCCCATGTATTTTGTGGCAATTCAGACAGGCGTTCTCCGCGACCGAAGAATAGTCCAGCCGCTCCCTCGGATCCACGGACCGACCGGCCACCCGCGCCCGGCTGCGAAAATGAGAACTCCCCTGCCAGCCATTCATCTCGTGACACGTGAGGCAGATAGCCGCGAACCGATCGGTAATACGCAAGAAGTTTCCCTCGGCGTTGTTGTGCGGATCGTGGCAGGTCGTGCAGTGCATCTCCCCGTGGCGACCAAGCGGTAGATCACGCGTAACCAACTCGGGCACACGAATCTGCGGGTCGCTCAAGGCCAGTGTCCGGTCATAGCGAAAGCCGATCGGGTGATCGTCAGACAGATCCGTCGTGATATCGGTCGGTCCCGGCGGAATCGTGCGAGGCGTCGTCAACAACGGGTTGGTCACCGGCTGACTGAGCACGGCCCCGAGCGCAAGAATGCCATCGTGACAACTGAGACACATCTTGGACGGTCCGCTGGGCTGATCCACCCGTGCGTCCAACGTGCTACTTTGATAGACCCGGTAGTACGCACGCGAGGAATGACGATTCCAAAGCGGTGTCTGCGGCGCGGCATTGTGTGGTGCGTGGCAAAAGATACACACCTCCGTCTCGTACACCGCACGAACCGGACCCGGACCAAACGCGGACAAGTCATGGGGGCTATTGAGCACGCTATCATCAGCCAGCGCCGAAAACGTACCCGCTCCCACAACGATGATGAAGACAACCCGACTCATCCTTCACTCCGACCCAAGTACTGAAACACCTGAAGCCTGCGGTTGTAGGCGTCGGCCACCCAGATACGGTCACGGTAGTCTATCGCCAGGCCGGCCGGTATGGCGAACTGTCCCGGTTTCGAACCTTCCTCGCCAAAGGCCATCAACAACCTTCCGTCGGAATCAAAAATCTGCACGTTCTCAAATTGGGCATCGACCACGTACAGGTGTCCGCTCTGGTCCACGCCCACACCTTTGGGCAGCGAGAAATCACCGGCCGCGTCGCCCTTTTTTCCGACACTGCCGCGGAATGTCCCGTCAAAATCAAACCGCTGCACTCTAAAGTTGAGCGTATCACTGACCACCACACCCAACAACCCATCGCAGGCCACGTGGGTCGGATAATTCAACTGGCCGTCGCCGGTGCCGCGCATCCCAAACGAGGACAGTCGCTTCCCCCGGGCGTCAAAGATCACGCCTTCGTGCCGTCCCGTATCCACCACGTAAAGCCGTTGACTCTTCGGACAGTACGCGATACCTCCCGGTCGTTCGAGATCAGCATTCAATGCCCGGCGGTAGGTTCCATCACGCGCGAACTCAAACACATCACCCAGTTTGGCATCCGTCACAAATACGCCGTCAGGTGAAAGCGTCACACCCACCGGACTCTGCAACGACACCTCACCGACGCGACGGACTACACGGTGCGTTCGTCGAACCAAATCCATCACATGCAATGCCGCGGCTCCCGTATCCGCCACATACACCATATCATCCCTACTCACTGCGACGGCTTGAGGCGTCACAAGCCGGGCCGGACGCGGATCCTTCAGGCGAAAAGCCTCTTCAAACACCTGCCAACCGGATCGCGCAGGCTTCAAGCCCGCACCACCGGTAATCTCCCCGACATACCGGATACGAGGCGCGTCAGGCGGCAGAGGCCAGACAGGCGGCGTCCGTAGCTGGGGGAACAAATCTCCGGCCGGTCGGGCGCAACCCCCGACCCCCACCAGCAACAGCCCAGCGCAACAGCCCCCCCAAAAGAACCGCCGTTCCATAGGCCTACGGTGTGTGTGAACTAGCACTTAATGTTCCCCCAGCACATCGTCCAACTCCCACCGCAGATTAACCCAGGCGGCCGCCCCATCTTCCTTCGACCCGGCGATGCGCAGCAAGTCATACTCCAAGGAAAACTCTACACTCATTCTGCCGTAGCGATAGGCCAGCGTACTTTCCAGATCGAGCGCATTGGTCGTACCGCGGACGGAGTCGTCCTCCCACCGGTACGTCGACGTGAGGGTCGTGGTCCAATCACGATCCAAGCGTAACTCATACACCGCGCTCAGATTCACCTCAGACACCTCACGCTCGTCAAATCCGCCATCAAAAAGATATTGCGAGAAGCGTCCTCGAAAATCGAGGACTTTCTCCTGTGTACGGATTGCATTCCACTGGCCCGACAGATGGAACCCATCGTAGGGATCGACCGAATCATCGTAGATTTCGTACTCTGCCGTGGTCGACCAACGCGGCCGCGTGTAGGTCACACCGAGGCGATGATGGTCGGTTCGATCGGCATATATGGCATACCCCACAGAGCGATTCACATCTTGGTTGCGATAGCTGAGTCGGTAGTAGGGGGTCCACCCGGACTCAAAGTCCTGCTGCACACTAAAGTCGATTCGAGTCGTATCAATCTGACCGCTTCGCCTCGTACGGTAACGATAATCCACCATCACCGTTTGGCCGTTCACAATCCGACCCGAAAGAACACGAGTGAGGACCGTGCGATCGCGCAGCGTGCTCAGCATGTAATCGCTACCGATACGGTACACGATACGCCCCGTCACGTCGGTGACCAGCACCGAGGCTAACACGGCGAGAGGTCGAACAAGATATACCGGCAGCGGATCTCGGAACGTCGCGGACTCATTCAACACGACCCGCGTGCCGTTATTGCCCCGCGTGCGTTCGGAATCACCCGCAAGCCGTAGCTCAGCCGACACACGACCGTAGGGATTGCGACGCGTATAGCGCCACGCCACCGAGGCCCCCACTTGCGTCGTTTCGACATCGTCGTCCGTTCGCTCTTCAAGCCCAAAAACGTCAACCGTGGTCGTCAGGTTTTTCAGAAAACGGTGCGTGAGCTGAAAGTCGCCGCGATGCTGATCCACGCTGATGCCATCGAGTCGCTCACGGGTGAACTGGTACGCATAGCTGGTCGACAGCGTATCGGAATGCGCGATAATCACCTGCGGACCCACCTCGATGATATCCCGAGCCAAATCGCCCGACTCCTCCTGAACACGAGCCACCATTACAAAGCGGTGCTGATGGCGATCGCCAAATGCTCGCTCGTAGTCGAGCTTGAGCAGATCGCGCCGGGTATCAAACTCGAACTGATTCCCTTGGAACTCCTGCTGCCTACGGCTATGTTCATAATCGAGCTTGAGCTTCTCATCGGAACCTATTGTCCAATCCAACGTGTATCGAAAAAAGTCTTCGATGACTCTTTCATCATCACGCTGGCGACGATTTCCGAACCGATCTGTATCAAAATGATCGAAGCTGAACTCCATCAACGCGCGGTCCCCCTTGTGGACCCACGCGGTCCCGTAGGCGGTTCGCCGCTGACGCAAAGTCGGTAAAAAAAGCCGCCCGATACGGTCTTCTCCACGCTGACCATAGACCGTTCCGGAAATGCGCTTGGTCTTGAACAAATCCGCCCGCAGGTCAAACTCCGCCAGATACCCGCTCGTACGATCGGAATCAGTCCGACCCGCCCGTCGCTCGCGGAAGAAACTACGGGAATAACCAAGCCCCACTTTCCCATACACGTCCACGAAATATGGATGCACGATGTCGGCATGAAACCGCAACGTGAGCGTGGTGCGATTGAGCGAACTTTGGTTCGTTTGTCTGGCGTTCGGCTTCCCTCTGCCATCCTTGGATCGAACTCGATACCGCTCGACCGTCCCCTCATACTCCCACTCCGCATCAAGGCGATGCAGGTGAAGCAAGCCCGGCTCGATCCGTTGCGGCTCCCGCGTACGTGACTGGGCAACAACCGGACCGGCGGTGAAAACCATCACCCCACACGCCGCCGCGATCCACACGCCGGCATACGCCGGCGGGCGAGGTATCAATCTTCTCAACGGTTGCATGTCCATCAATTCACAACTGTGGAACGACTGCCATTCCCACTAACCGGAATAGGAAGACGCTCCGCCTCCGGCTTGAGAAGCATACGCCGCGTGGAAGCGTGCGGATTGTGGCACGCCGTACAATCGACCGTATCCATCCCACGATGATAAGTCGTTAACGCCGAATCCTCGAACTGGGCATCATGGCAACTGGTGCAAAGCACTGCCTGTGAAAAACGCAGTAACGCACTGTGCCGCGAGGCATGCATGGTATGGCAGAGGGTGCAATCTTCCCGCAGGGCCGGCGCATGGCGGTACGGTGCCTCCTCGAAATAACGCGTATGGCAATTTCTACAACGGGAGGGCATATCAGCCCGCGGAGCGAATTGCCGATCCGGGTTATGGCACACCTGGCACCGATGCTCTACAAAAGGCCGATGCCGCGACACCGCAAACGGGGTGTTCGGACCGGCCATCGCAACCTCACCCGCTGTGATATCTTTCCCGGATTCCAAGGGTTTCCCTATCGCTTCGGTAGCTGGATACTCGAAGAAGAAGTGCATCACACGATCACGGGCGGTTCCCGTACACGCCACCGCAAACAACATGACCGCCATGAACCCTATCGCAGGTAGCCAACACAAACGATACAGCAGCGGATTCGGCAAACGGCAACGCATAGTCACTCCGAACCGGGGTCTCGAGCGCTTCCAAGGAAAAAGATGCGGGGAGTATATGCAGCAACTCCCCTCTCCGCAAGAAACAAATGAACCCGTTCCGCGTACCATTTTTTCTTGACACCGAACCAGACACCTACACAATGGCCCGGCGTATATCGTGGTGTTGGACTAAGGGAGCACTTCATGACACGGGCAACTCGAAGAATCTGTTGCGTCTCAATCTTGCTTTGCGCCGGTTGCGGATCGGGCGTACAGGACGCCGTCTTGCTTGCGGGCGAAAGCGGTGCCCGCACCTTCATCGATATTCTGATATCGGATATCTTCGCCGATCTTCCCGACTTGGTCACGTTCCCTCCGGGCGTCGACACTTCGGCAGACGCCGTGGCGGAAACTGACGTGGCCACCGACGGTGGCACTGGTACAGACGGTGCCGCGGATACTCCGACGGATAGCGGTGGTGTGGGTGCCGGCTTGACCGGCGTGGCCTCAAACGGCGAAGCCTTGTTTTCGGCCAACGGCTGCTCAGGGTGTCACTGCCCCGCTGCCGACGCTTGTACTTCCGGCCGCATCAACCTACATGGCGTGCAAGCAGCCCGGATTGAAGAAAAGACCCAGAGCGATCTCTTTCACACCGGCGGCAAGTTCCCCGACCTGACCGAGCAAGACCTCGTCGACCTCGAAGCGTTCTTCGCAAGCTAACGCCTCTCGTTTCGGCAACGGCCCCGTTTGCGAATCCGTCCGCCTGTGACGCCGGCCAGATGAGATGCACGTCTTGCGAAAACCTGCGAGCATTCCTATTCACGGCAAGGGAATGCGGAATCACCGTGTTGAGCTCACGCCGACGCACCCCACCGCCATCGCCAGCGTCACCAAGAACACGGTGACACACTCGTGGATCGACCTCATGCGAGTTCCCTTGTCGTCATATCCTGCCGTGTCGGTTTGTGGCACGGGTCGGATCGTCAAGGCCATCCGGAACAAGGCCGTTCAGGACTGATCCGGTTTTCTACGGCGCGGCGTGCGGCCTATCAGGCACAGGCCCGCGAACATCATCGGAAACGTGATCATCCCAAACGAACCGCAGATCGACCGGGGTGGCGTCGTGCTGGAACCATCTGTTCCCGGGTCAGTCGTCGGCACATCGGCACCGGGTTGAACATCGGTGGGCGCATCCGCGCCGCCGCCCGGGCTATCGGTGCCGGAACCATCGGTACCCGAGCCGCCCGTGCCATTATCACCACCGGTCGTCACACCTCCATCAGGGGAAGCCACCTCCGTCGGATCGCACTTGGTACCAATACCGTCCCCGTCAGCGTCCGCCTGATCGTGGTTGGCGATCTGCGGGCAGTTGTCTTCGGTGTCAGGAATGCCGTCACTGTCGTCATCCAAATCACACGCGTCGCCGTCACCATTGCCGTCGGTATCGATTTGATCGGCGTTGGCATCATTGATGCAGTTATCCAAACAGTCCATCACACCATCGCTATCGGTGTCCGTGTCGGGCACGCCACATCCACAGACGCCGGGGCTTAGTTTGTCCGGATCATTCGGGCAGGTATCCTGCTGGCCGGGATCCTGACCGCAGTCCGCCACTTCCACCACACCACACCCGCAAACACCGGGATCGGATTTCGCCGAGTCATCGGGGCAGCCGTCCACGCTATCCATGACGCCGTCGCCGTCCCGATCGTCACATACGTCGCCGATGCCGTTGCCGTCGGCGTCGGCCTGATCGGCGTTGGCAGCCGATGGGCAGTTGTAGTCCGCCTCAAAGAAACCGTCACCATCTAGGTCGAGACCTGAGACATCCCGAAGAAAGATATCCTTCTTGTCGTTTGTGTCATCCGGAACCAAGTCAACCGCAATGCTATGGAACACCACCAGTTGCCCGTCGGTCGACAGCGACGGACGAGAGCTACTTTCTTTTGGATTACAGGAGGCAGGTGGAACACAAACGGGAGCCGGGTTCGAGCCAGGCGAGCCATCGGCCTTGGCACTAACCAAAAACAGGCTGCCCGTCACACGATTGACGATATACACCTGCTCTACCCCGTTGGCACCACCGACCACCAAATTGGTCGCCACACTGCGAAACGAAATAAAACTGCCGTCAGCCGAAAGGGTTGACACCGAACTCGGTCCGTCCGACTCCGTGCCGTCGGCCGCCACGCTGATCCGCGTGGTCACTCCGGTATCCCGATCATGCAGAAAGACATCATCGACACCGTTGGTGTCACCGGAGACAAGGTTGCTTGCAGAACTCGTAAATGTAATGAAACGGCCGTCACCGGATATCGCCGGTCGGGAGCTTTCATTGTTCGCGGCCGTACCATCCGATGCGACACTCACACGCGTTGTCTCACCGGTGTCTCGATCATGCAGAAAGATGTCTTCCACGCCATTGGAGTCGCCCGCGACGAGATTGGTCGCCTTGCTACTGAAAACCACGTACCGCCCATCGCTGGAAATCGCCGGCCTATCACTATCGCCGCCAGTCGCCTGGGCACCCGAGGAATCCACACTCACGCGAGTCGTGGTGCCGCTGACGCGATCGAAAACAAGGATGTCCATATTGCCGTTGGTATCCACTTCGCCGGAAACGAGATTGCTGGCTTTTGTGCGGTAGGCAATAAACCGACCGTTGCCCGAAATGGCCGGGCGGTTACTGCTGCCGTTGCCGCGAAAGCCCAATTCGACTCCGCTGACGAGCGTCGTGGTGCCTGCGACCCGATCGTAAAGAAAGATGTCGCGAGTCGCGTTGTTATCAATCGCAATCAGGTTGGTGGCATCGCTACGATAGGCAATGTAGCGACCATCGGCGGAGATCGTCGGACGACCACTGTCACCGTTGGATTCCACACCACCGGGGCCAACGCTGACGCGCGCGACCGTACCCGTGGCTCGCTCAACAAGGAAGATGTCTTTGCTGAGGTTCGTATCGCCGGGGATCAGGTTGGTTGCGTTGCTGGAGAACACGACAAACGCCCCATCACCCGACACCATCGGTCGCTTGCTGGATTTGTCCGTCTGCACGCCGCCGGCACCGACGTTCACGCGTTCTATCGACTGTCCACGCGCCGGCATAGCGAACATCACCGCCAGCCCGTACATCGCCACCATCACGCCGTTTCGATAAGCACCGGCAAACCGGTTTGATCGTGTTTTTTCAGTCATCTGATTCGTCTTTGTCATCAATAGCATCATCCACTAATACCCCGCTCTCGAACAATCGTAGGCACAAGAATCCACCGATTCTTCTCCCATAAGACAGGACTGATAAGAGCACCCAAGCTGGCGCAGGGACACACCACGGCTCGCGACCATTTTTCGGACCCGGTATCACCGGCCTGAGGCCCAAGGTCCGCAGGCACCAGGTGCTAGTCATCACCCGGAGTCACCACGGAGCCGGCCCGCAGCGTAACGATCTCAGCTTCCAGCCGGGCCAGCCGCTTTTCCAACTTTTTCAGACGTTTCGCTGTTTTGTCGGGCTTTTTTGGCTTTTTCCAAACGGGAAACGATACATCAACATAAACCGCGTTGTCGCTATTTCCGTTACCATCGTCGATATCACGCCGCCGATAGGTAATCCCCGTCCTAAGTCCATGCTTCCAGCTAAAGGACAACCCCTGCTGCATGGTCCATTGCGTGCTGTCGGTGTTGTTTTTTTCCTTGTGGCGAAAGGACGCACCGAACTTTGTCTTGCTGCGTACCTGCTTCAGCCCGCAGCCCACACACGACACCAACAAGCCACCACTTACCAACAATATCACCAATCTTCGCATGACGTACTCCCAGCAAGAACACTCGTGAGCCGGGGAGTCTACCGAAGAGATCACTTTTCATCCAGCCATTTCGTCATGCTGAAATCGCACCTATGTACTGCGTGCAACAAGTTCCACGACTACCTGAGCCGCGGGCCTCAGCCCGCGCGGTTTCGGGAATTCGGGCGAGGCTCGGCGTTCCAGCGCCACGCAAGCGACAGCATGGGGCTCTCGAGGAGCCGCAACACTTATGGAACACGGCACAAGCGTTGGGGACGCGTGCCCTACGGGCTACAGCGACCGCACGCATCCGCACAGAAGCCGTCCACACAGAACCCACCACCACAGGGCGTATCGGTGGTACAGGCCGTCACTCCACACGTCACCACAGACGGGCAGGTACAGGGACCGAGGATGGCCACATCGTCTGCATAGGCCACCCCCAAAAACGCACCCACGTCTGCCGCAATATCCTTAAAGTTGACCGAACGATTGGGAAACACGACGTTGGGCCTGAGCTGGGCGCTGGCTTTGATCGGCGCGGAGGAAGTCCCCAGGAACTTCGCAACGATCCCGCTGATGTCCTTGAAATCAGGCTGCAACTCGGTACCCGGACCGAAAAAGGGATCAACGGCATCGCCCCATTTTCCTGTGGATACACTCAGCGGACTCGAAAAACTGGTCGGATCATTCACCGTACCGCAGTTCTGGTTGATGACACGTATTTCATACGAGGTATCCGGCATAATTTCCGAACCGAACACATGCAAGAGATCCACCGTTCCCCAATCGTGGAACACCGGCTCACACTGCAACGCCGCACCCACGAACGTCAGGTTCGGGATCAACACATTCTCCTCGGGGTACAAGTGCGGCAAACCGACCCACCGCTGGGTACCGTTCCACGCGGGGAACTCCGACGAACTCACCACCGTCACCTGCAACGCCGTCATCTCATTCGCATTGCCAGGAACGAAGGACACATACCGGCTACGCTCCACACCACTCGGATCGGGTGTGGGGGGTATGGCACCGGGGTTAATGAACACGCATGTTCCGATCAACAAGTTGCACGAATCCTGCGTACAGGGCGAGCCGTCATTGCAATCCAAGTCGCTCGAACACTCTGCAGGTATGATCGAAGCAAGAAAAACATCGCGGGCCAGATTGGTATCTCCGGTGACCAGGTTGGTCGCGTCACTGTAAAACGCCACCGCACTGCCATCGGCCGTAATCCTGGAAGACCCGCTACCCAGGTCCGACACGAGCCCATTGTTATTCACGCTCACACGCAACGTGGTCACA
Source organism: Planctomycetota bacterium (assembly GCA_024278775.1). The sequence continues at coordinate 36,238 of JAJRSP010000132.1, forward strand.
CCACCCGGCTCATCAAACACGCCGTTCTGATCCGTATCTCGGTCATGCACAAAAATGTCCGCAACTGCGTTCGTATCGGCCGTGACGAGATTCGCAGCAAAACTGCGAAAAGCCACGAAACGACCGTCAGCCGACATGGAGGCATCATCACTATCCGGTGTGACGAGTATCGGCGTCGCCGCCTCGGCACCGGTCGAGCTGACATTGGCCCGCTCCACCAGACCCGTACCCAGGTCCTTGATGAAAACATCTTCGGAGTAGTTCAAGTCATTCGGAACCAAATTGGTGGCCGGTCCCACCATAGCCATCACCGTACCATCCCCGGATATTTTGGGGCCGCCGGTTCGCAGATCGCCAGGATCTCCCACCGCGTTGACGCTCACCCGCGTAGTGACGCCATTGGATTCATCAAACACGCCGTTGTTGTCAGGATCCCGGTCGTGAAGAAAGACATCCAGCACGCCCACACATGCCGGGCAGCCATTCGTATCAAACGAAGGCGCATCTCCCGCCACGAGATTATCTGCTTTGCTTCGCATTCCAACAAACCGTCCGTCCGCAGACAATGTCACGCGATCGGTACCGAAATTACCGGCCACACCTGCGGAATCAACGCTGACACGAACGGTAGCGCCACTCACGATGTTGTGTACGAACACATCGGTATGCCCCGTGGTATCACCCGGCACCAAATTGGTGGCTTCGCTGATGAAGCCGACCCAAGTTCCACCGGCTGCCATCCAGGGTCGATCGCTCGGGCCATCACCGGCCACTCCAGAGCCGGACACACTGACGCGCGTCGTCACACCGTTGCCCTCATCCAAAATACCGTTCAGATCAGGGTCACGATCGCGGACGAAAATGTCCGCCCACCCGATACACGTCGGGCAGGTGACCGAGTCAAAAGGCGGATCGTCACCGGGCACAAGATTGCTGGCTTTGCTCCAAAACGCGACAAAACGACCATCGCCCGAGAGAGACGGCAAATCGCTGTCGCCATCAACGGTCTGTGCCCCCAGCGAACTCACGCTCACCCGCACCGTGGTGTGCAGCGTTCGATCGTGAACAAACACATCCCGAAGAGCGTTGGTGTCGTTCAACACGAGGTTACCGGCTTTGCTTCGAAACGCGACGAAGCGCCCATCGGCCGAGATGGACGGTCGATTGCACGAGCTGGCAGCCGGCACTCCGGCAGTAGACACGCTCACACGCTCGATCACCTGGTTCCCCTCATCAAAGATGCCGTTCCCGTCCGGATCGCGGTCGTGAACAAAAATATCGCGCGTCCCGATGCAGGCCGGACAGAGTATCGGATCGAACGTCGGATCGTCGCCGATGACGAGGTTGGACGCGTCGCTATAAAAGGCCACGTACCTCCCGTCGGCGGAAATCACCGGACGATTACTCAGCCCGTTGCCCTGCACGCCGGTGGCGTTGACACTGATTCGGACGGTTTTGTTCAGCACGCGGTCTCGGACAAAAACGTCGGTCACTCCGTTCGTATCGCCGGGTACGAGGTTGTCGGCATCACTGAAAAAGGCAGCGTAACGTCCATCGTAAGAAAGGGACGCCCGGCCGCTATCCGGTCCGAAGCCCACCGCCTCCGCCAGGTCCGAAGCCACACTCACACGCACCGTGGTCCCCGCCGAACGATCGTGTACAAAAACATCGTCAGCCTGGTTCGTATCCCCGGGGACGAGATTGTCCGAAAGGCTCTTGAACTCGACCAGATTTCCATCTGCAGAAAGTTGCGGACGCGTGCTGGCTGCGTTACCCGGGACCCCGGCGGAAGAAACGCTCACCCGCGTGGTGACGCCATCGCCCTGGTCGAAAACGCCATCGCCCCCCGGATCACGATCGTGAACGAACACGTCGCGCGCCCCGGGGCAGGCCGGACACAACGTCACGTCGAACGTGGGAAGATCCCCCGGTACCAGGTTATCCGCATCGCTGAAGTACGCAACGTACCGACCGTCTGCCGATAAAGATGGGCGATCACTGGTGGCGTTCCCCATGACACCGGCGGAGCTGAGACTGACCAGCACCGTCGCCCCGCTGATGCGGTCGTGAACGAATACCTGATCGAGACCGTTCGTTCCCGCCGCGATAAGATTCGTGGCTCGACTGCGAAACGCGATGTAACGCCCATCGGCGGAGATTACGGGGATGTTGCTGCGCCCGTTCGCTTCCACGCCCGTCGAGGAGACGCTCACGCGCGTCGTCGAAATCTGCCCGGGCTCGTCAAACACGCCGTTCACATCGACATCGCGATCATGCAAAAACACATCACGCTGCCCATTGAAATCACCGGGGACGAGGTTGTCGGCGTTGCTCGTGAACGTCACAAAACGCCCGTCGCCGGAGATAGACGGCCGATCGCTCTTGGCGTTACCCGGCACACCAGCGGAACTCACACTGACACGTACGGTAGTCCCCGTACTACGATCGCGAACAAAAACGTCTCGCACGCCGGTACAAGCGGGACAGCCGGTGCTTGAGGGCGGCCCGTCACCGGGGACGAGGTTCCACGCATCGCTGTAAAACGCAACGTAGCGACCATCGGCAGAGACCGACGGCCGAGAGCTCGTATCATTGGCTTCTACACCAGCCGCTCCGACACTCACGCGAGACAGATTGGTAGCCTGCGTGGGAAGTGTAAAAGCCACAAGTGTTACGGCCACGAGGGCCACCCCGTGTCTGAGGATGCGATTCATCATTACTCTTCTTTCCTTATTCCCAAGACCCACACCACTGGTCCACCTTGGGGGGGCACGAACGACACAGCGGTCAGATGTTTGCGGCCAGCCCCTTCGATCATAGGCACCAACTTGGAACGCCGAGAACGACCATTCAACGAGCCCCCCCGTTGCCCCCCGGCAACAAAAAACACCACATGAAGCGGATTCAAACTATCGGACCCCTCGATCGTTCGCAAGATCATTGGCCTCATACTAGCAGTTCCCAGGGGGAAAAGCTCCAATTATAAGATCGTGCTAAGAAACAGATAAGATTGCGCTAAGAAACCGTGCATGGGGCGTTCGTCCTGCTAACATACTGCTGTTATGGGCTCCCGAAGGGGGCCATATTGCTGGACAAAAGATTCTCTTAATCCTAGTGTTACTCATGAGTAACGAACGCTTCATGATGACGGCCACACAGCCTTCGATGCAGACGGGAGCGCTGCGCGCTCCCGGGAGCGGTCGGATACGAAGCATGGACGCGCGTAATGGGATGAGCATGCGCCACCGAAGTTTTTCTGTTTTTCGAGCCTTCCTGCCCTTCTGCTTCAAGCATTACCGGCTCTTCGCAGCCGGTGCGGGCTTTGCGCTGCTGGTGGTCGTCATTCGTCTGGCCATGCCCTGGCCTTTGAAGGCACTCATGCATTCGTGGCTGTCGTCAAAGCACGCAAAGGCTCCATGGCTGCTCGACCTGGTGCCGGCCGGCGTCCATCCGGCCATCGGCATGGGCACCGCGTTTCTCATCCTGGTTGGGGGTCTTGGGCTGGTGGACTTCCTGGAACGTCTCTTTTTCGCGCGGTTCTCCATTGCCGCCGTTCGAGACTTGCGTTCCGCGGCGTTCAAAAAGATGGTGGCCATCAACGCTAATGATCGGTCCATGGGTTCCGGCGATCTCGTGGCGCGTCTCGTCGGCGACACCGCCCGCGTCAAAACCGGACTCAAGGGCTTCCTGGTGCATGTGGCCACCAACGGCGTCATGTTCCTCGGCGTCACCGTGGTTCTTCTATCCATGGAGCCGAAACTCGGGCTCGTGTTTATCGGTGCCGGGTTGCTAGCGGCCTCCATCACCTACTGGGGTGCCAAGCAGTCGTTTCACTTGGCGCTCAAGTACCGCACCAAAGAGGGCAAACTGGCCGACTTCATCCACGAATCCTGGCGATCCTCTTCCGGAGGCAACGTCTTTTCCGACACGAACAATTCGAGCGGCCGGTATGAGGCGGCGCTCACGCGTATCCAGGGGCTCACCACCTGGGGTGCACACGTCGCACTGGGCGGTGGGGTCTTGTTGGGTCTCTGGATCGGGGCGGCTGCCGTCGATGCGGGCCGGCTTTCCGCCGGCGATCTGATGGTCTTCACCATGTACGCCCTCATGCTCCGTGCCCCCATGGTCCAACTGGCCCGACAAGGAGCTCGTACCGGAAAACTCTTTGCCTGCGGCGATCGGCTGTATCAGCTTATTGGATCTTCCTCGGCACAGGACCTGGCATCCGAGGAGCTTGCGCCGTTGCGATCCAGCATCGAAATAAACGCCACACGGGTCACGGCACGACGGGGACGTGCTCGCCATCGTCTTCTCGGACCGCTGGATTTGCGGATCGTGGCCGGAGAACGCCTCCTGGTAATCGGACCACCGGGCGCGGGCAAGACCACCCTACTGGAACTTCTTGCCGGTCGGCGAAAGTACTCCGGCGAAGGCGTGCGCTGGGACGGGCTTGAGCTGAGTACTTTTGATACCTGGTCAACCTCTGATGAAATCGCCTACGTCGCGGAGGCCCCGTCTTGGTCCCGCCTGCCACTTCGAGAGTTGCTCGCGCTGCCGGCCGGCGATATCGACGAGAAAACCACCAAACTACTGCGAAAGTGCGGGTTGCGAAGGCTCCTGGGTCGTCTTCCGAACGGCCTCGACACGGCCATATGTTCGGACGACGTCTCAGTCGCAGAGCGTCGCGGTCTGACGCTGGCGCGTGTGCTGCTAAGCCGCGCCTCCCTGCGTCTCTTCGACAACCCTCTGGTGGGTCGCGACAAGCGACAGGCACGGAAACTCATTAAGGCAATTACCGGAATCGATTCGGATAGTACCGTCATTGTCACGATGGCGCGTCCGATCAAACCCGAGCGATTTGACCGGGTGATTCAACTCCGGCATGGGCGTGTGTCTTTCGATGGCACTCCCACCGCCTGGAACCAATGGACTAAGAACGGTACACCTTGCGTCTCCCATAGCAAAGATGAGACGCACGCACCGTAGAAAGAAGGGAGAAGGAATCGTGCAAGCCATTATTCTTGCTGCGGGACGGGGGCTGAGGCTCGGCGCAGGAACAAAGGACCGGCCCAAATGCCTGTTGGAGATCGGCGGCAAACCGCTGATCAAACATCAGGTCGACGCGTTGCGATCACTGGGTGTCGATCAGATTCACGTCGTCGTCGGATTCCACGGGGAGAAAGTCTGCGCCACCGTTGGGCAGGACTGCCACTGCATCACCAACGCTCGCTACGCCGAGACGAACAGCTTGTACTCGTTGCGTCTGGCGCTGAAACAGATCCAAGGACCGACGATGCTTCTCAATTCGGACGTTCTCGCCCATAGAGACGTGTACGTTCGCGTCGCGCAGGCCTCGGGCAGTTGCCTGGCCTTTGATTCCAGTTCCGAATGTGAAGAAGAGGAGATGAAGGTCTCATTTGCAGACGGTCGACTCCGCGCCATCAGCAAGGACATGCCGAAGAACGAAGCCGACGGAGAAAACGTCGGCATCCTGAAGTTCGACGCACCCACAGTTGAACTCTTGACCGAGGAAGCGGACGCGATCATCCACGATGGTGCCGAGCGTTGCTGGGCTCCGGCGGCGCTTCACAATATCGCCGACCGTACGGTCGTCTGCGGCGTGGACATCGCCGATTTGCCCTGGACGGAAATTGACTTTGCGGAAGATCTGGCGTTCGCCCGGGACCGTGTGTGGCCCGGAATCTCCAACGGTCATAGCCTCAAGGGCGGCACGAGCATGGCGTTTCAAGCCAACGCGGCCTTTGCCCGGGCCCCCGTCCCGAGGCCCACGTAAACCTCACGAGGCGGTGGCGGCGTGCGTCCATCATCACCTGGGTTCGATAGCACCAACACGTGGCAACGACCACGATAGCGAGGAGTGGCTCTGTGAGTACGCACAGGAAAACCAACATCTTATTTACCGGGTACGCCCCGGTTCATTTCGCGTGCTTTCGGCCGTTGTTTGAACAACTGTGCGCCATGCCCGACTTTGACGTACACGTCTCCGGCGGACTACGCACGAAGACAGACGACGGATATGTCTACGACCCGGATGGGATGTACGGCTCCTTCGATGTACCCCACAACCGCATCATCCCAGAGCCTGAAATCCGAGAGCAATCGTTCGATGCCATCTTCGCCGCGAACACAAAGATGATCTTGCCGAAGAAGGTCGACACACGCGTTCAGATTTTCCACGGGATCTCCTTCCGAAACCGGGGCATCCGTGAAGAGAACATGAACTGCGATCACTACTTTCTTGCCGGCCCCTACATGAAACGGAAGTTCATCGAACGCGGGCTGATGGTCGACAACGACCCTCGGGCTCTGCCCATCGGGTTCATGAAAACCGACCGGCTGGTGAATGGCACTCTCGATCGTCACGAGTGTCTCCGTCGCTACGGGTTCGATGGTTCGCGCCCGGTGATTCTGTATGCACCCACCGGCGAAAAAGACAACTCCCTGGAAACCATGGGTGAGAACGTTCTTAGCCGACTACGCGACACGGACCAATATGACATTCTCGTCAAATTGCACGACCATCCCAAACGAAGCAAACCGAATTGGTTCGAGCAGCTAGCACCACTGGAAGGGGATCACTTCAAGATCGCACGGGAGTTCGACATTATCCCCCTGCTCTTCGTGGCCGACCTGCTCATTTCGGATGCCTCATCGGTCTCAAGCGAATACTCACTGATGGATCGACCGATGATTTTTCTCGATGTACCCAAGCTCCTTCAGAGAACCAGGGCCAGAAAAAGTTCTACCGTAGACGTGGACACGTGGGGGCAGCGCGCCGGAGCGTTGGTCAAAAAAGCGGAGGACATCGAAGACGCCGTCGCCAACGAGTTGGCCCACCCCGAGCGACACGCCGCCATACGCCAGGAGATGAGCCGAGACCTCTTCTTCAACCCCGGTCATGCGGTGGATGCTGCCATTGCGTGGCTGTGCGAACGCTTCGGTGCGGGACCGGCCGCCGTATCACATCCTGCGTCGAATCCCGGACAGTGCGTCGCTCGCGCCGAGGCAAAGACCTCCCACGACTGATGGGGGGCCTCCCACGATTGATGCGGCCGGGGCTCGCTTCTGTTAGGAGCCGGAGTGCGCAGCTTCCAGCTCATCCGCCATCCGCGTAAGTTCCTCCGCGTTCTTACCGCCGAAGCTCCGGCATCCGGCCTCACAAAACTGATCGCACAGGGTGGCCTGGTCTTGGTCGGACATAACACGATCACCCATCGGATAGAGGATGTTGTCCTCTTTGTAGATGTGCTGCCCGAGCAATTCAATGTACTGCTTTCCGGCGCGACAAACGACATTCGCCCCTTCGCTGTCTCCCGCGGCGTGTTGCTTCAAACCGTCGGCCATCGCCTGTGTCAGCGCTCGAGCCATCTTATGTTCCTCCAGCATCACACCGATCGGTCCTTGATCGCGGGGAATACCGCACTTTTCGAGCGTCGGGAAGAGCAAATCCTCCTCCTTGGCGTGGTGGAACGCATCCGCAAAAAGCTGAAAGAACTGAACGCATGTCCCCATGGCATCGGCATCAAATTGACCCGACGACTCGGATTTATTGATCAGCCGCTCCAGCACCGCCGTCACACGCAGAATGATGCGATGTTCCGCCTTCAATACATCGGCCGGCATACCCTGGTCTGATGTCTCTGCCATTTCCGTATCTCCTTCGAACTCGAAACAGTTCGACCGTCATCCACAAACAACCGCAGCCACAACAACTCACGATACCACATGCACGCCGAAAGTCTATCACATGGCCGAGGTACGCATTTCCATCGGCTGCTTCAACAGCCACAAGCTGAACACACTAAACGCGATCATCCCACACAACATCGGAAGCTGGCTTCGAAACGCCGCCTTGGGACTCCCAAACAAACGCAGCGAGGTCCGTTGGGCGACCCACAAGCTATACACATGCCCGACCAATACCAGAAACACCTGCACAAGCCAGAGTGTGCTCAACGAGATCATCGGCGGAATATCCCACTGCGCCGTGCCGAGCATATTCCACCCCCATCCAAACGGGTCTGAGATCATCGCCAGCACCTTAGGCCCCTCCATCAGAAGGTGCTCCATGTTGTGCGCAATGTGATAAAAAAGCGCAATCGGAAGCAACGCATACGCATAGCGAACGAAATAATCCTTGTATGTCATCGATGATACGGCGTGGGCATCCCCGAGTCGCTTGGAGACACCGACAAGCGCGGCATACACGAGAATCGGCCCGGCCATCAACAGCGCCATACCCACGCTAAACCCCACCACACGACCGACGCCACTGTGATTGCGGATCGCGTCGATAAACTGTTGCCATACCGGCGTCATCGTAAGCCCGTGAAACCCGGTGATGGCCAGCATCAGCAGCGCCAGATAGGCCTCGTCGGCTTGCGGCTTGCCCTCGACGGCAAGATCACTTCCCCACGGCCTCAGGTTCACCGCGAGGTTATCTTCCGGGCACGCCTGCACACATTCCATACACTGAATGCAGTAGGTGTTCGTTTCGAGCTTGCCCGGATATAGAAACGTCGGACACCCGTAGGCCGTCTCACTCCCGGTTACGCACGCCTTCCCTCGGCACGCCTTGCAAACCGCCGCGACCTTGGAGCGAACCTCCACACTGGCGAACATCGCGTATAGCCCGCTCACGCGCCCAACCAAACAGCCGTATCGGCAAAAACTTTTGCGATCAAACAGAAGGGCCGACACCACGGCCATCAACACCATCCCGATCGCCAGATAGGCGGTCACGCGCGGACTCATCGTCACGCCGAAACCCAATTCGATCCATGTCAGCCCCACGAACATCACCGTGGCAATCACGATGTTTCGTACGATCCGTGGCCACTTCATCTCCAAACTAAGACCGTCGCTGTTCTTTCGCCACAGGGCGAGCTTCTCCGTCCACCCGGCGATGGCGTCCCACGGACACACATAACACCATGCCTTGCCCGCAAACATGATCAAGATAATCAACGCCCCCCACCAGATCGTCCACGTCAGAATCGGCGCGATGTTGAGGGCGGGGTTCTGATTACCAAACAGCCCCGCAACCACAATCAGCACAAACAGAAGCGTGACTACCGCCTGCAGCGTAAAACGAAACCCACGCGACCGAAGCGCCCAGCGAACCCAAGCGAGAGTCAGAAGATCAAATCGATCGGAACCGCCCGATGCGACACTGGACGGCAACGCCACCGGGGCATCCGAAACCGTCAGGATCGGGAGGGTCGTCGGCACCGCAAGTGCCGCTGCACCGACACCGGCACAACCCCGTATCCGTTCCCCCTCCCCCTTCATCTCAAAGGTCGCCATCCGGGGTGATGGAGCCGGCGTCTCCTCGGCGGCCTTCTGCCGACATACGGCCGCACGCCCCAGCCAATCGAAGATGCCGAAGCTCACAATCAGCACGAGCGCGATCGACGCGTAATAGAGCCAGCTCGGAATGCCCCACATCGAGTGCATGAAATAGGAGGCCGGATCCGACTTGAACATCGAACGATGCGCTTCACTACAGAGGTGATACGTCTTGCCGAGATAGGTGGCCGGAAACCCGGCATCCTCCGTCATCGGCGCTTTGCACACCATGCAACGCGCCGAAACGTACGCATCCGGATTGGCAAGAAATTGCTCGCGGCAGCGCTGCGTGCAGAAGTGGTACGTCGTACCGGCGTGGTCAGCCTCAATGTCCCAGGAGGGGTTGACCTCCATCTGACACACGACGTCGACGAGGCGTCCGGATTCCGAGGACGCCGTCCCGCCGGCGTTCGTAGCCATAACAACGGCCACGATCCCCGCCAGCATCATGTACGGGAACCAGAGTTTCACCCGGTCCTGCCTCACGCCACCCCCTTACCCTGCACCTGCTACCACGTCGGATGGTGTCGGTTCTGACAGGCTACGCCGCCGTCGCTCACGCTTCTTCTGAAACGCCCGAACCGCCACAAACAGCACGACCACCCCAACGGATACGGCAAGGACCATTGACCCCATGGCCGTGGGATGGCCCGCCACGATAAGAAACGGAATCACCTCAACACGTCCCTCGACCGGCATCGACAGCTCCACGATGTACTCACCGTCCTCCGGCATGGTGACATAGTACTTGTATTCATTGTCGAAGGGTGTGCGCGTCGTCGGGGGCATGATGAGGACGTTGTCGCCAAACGTGCTCGTCTGAAGCACGCGCACCGTAATAGTTTCCGTGTAGACGGTGTCGGTTTCCACGTTTTTGATATAAAGGGCTAGGTTGGCCGGTTCGCCGGGCACGGGAACGCCCGGATACGAGGTCAACAACACCTCATACGGTCCGGTCGTAGCGGGATACTCGAGTGTCGGACGCTGTGGATAGTTTTCCTTATACGAATAGTGCGGCAAACCGAGTATGTGATGCGCGCTCGCCGGGTCCACCGGCACCAGAACCAACGCCGCCGCCAAGACGAGCATGGCCGCGCGAGACACTGAACGCGACGGAGGCCGCGTCCGATTCTTCACACCCCGATGCGGGAGTCCGATCGTCAAGACCAGCGCGTGATCTCCACAGTGGCGTAAACACACACCGCAGTTATCGCACTCGATCGACTCCGACTGCGGAATGGGATTGATACCGGCTTCGCACACGGGAATGCAATCACGACACCCGGTGCAGGCCCCTTCATTCAACTTGACACGCAACCATCGATACTTACCGAGTAACCCGTAGAGGGCACCACCCGGACACATCGTCCGGCACCACCATCGCGGCGATACAAACACCTCCACGCCAATCATAACCAACAACAGCACCACCATCCCCGACAGCGCCGTCCCAAAAACCCACGCATGAAGCGTGCGGCTGATTACGGCAGGCGGATAGATGATCGAAAAAAGAGGCGAGGACGTAGCCGCCGCCACAGCCAACCCCACGACAAGGAATATGTACTTGTTCGCGTGAGAAAACCTCACGGATGCCGGCTCGATCTCCGCAAACCGCAGAACCCGGCGAAGTTTGCCGGCCAACTCGAACAACACATAACCGGGGCAGATCCAACTACAAAAGACCTTTCCGAAAACTATGGTCAGCACCACCGGAATGATGATCGACACGATCAGCGGCCTATGAACATGTCTGGACGCGGCGAGCATCTCCGCTGCCGCAAGCGGATCGGTCACGTCAACACCCATCAGCCGGGCCGACCAAATCGTCCCCTTGTTCGCGTCCAAAAACGCCTCGGGGTTGTCGATGCCTTCGACGAAGGGACGAATCAGCCGGGTGGACACCTCTCCGCGCAAGCCCGCCATCAGTTGCGGATCGTCAATCGAACCGGCCGCCCGATAGTGCGCGTACAAACTGAGCAACGGCAACACCGCGGCCAACACGACCACCAGCATCTGCACCAACCTACGAAGAAGTTGCAGCTTCATACCCTACAACGCTCCACGACGCGTGTGCCGCGTTCGGACAACTCGGATGGCCGGCTCACCCCGCACCACGGTTCGACAGATTTCCTCACACATGCCACAGCCCACACACCGTTCTGTATACACGATCGGTGCCAGGAACGCGCCCGGCTCGAGCTTGATCGCCTGATTCCGAAGCGGACAGAACATATAACACTCCCCACACGGACCGCGGCGCTCGTCTTCGGTCACCACTTGCGTCGGAGCGCGTCCCAAGTCCATCAGCAAACTCTGCTCGGCTCGTATTTTCTTAGCCTTGTACGAAAGGCAGAGGTCCGGCCGCAGTTCCACGGATCCCATGTCAGCGTCGGCCATCATCAACAAAGATTCGATCGCTCCCGTAGGACACGCCGGGCCACATTTCAAGCAAAGGGTGCAACCCTTAATAGAGGGATCGACATAGGGCGTGTGGGCAAGTTCCCCGTCTCGCTCCGTGTAGAATTGGATCGCACCCGGCTCGCAAGCGTCCTGACACCGGTAGCACCGAACACACGCTGAAAGAAAACCACGCTCGAATAACGAACCGGGCGGACGCAGCAGCCCTACGGTTGTTTTGTACGGCCGCGCCACGGCGGGATACCGTCTGCGCCGACCACGACTCAACCAATGGGTGAGGAGCACGGCACCGGCCATCCCCACGCTGGTCGCTGCCCCCCGAAGCACACGCCGCATCACTTCGCGCCGCGTCGGGCGCATCACGCGCGCCTCACGCGCACCCGAACCGCTTGCGGATACCGGATGCACGAGCGCTCGCAGCAACCACATCCCACGCACGCCCCGGGGTGAATCGTCGGACGTTCCCAGAGGCCGATCGTCATCGCCTCACCGGCCAGGGGGCACGCCCGAAAGCACGCGCCGCAGCTCCAGTTGTTGTATGAATAACAAAGATCAAAATCGATCTCGGCAACACCGATCCGAACCTTGGCTTTGATGTCCTCCCGAACCTTGCGCACCAACTGCAGCGCACCGGACGGACACACTTCCGTACACTTAAGGTGATCGCCCTCGACGTTCGCACACAGCATGCAAGCGGCCGTGCGCGGATGCATCGTCGGCGTACCGCTGACGTGATCCCCCGCCGTCAACGGCAGCGACTCCAAGGCCCGGTTGGGGCAGGCGTCCACACACTTCAAACAGCGGATACAGGTTGATGCAAACTCGGATTCGTCCAATGCCCCCGGCGGTCGCAACGGCCCCGCAGACGCCACCGCAGCGGCACCACCCAACCCCGTGACCAGTGCTCCCCCTCCCACCGCCACACCGATCGTCGCTGATTGTTTGATGAAATCGCGCCGATCAAGCAATGACGATCCTCCTCGAAACCACAGGCACCAAGGCGCAAACCGGAACGAGCCGGATGGCACAAACCTTCAATGATCTTCTCAATCGAGCCATCGCTGAACTACCAACTCGGGGGATTACCGACAACCCCACTGTTATTCGACTCCACTTTCAGATAGCGGCCATTCGTCCCGCATGACAATCACAAAAGCTCAATACGTGCGGCCAGCTTTTTATAGTCACACTGCCCGCTCACCGGGTCCCACGCACGGTGACTCGTCGAATTGACGAGCCACTTGTTCTTGCGCGGATCGGCGCTGTCCGCCACCGACAGGTTCCACGGACTGAACAAGTAACCCGGTGGTACTTCGGTACGTGCCGGACGAATCATACTCTGGAGTCCGGCGGACACGCGCGCCTCATATGATCCCCGCCGCGTGACCAGACGCACGCGCTGACCATCTCGTAGCCCGTACCGCTTCGCGTCTTCCTCACTCACCTCGACATATTGTTCCGGCACAAGCTTGATCGTGGTGGCACCGCGAATCGTCTTCGCGGTATGAAAATGCTCGTATACCACACCAAGCCCAAGCCAGAAGGGATAGACATCGGCCGCCTTATGGTCCTTCAGCAGCTTCGACTCGTCACGATAGACCTCCAGATGCGGAAGCTCCGGGACCAACCCGGCATTACGCGCCTCAACAAGAATCTTGGGCTTACCCTTGTTGGGTCCGTCCTTGTGTAGATCATCAATGAGGAACGGTCCCTGACCCGGCTTGTTCTTATCGCCATATTTCGAAAGCCGTGACGTGATGTCCTCCAGCTTCGAATAGTCCTGCTCGCAAAGCTTAAACCGTGCCTTGCCGTCTTTGTGTCGGAAGGCTCCATACGGCTTCCCGGCCCACCCCTCCTGGCCGAGATAGCGGCGCGGTGTGCCGCCCGCCCTGGCCACTTTCGCCGTGGGTGCCGGCCACTGAATACCTCTCAGTGCGCGAAGCTGATCGTAGGGTGACGTGCCGTCCTCTTTTTCCACTTCGAGAATACCGCTGAGGTCCGCGTCCGACCCGGGGCTAGCGGCAACAATATCTCGGAACACCTCCTCCGGGTCATACGCCATGATGCCGTTACCCATTTTGATCTTCTTCTTGTACGGAAAGATTTTGTCGGCGTCGAGCCCGAGTTTCTTGGCGAGAGACTTACCCTTATCAATGGCCATATCCATATCCGGTCGGCAGTTGGGCGGCGGGTTCTTCGTTCCGTCGCAGATATAGATTCGGCGTTCCGATTGAATGTAAGTGCCTCCGGTCCACTCGCCCCAGGTCGCCGCCGGGAAGATCACATCGCCATACAGGAGGTTCGGCGCGTGGCGGTAAATATCCTGAACCACGCAAAACATCTTGGTTAGCGCCGGACGCACCAACGTATCCAGATCGGGCATGTGAACGTGCGTCGTGTACATCCAGAACATGGCATCAAGCCCACCCTTGAGAGCTCGCTCCATCATTCCGATTACCATACCCGGATTCGGCAAGGCCGATGTCTGCGCCAGACGCTCACGCGGCACGCGCCATGCATCAGCGATGTGATCACGCCACGCCGCATTCTTAAGCGGCATGTTGAACGGCAAACGACCGGTCAAGCCCCCCATCAAACGCTCGCTCATGGCGTTGGGCTGTCCGGTTTGTGAGTGGCTTCCACAACCCGGACGCCCGACATTGCCCGTCAGCAGGTGCAGGTTGATGATGCTGATCGTGTTAAACTGGCCGTGCAACATCTGGTTGTAACCGATGCCCCAAAAACTCAACACACCGCCGCGACCACGCTGGCGACCCTTGATCGAGGCCTCAGCCCACGTACGCGCGACGTTTTCAATCAGCTCGACCGTGACACGACCGTTGTCGATCTTCCTCAACCGCTCGACAGTCTGCTCGGGAGAATACTGCGCAAGTACGCCCTCTCGGTACGCCTTCCAGTTGTTGGTGTTCTTCTCCAACCACGACTCGGGCATACACGCTTGCGGGTACCGCTTCATCAACACATGGGCGATCGCATTGAGATAGCTGATGTCCCCGTTGAGCGTAGGGATATGCAAGCTGTTTCGCGGATTGATGTCTTCAAGCCCCGTAACGGTCCCCGTTTTTCGTGGGTCTGCGACGCACGTCGGGATATCATGCTTGGCCTTGTGATCCGCTACCCGCCAGAACAAAATCGGATGCGCCTCACGCGCGTTGTGACCCCAGAACGTAATAAAATCCGCTTCTTCGATATCCTCGTAGCTCGTCGGCGGTGCGTCCGACCCGTACGAATGAAAATAACCGGTGACGGCCGAGGTCATACACATTCGCGCATTGGCCTCGATCGAGTTACTCCCGATCACACCCTTCATGAGCAGGTTCTCGATCCATTGCGCCTCCATCGTAAGCTGCCCCGATCCATCGAGACCCACGGCATTCGGACCCTTGGCCTTGATGATTTCGGCGATACGATCGGCCACCAACTCCTCGGCCTCTTCATACGAAACTTCGCGGAACACATCCGCATCAAACCGGCCTTTGGTGCTCGACACGTGACCGCGTAACGGATCACTCATGTCCCTACGAACCAGTACCTTGGTCAAACGATCACGATAAATCGGCTCATGCGCGTTGAGCCCCTTGATACACTGAATACCCCGGTTGGTCGGATGCTTCTTATCCGGCACCATACCTACCACCTTACCGCCCTCGGTCTTGATGAGGGTACCACAACCGACGCCACAATAAGGGCATGCCGCCTGCAGCAACTTAATCCCCGTACCGTTCGACGCACCAGGTAACGGCGCAGCTTTTGCCTCGATGAATTCCTCCGGCAACATCCCCGTAGCCGCCACAGCGACTCCAGTCCCCGCAGCCATCTGCATAAAAGCACGACGGTCGAACGGCTTGTCGTATTTGACCTTGCGGTGAATCGTACAGGGAACCTGCTCAACTCCGTCGTCGAGCACCGTCAGTTTGTTATCACTCATCGCTTACTCTCCTAGAGGCGGAACCCACGCAGCCATCGGTTCCGAGTTGCCTGCACGTTTCGAATCAAACCCTGATAGACCCTTTGCGGAGACCGTCCTCGCCGCCCCGATACGCTCGATTTGAGTCACCCGCTCGGACGACATGGGCGCATCAAGCGACCGCTCGGCCGGCAACGTCATGGGTGACGGTGCCAGCGTGGACCAATGTCTGATGTAGGCCACAATATCGTCAACATCTTCCGAGGAAAGCGCCCCCAAGCCATTCGACCCACGCCCGAAGGCGCGCATCGCCGTACCCCGCCGTCCCCGCACGATCGTAGCCTGCAAAAACCCATCAGTGGCGGAAGCCAGGAACCCTTCGTTATTCAACTCCGGAGCCCACAAACCCTTCCCCTCTTCGCCGTGGCAGCCGGAGCAGTTCGACAGGTACAGTTCGTGGCCGCGTCCAAGATCCCACGGCACCACAAAACGATGCGGCACGTCAGCCACCGCACCCGGCAACTCAGGCGGCGCGTACTCCCACGATCTCAGGAACGCCACGAGATCGTTCACCTCATCGCTTGACAGACCTAGGATGGATTGCGGTCCGCGCTTCACCGGACGCATCTCCGTGCCACGCCGCCCCAACGCCATCGTCGCCATGAGGAATCCGTCCGACGCAAAACGCAGGAAGTTCGCGTTAGCCAGTGCCGGACCGCTCGCCCCCTCACCATACACACCGTGACAACCCGAGCAATTGGCGGCGTAGATATGCACGCCGGTCTCCGGTCGACCATGTGGCGATTTGGCCACCCGGGCGATCTCGTTTTCACCGGCCCGCTCCAGATAACGAAGGTAAGCCACCACATCGTCAATGTGCCGCTCGGAAAGTTCTCCGATGCCCTGTCCGCCCTTGCGGAAACCGCGCATCTCGGTCCCTTCTTTGCCGTTCGTGATCCACTCTCGAAGCATCACGTCGCTTGCGTTGGCCAAAAAGACGGGGTTGTTAAGCTGCGGACCCGAAGCCCCCTCGCCATCCACTCCGTGGCAACCGCTACAGTGACCGGTAAAAATACGCCGACCGGTATCCCAGTCGCCGCGCGGCACCACCTGAGCGTGCCACTCGGCATCGTGACTGGGCTCGGTCTGCCAGGTCCGAACATACTTGATGAGCGACGCCACGTCGTCGTTGGAAAGGTGCCGCCAACTCGGCATCCCCGTACCTGGACGCCCTTGGATCATCGTCTCCGCGAGGTAGACATCAGAGACAGCCGTCAAGAACGCCTGCGTCCGAAGCGAAGGGGCCAGATCGCCGGACCCATCCAGCCCGTGACACATCACGCAATTCGCCTTGTAGAGCACCCTGCCGATACGAACAGAGGCTCGCGCCGAATCTTCCTGCGATACCGTGGCCACGACCGAAGGCACGTCGCTCCGCACGGTCTGCCACTGGCGCAGGTACGCAAGAAGATCACTCACTTCCTGCGCGTCAAAACCACGCCACGCCGGCATCGCCGTATTGGGTCGGCCGTAGACAATTGTATCACGCAAAAAAGCGTCAGAGGCGACGGCAAGAAATGTCGGAGAGTTCAGAGTGACCCCGATGCCACCTTGGCCCGCAGCCCCATGGCACCCCGCACAATTTGAACGATACAATGCGCCACCGACCCGGACGTCGCCACGCGCCGAAGATACCGCCGCCATATCCGGGGGTGGCTCCTGCCAACTCCGCAAATACTGAACGAGTAGCGTAATTTCATCGCCACTCAAACCGCCCTCTTCGGCCCATGCGAGCATCTTCGTGCCCGGTCGTCCGTACGTCACTACCCGCCGCAGGTAATCATCGCTTGCCACGGCCAACGTATCGCCAAGATTCAGCGAAGGCGTCAGCACCTCCATGTCGCTACGCTGTTCGATCACAATGTTTCGAGCGTCCCAAGACCGCCCCCACGGATCAGCGTCCGACTGCCACAACCCCTGACGCATGGTCGAACCGTAACCGTCCGGCCCATGACACGCCGAACAGTACATCTTGTAGAGCGTTTCTCCCCGAACCGGAACCCGAGAGGAGGCGAGTGCGGCCGGTTCCGGCATATGGCTCGCTGGCGCGTCCTTGCGATGAAACGCCCCCATGTACAGCGCCAAATCGCGTGCCTGATCGTCGGTCAGCCCCATATCCGGCATCACCGTAGTCGGAGACACACGACGGGGGTACTTGAAGTGCTCAAATAACCACTGCTCCACGGTGTGCTCACCCTCGATGTGGGTAAAATCAAAATCGTGCCTTGTTTTGTCCCCAACGTACGTGAGGTCCGGTCCCAGGGTCCCGCCGCGGCCGCGGTACTGGTGGCAACCCAAGCAGCCGGATTGCACGACGAGTTTCTTCGCGGCAGCCAGACGATCGGCACCGGGAAGCGATGCCGACAGAACCCCTTCATCGATCATGGGCTTCGCCGAAGCCCCATCCCCCTCTTCATTACGAGCGAAGAGGTCTTCCGCTCCGCCGTACAAATCCAGCTCATCGTGACATCGCCCGCAACTCGTATACACCGCATCCCCCCGCAGCATCGGTGAGTCCATGAACGGCACAGGAGCGCCATCGGGTCGCCAGCCATGCGCAAAATCCTTAACCGTGGCCTGACCCTGACCCTGGTGGCAGATGGTACAACCAAACTTATCCGGCGGATGGAAACGCAACAGGTCACCCGAATGCCGACGGATCGGCTGCGGAACCTCGGCCATGGCGGGGTTTTCTACGCCCAAGTGACACGTCGTACATCGATCGACCCTGGCCAACTCCGGCAGGTAAATCTGCTTGTGCTCCACGCGAAACGCCTTGGCCGCCTGCCGCGCAAGTTCACCGTCGGCCGTCTCCAGCAACAGCACCTGATAGTCCGCTTGCGCATCGCGCCAGGCCCCACTGAAGTTTTCTTCAGACGCGGACAGCGCCAACACGCCAAGCGATACGATCGAACTCACCAACAGCACGACCTTCATGGCTTTGACTTGTCGATGATCCATGTCATCTCCCGAAAACGCGTCCCGAACCTCGCAGCCTCACCCAGACCAACCCGATGCCCAGACCAACCCGATGCCCAGACCGGCTTAGTGCACAGGCCAATCCGCCGACGACCAATAGAAGGCCCAGTTGGGTCCGCGGAGGAACGTGGCGAAGTACGTCAAGATCACGAAACCCACCAGGAAACAGGTAAAGAGCGCGATAGCTCCCATCCGTGTCGAATTCGTCGCCTTCATGGCCACGAAAGACCAGAGCGCAAAACACGCCACGAATACCGTGCCCGGATTGAACAACGTAATCACAATCTGCGGCACGTCGGCCGTCGCCTCCCAGTTGCGGAGCCAACCGTGCGCCACTGTGAACCAGAGCATCCCGACCACCACGAGTACCGCAAAAACAGCCGACAACATGGCCGTACGCCGCCCCTGTCGCCCGCTGAACCAAATGCCACAGTCTTCCTTTTCTCTATCAAGATACGGCACCAATCCCAGACCCAGCACCACAATCGCGGGAATCCCCACGCCACCCATGAATGCCGAATAGGAAACCAACTCCTGCAATCCGAGGAAATACCAGGGGGCTTTGGCCGGATTCTCCGGAACCGCCGGGTTGGCCATTTCTGTCAGAGGCGCGTCAACCCACATACCAATCACCAGAGTGAGCAGCACGGTGACCATGCTGACGGCACCAATGACGTACATCACGTTGGGCCAGGTTGTGATCGTGTTACGCAGCTCACGATTCACCGCAGGCGTCCGCCCCTTCATAAGCCCCATAAGCCCGTAGGTCTTGAGCGGCAATGTGTCGGATAGGACAACGTCTCCCCCCGCTTCGCCATCCGACTTCGGGAGTTCGTCGGCGGAACGCGGCCTCACCAACCCACCGTCCTTACGAATCCGCCAGAAGTGAACCGCAATCATCGCGGTAATCACAATGGGCAGGACCATGACATGAAGCACGTAAAACCGCGTTAACGCCTCCTGACCCACATAGTGAGCCCCAAGCAACAACTCTTTTTGCAACCCACCCACGTCGAACCACTGCGTCATGCCCAACGCATCTGTGAGTTCCCGAGGCGACTGAGCAATGTTGGATCCAATCGTAATCGCCCAGTACGCCAACTGATCCCACGGCAGCAGGTAGCCCGTAAAACTGAGTGCGAGGGTCAGCACGAACAACCCCATACCGATCACCCAGTTGAATCGCCGTGGACCTTTATATGCGGAGGTGTAGAACGCGCGCGCCATGTGAAGCATCACACTCGCCACCATGGCATGTGCCGCCCAACGATGCACGTTTCGAATCAGTCGCCCGGTCGGCACCACATAAATAATATCCAGCATCGACGCGTAGGCCTGATCTACCGCCGGCTTGTAATACACCATCAAGAGAATCCCTGTGAAGCAGAGCAAGACAAACAGCACCAGCGTCGCGTAGCCCAGCCCCAGTGTCGTCAACGCCTTGATGGAGTGAACATGTGTCCGCACCGGAAGAACATGCAAGAAGAAATTGGTGAAAATAGCTTGTGACTTGGCCCGGTCCGACGTGGGCTTTCCATGCCGGACCACCGATGCCGTAAACGCCCTCGGAGTCGATAGCAAATTCGCCGCAAACGCACGCACGGCACCGCGATCACCCATGCTACGCTCGCCGGTCTCGCCGCGCTTTCCTGACGACGCAGAATCGCGTTTCACGTCGGACATGATCTCACTCCAACTCGCCCAGCGCGGCCCCATAAGGGCACCACGACAGGCTACACACTCAACACGGTCCCTTGTTCCACTTCCTTCAATGTTTCCGCCACGAGCGAACCTTCCGGTGAGACCTGAAGCTCCACCCACACCAACCCCTTGGGAGCCGGTCCACCGGTCAGCTTCCCCATCGCATCAAACGAAGACCCGTGGCAAGGACACAAAAACGCTCCATCGGGACCCCGCTCTGCGACACATCCCAGGTGCGTACAGACCGCCGAAATTGCGTAGAATCCTTCCGCGGTTCGGTAAAGCCACAAACGCTGCGCGGGAAAATACGTCGATGCACCGACCTGAAACCGGTCGGGCTTGCCGAGCTTTACACGAGAATTCGACTCTGGAAATACGGAGGGCATCGGTAGCCGAAGCGAACCCAGCATCGCCATGACAAACGCCAGAATCGCAGACCATCCGGCCGCCAACCCAAGAAAGTCACGGCGAGCCGGTGGCGTTTGGAACCGCTTGCTCATCTCCGGCCGGCTGTGATCCACTGCCATAACAAAACCCTCATCAACTGGGAACGGCGGTCGGCACCAGGGTTGCCGTAAAACCGAATCGTTCCATCGTAATCGCATCCACCGGACACCGCTCGGCGCACAGCGCGCAACGGATACATTTCGCCTCATCCTTCACGATCGCCGACATCTCCGCCAGCTCAGCCGCCCCGTAGCGCTCTTGCAGTGCCAGACCGAGTTCATCCCCGCCCACCAAACGATCACACGAGACAAGCTGCAGGCACAGCTCCGGACACACATCCGCACACCCACCGCACAAAATACACTTCTCGGAATCGAAGATCGTGTTCACCCCACAATCCAAGCATCGACACGCCTCGGTCACGGCCTGCGACTCCGTAAAACCACATTCCACCACCGCCGCCTGGCTTAGCTTTCGCGTTTCGGCGCTCATGGTGTCGGGAACTTGGCGGGGAAGTTTTTCGTAGTCCGGTTCACGACCGTAGTCAGGTATGTTGAGATGAACAAACTCATACGAAGGCACCAGCGGCTTACCCTGCAAGAAGGCATCCACCGAGAGCGCACATTTCTTGCCGCTCGCCACCGCGTCAATCAGCAAACGCGGACCGTACGCAATATCGCCCGCGAGAAAAACATCCGGTGCATCAGTACGCAAGGACTCCTGGTCGCATGTCAGCAGACCGCGTCCATCGACGGAGAGGTCTGTTGCAGGCTCCACGAAGCTCAAATCAGCCTGCTGCCCGATCGCCCACAGCACGGTGTCCGCCTCGATCGTCGTCAGGTCGGCCTCATCAAATGTTGGCGCAAACTTCCCGGAGTCATCAAAAACGCTCAGACAACGTTTGAACGTCACGCCGGTCAGCTTGCTGGACGCATCACGCACAATCTCCACGGGACCGAGCGAGGCGTGCAACACCACACCTTCCTCATGCCCTTCGAGAATCTCCAGATCGTCGGCTGGCATCTCCTCGACACTTTCCAAACAACAGAGGTGAACCTCGCCGCCTTCAGATTGCCGCAACACGCTGCGCGATACGTCGTAACCGATCTGCCGAACCAAAGTCCGCGACACATCATACGCAACATTACCCCCACCGATCACAACCGTCTTACGCCCGAGCCGGGATAGCGTCGAGCCGGACGAACGATCTTTCAACGCAACGTCACGCAGGAACTCCACACCACCGATCACGCCCGGACCCTCACCACCGGGAATGGGGATGGCACGAGACTTCTTGGCCCCCACAGCCACGATCGTCGCAGCGTAATCACGGCGAATGTCCGTAAAGAGAATATCTTTGCCCACCTCGGTATTGTAGATGAACTCCACTCCCAACGCCCGAATCACTTCGACCTCTGCCTCGATCAAGGCGCGCGGGAGGCGGTACTCCGGAATACCAAACGCCAGCATGCCCGCCGGCACCGGCTCCATCTCGAAAATGGTCGGGCGATACCCCAGCAGCGCAAGATCATGCGCGGCGGCTAAGCCGGCCGGTCCGGAACCGATAATCGCCACCTTAGCGCCGTCGGCCGCACCATCACCCGGCTCACCAGGCATCGCCCCCAGCTCATTTCGATCGAAACAATCCCGTCGCGACCGGCCGGCCAAAACACGTTTCATAAAAGAGATGGGCTGGAGCGTCTCGCTCGTAAATGACTCCGGACCGTGTCGCTCGGCGACGAAACGCTTCAGGGCACGGATGGAGACGGCCTCGTCGACATCACCCCGGCGACAAGCAGCCTCGCAGGGTGCCCCGCACACACGACCACAAATACTTGCCAGCGGGTTGGGCCCCCGCGCGATCAGATAAGCCGAAGCGAAATCCCCCCGAGCGACGGCCCGGACATAACCCCGCGCGTCCGTGTTGACCGGACACGCATACTGGCATTTGATCTGCCTTCGCCAGTAGGTTTCGTCTGGAATCTCTACCGATACCGAATCCACGATATCTCTCTTCGTGCCGACACCGCCCCCACCAAACTACATCCGCACGCACCGTCGATTGGTACTAGATCGGTACGGCTTCCTCATTTCGTTTAGCTCCATTGCATTCCACTTCGAGCGGCCGGCTCGCACTACACCCCAACGATGACTCCGACGATCACTCCATCGTCGCGATCAGACGCTACGCAGGGGTTCAGTAATTCCGGCAACACAAGCCCTCGGACAATGGGCACAAACCAAGCCCGCAGATCGCGTGGCAAGTTCGATGCCCAAACAGCACAGCTTCCGCGAATTGGTCGCATCGCTGTAAAAAAATCAACTATATACGACGAAAAGGAATAAACTCACAGGCTCGCGAGGAATGAACACCCACTATGCAACCCACATTCCCATCCTGTTGACTACGTACGTCGACCACAACGAGCCATCGAACCTTATTTGCCAACCGATCGCAACCTGTGACTTTTATGAAAACCACAGCCCGAAATGGAAAAGAGGAGGCCCACCAAAGCCAACCACTCTGGTGACCCACGCCGCGCTTGAGGATATCGCCGCGTCAGACTCGAGCGGCAGTATACATGTCGGAAGCACCACACACCTTCGCAGACGCTAAGGCAACGTCAGGCACAGATGCCCACTTAAGGTTGATCGCAACAACTAGCGTCGAAATCGCTGATCTTATCAATCCGCCGTCCATGTCGGCCACCTTCATACTCGGTGCGCATCCAGACCTCCACCAACCGATGGATCAACTCCTCGCCCAGTAAGTCGGCCGGTAAACACAACACGTTGGCGTCGTTGTGGCGTCGAGACATCTCAGCCGTCAACTCGTCGTGACAGAGTGCCGCGCGAATTCCGCGAACCTTGTTAGCGCAGATCGACATGCCGATCCCGGTACCACAAAGAAAAATCCCACGGTCGGAAACACCACTGGCCACAGATTTCGCACCGGCAAACGCCATGTCCGGGTAATCGCAACTGGCCACCCCCTCACACCCGCAGTCGATGATCTCATGACCGGATTCCTTGAGCATCAACTTAATCTGCTCTTTGGCAAGAAAGCCCCGATGATCACTCGCGAGTGCCACGTTCATGACATCACCTCCTCAAGTTTTCTGCGCAGCGCGGATTCCACCTGTGTAGCACACGCATCGTAATCTTGCTCCGTACCGCCCACCGGATCGACCACATCCTGATCGTCACACAAAACCGCCACGCGATCTTTCGCACTCGGACACAACTCGATCACACGATCCCGGTGATACTTGGTCATCACGAACACGTGGTCAGCCTGCTGAACCATGTCAGCCTCCAACAATGACGATACGTGGCCCGACAGGTCCACGCCGCGTTTTGTCATAACCGACAACGCCGCAGGTGATGCAGACCCATACCCCCCCGACACGCCGGCCGAGGATACAAACACGCCGCGTCCCGCCAGCTCATCGAGTGCGCAGCCGAGTTTTTCGGAGAGCCATTTCTTCGCCAGCCCCTCGGCCATGGGACTCCGACAGGTGTTACCAGTACACACGAAAAGAAAATGCACCGCCGCCAACCTCCCGATGGTCCCTACATCCAGAACACCCTCACGCACCACCTCATAGCGCGAGCCATCCACACGAACGATCGTCGACGGCTTTGCATAGCGCGTGGACCCGGCATCAAGCAACAAAGCCGCCAGATCACCGATCGCCTCAGCCGCTGCCGTCCCCGATAACGGTGCCGACTCGCCCGCCCGGTTGGCACTGGTCGCCACTACCGGAAACGACGCCGCACGCAGCAACGCGCCGGCCACCGCATCATCCGGGCAGCGTAGCCCCACGGTACCACCATAGAACATCGCATCCGCCGCGGTGCGATCGAGCTCTTTCATCACGGGCGTCAACGCGGGATCGGGCACTGGCAAAATCAAAGTCAGTGGTCCCGGCCAAGCCTTGCGAATCAGACGCCTCGTTAATCCGCTGACACCCGCCGTATACCGTTCGACCGCCTCACGCTCGCCGAGATGAACCGTAAACGCTTTGTCGTACCCACGAGACTTCGCCGCGCGAAGTCGCTCCATCCCCTCAGGGCTGTCCGCCCGCGCGGCCAGCCCATACACCGTCTCCGTCGGAAACGCCACCAGCCGGCCAGACCGCAACACATCCACCGCCCGAACTACCGCCGCCGCGAACGACGCGCGCGGATCAACCTTCGTAACCACTAGCGACATTGCGCGTGACCTCACGGTTCACGGTAGATGTTATTCTCGGACGTGTCAAGAACTTCAGTGCCCCCGATCAGTGGTAAGTGCGACACCACCGGCGTGTGTGACAGGGGCCAACGTAGCCAAATCGGGTTTGCGAACGCACGACGGACCTGCCCGCGACGCCTGCCCACGCCACCGAGATGGTCCTCCCCCATGCCCCCGGTCCACACACACCACCATGCCCCGGAGCATCACCCGTACATCACCACGCCACGCGCGTCAGATCCTCAGGGCCATCGG
The DNA here is from genome assembly GCA_024278775.1 of Planctomycetota bacterium. Next base: position 61,632 of record JAJRSP010000132.1, read on the forward strand.
CCTGCTCGTACATCTCGTGAGATGGCGGCGTCCCCCACGTCAAAGCCACCAATAACGCCAGCAGGGGCTCTACCGGCGCGCGAAACCGAACCTGAACGTGTGTGGCGATGTAGACAATGGAAAACAACAAAACGATCCCGAGGAGCCATCGAGCGGGAACCGTCAGCCTTCGACGGACCGCCATCGCCACGAGCCACATCAGCAGCTCAAGCGATGCAAACGCCGCACCAACCGCCCGCGTCATCGAGCGAGGCCAACCACTTCGACCGGGCGAGACATGTGAATAGACCGTGCCGAGCCAGTAATCCACGGCGCGGACACCAACCAACCTCACATACCGGACCGGATCCGCCAGGATGCTCGCCCTCGCTCGATCACGACACTCCGCGATGTACGCCTGTTCTCCCATCGCAGCCACATGGGTTTGCACCTCGTCGTTGAGCAGTGGAAACTGCCGCGAATAGACGGCTCCACCCTCCACGTCCGCCTCGGGACAGACCCCCAACCAAAACTCCAACCCAAGCCCTCCGCGAATGTACATGAGTTCGCCGGATTGCAAGTAGTTTCTCACCGTCCACGGGGTGACAGCCACAAACCAGCCGCTCACGACAATCAACACACCCACGCTAACCGGACGACACTGCCACCCGAATCGGCGAGAAAGAGGCCACAACACGATCAGCGGGTAAGCCACCGTCAACGCCGGATTCACTTGCGCGAGAACTCCCAGCCACACGCCAAATGCCACCCAATGGCACCATCTACGATCTCCGTCGTCGCCCAAACGAACCGACCACCAGACCGTCACTACCACACCAAGCGAAAATAGACACGTATCCCAAACGAGATGTGTGTACCCCAGGAGCATCGGATTGATGCTCGTCAGGGCGGCGGCCATCCACGCCACACGAACACCGCCGAGCCGAAGGCCTATCAGGAAAACACCCACCACGACAAAAGCCCCGGCCACCGCACCGACCATCGCCAGCACCCAAGATGACAGCGGCGTCTCCACACCGCATACGCGATAGACGCCGGCCACAACCGCGACATACACCGGCGGCATCAGAGTGGAAGAAGTCGCGGACGCGTCATCGACAATGAGTGAACTGAGCAACGCCCCATGCTGCAGCAGACGCGCGCCGGCCATGATGTATTCGCGGTATTGATCGTGTGCGGCCGCGCCATGCGCCCGCGGCATGGCCCCCCACGCCACGCCCATCCGAAGCACCAACGAACCCAAGAAAAGGAGCGTCAAACTCCGACGCAGAGAAGATGGGCCTCGCAACGGCACCATCGACATCAGCCGCCTGAGCCCGTGTTGGCTCGAACCGAAGCACGCGACCGAACGTAGCGAAGGAGAAGCCATCCTCCGAATATCGCCCCCAAACCGAGCAGCGTCACGAACTGATCTCCTACGGCCTCTCGATACGGAAGCTCAACCTCGGGAATCACCGCCTCGGAGCCGTCGGCGAAATGAAGCGTCATCTCACCCTGGACATGCCGCGCCCCACCGGCCGCGAGTTGCAGCCGAAACTCCGCAGACCGACCCACCCGGATTCCATCAGACGCAGACGGCGCCCGCGCGACGCACACCCCCGGTCGATCCTCCACCCCCACGCCCACGAGGTATGTCGATTCGCTCGTATCCCAACCATCCGGTGCCACAAACGCACCACCCCGGTAATGGGGGAACGAAACGTAGATCAGCGGGGAATCGCGGCGATTCGTGATAACCCAGGTGTAGACCTGCCCCGTCACATCGGCACCACCGCGAACCACCGCGGCGGGTTCAGCGCCGCCGGCCATCGACACCACGGACACCGCCCACACGACACTAGACAACGGGATGACTCCATTCATCACCCGTGACTTACCCCCAACCCCCTATCGCGTCAATGTGTCCGGGTCTCGCAGCGGAAGCTCAGTCACTTTGCCAAACGCATCCAGGTGAAGATCGGGTGCTTTATCATGCCCCCCTTTGCGAATCGCAGACGAATCACCCACGGCCAGGATCACCAACTCATCCGGATGCAGGTATTTCTTGGCCACCCGCAGCACGTCGTCCGGCGTGACACGTTTGATGCGGTCGACATAGCTTTGCCAGAACCCCGGATCACGCCCCGTGTATTCGTCGGCGAGGTAAGTCCTCAAAATCGCCATTTTGTTTGGGAATCGCTGGGGGAAACTCTCGACGGCGAAGGCCACGGCATCATCCACGTCCTGCTGCGAAACTTTTTCGTTACGAATACGGTTGATCTCTTCCAACACGATCTTCGTGGCGTATGCGCAGGAGTTGCTTTTGCTCTGGAACCAAGCCGTAAAATCACCGGGGTAATAGACACCCTGTTCAAACCGGGCACCCGTGTTGTAGGCAAGTCCCTCATCCGAACGAACACGGGCCACCAACCGTGACCGGAAACCGGAAGCTCCCAGAATCCCCTGCATCACCCGCAACGGAAACTCGTCGGGACTGCCGCGAACGATACTTTTATGCCCGATCGTCACGCGGCCCTGATTGACCCCGTCTTTGTGGATGAGATACACGCCCGGTTTCGGCTTGTGCGTCGGCGCGTTGAATCCCGCGGGGCCGGTTTCACCTATCGGCCAATCCCCAAAGAGCTGTTCCAATTTATTGAGCATGGACGCACGGTCAAAATCACCGGAGACCGCAATCAGCATGTTCCCCGGATGAATGAACCGGCGATGAAAGGAAACAAGATCATCGCGCGTAATGCTGTAGATCGACTTTGAACTCGGGTAGCGATTGCTGAAATGATCCTTCCCATCCATCAGAAAACCCCACTCGATGCGTTGGATCGAGTCGGTCGAATCATTACGCCGTTTGATATTCTGGATCCGGCGCTCTTTCGCCAGACGAAGCCGGTCCTCATCAAAACGAGGATAACGCATCATCTCCATCCACAGCGACAGCGCCTCGTCAACATCCTTGGAAAGACAGGACAAGCTGGATCGCCCCCGCGTATCCGAGATGCTGGTCCGTACGGTCGCTGCCAGGAAATCGAACCTCTCGTCGAGCGCCTCCGGTGAGATCGACTTGGTCCCGCCGTCGCGAATCTGGGAACCCATCAGCGCGGCCAGACCGGCCTTGCCCGCGGGGTCCATCGCCCCCCCTACGCGAAGCGTCACCGTCATATCAAACGTCGGAAAAAGACGATCCTCGGCAATATACACCACGAGCCCGTTTGACAGCACGGTCTTGAACTGGGACGCCGGGGGCAGCTCGTATGTCAACGGGGGGTATTGAATCTGGTCCGGGTGCGGCGGAACAGGCGTTCCCGCCCACGTGACGACACCACAGAATCCAAGCCACGCCGACAACGTCAATAGAACATGTTTCCGTTTCATCTTTAGTCCGACTCCTTCTTCGAAGCCTCAAGGGTTTTAATCCGCGTCTGCATTATCTTGATAAAATACCCCAATATCGCCTGACGATTCTCGGGGACTTGTCCACTAGCCATCGCCTGCTCCATCATCCCCACCTGCCGCTGCAACTGCTCGAGATCGTTCATGGACTTCATCTGTGTGACGGCCGTTTTGATTTGCCCATGAGCCTCGACCGGCACATCCTTCAGAAGCGCCGCTAGCTCTGCGTCCTCCGGTGCCGAAGCCCCCCCCTCTTTCGTTCGGTAAATGGCTACCGTTCGTGTTTTCGGGTCAAAAAACTTTTCCATGACCCTGTGAACATCGTCCGCCGTCACCGAAAGCATGCGTTTCGGCGACTCGTTAATGTAGGTCCAATCGCTCCACGTATCGTATAACCCAAGTTGGAACATCAATCCGAAGTTACTCTGAAGTCGTCGCACCGAAGAAGACAACACCTGATTCTTCACCTTTTGCAGCTCGTGGTCTGAGATGTCGCCGTGTTTGAGCTTATCCAATTCTTCCAGAACCAACTGTTCCACTTCCTCCGGCGCGCGGTCTTCCTTCACAGCCACGTCGATCTCAAAATACCCCGCGTACTTGCGGCCCTGGTTGCCTGCGGACGGCTGACCCAGTGCGGCCTCTTCCTCCGTCACCAGTCGCTTATAGAGCCGTCCGGTTTTCCCCGACAGCAGCTCTCCGATCACATCCAGCACGGCCTCATCTTTGTGACCGATTGCGACCGTATGAAACCGCATCCGCAGACGCGGGTTGGTATCGGCTTCGGCATAAAACCGCCGCTCGGCGATCGGCGGAGGCTCCTCTGTGATCACGGGGCGAGGCTGCACATCACCCCGCGGTATGCGAGCAAAGTACTCCTCCACCAGCTTCAAGACATCATCGGTCTTGAAATCACCCACGAGCACCATCACGCAATTGTTCGGCGTGTAATACTTGTGATAAAAATCACGTACATCATCGCGGGTGATGGATTCCACCTCGCTCGACCAACCCAGCACCGGCGTACCATACGGGTGCGACTGCCAGAAGAGCGCCTCGAAAGCCTCGTCAAACTTTCCCGTCGGCGTGCTTTCGGTACGCAAACGCCGCTCTTCACGAACGTTGTCGCGCTCGACATAAAACTCTCGCATCACACCATTGACCATCCGGTCGGATTCAATCCAGAAAAACAACTCCAGCTTATTCGCCGGCAGCCCCACAAAGTAAACCGTCAGATCGTGCATCGTACCGGCGTTGAGACCGGCCCCGCCGTTGGTCGTGTACAGGTTGAACACCTCGTTGTTCTTCACGAACTTTCGGTGATCCTCCACCATTTTCGCGTACTCAGCGTTCATCGCCACGTAGGCCGGCGTCCACTGCGCCGGGTCGAGCACGTCGTCAATCTCACCGAGCCGCTTCATGCCTCGCATACGATCCATCTCAGCATTCATGCGCTCACGTAGCTCATCCTCTCGACGAATCTGAGACTGCTCCTGCTCGTAGTTGGTCGTACCGAGAATGCGTGTCCCCTTAAACAACATGTGTTCAAAGAGATGTGCGATGCCGCTTTCACCGGCCGGATCGTTCACCGCACCCACGTCGTAAAACATGCCTGCGGCCACAGTGGGATCTTCATGCCGCTCCACCAGTAGGAGCTTTAGCCCGTTGGCCATCGTCACTACCTTCGGCTGGATGCCACTGGAACGCGGCGGCGCTTCTCCCCACGCAGCGATCCCGCTGGTAAGCAAGACCACTGCGGCCACGATCCACATGTTGGTGTTTCGTCTCTGACTTCTGCTGCTCATTGACAAGCTCCCGCTAGCCCCGTCTCTCAAACCAACTCCGCGGGCAAAAGGTAGGCCCAACCAACGACACAAGCAAATCGGTTAACCAAGTAGGCGCATTAGTCGTCCCTGAAAAAGCAATAGTGTGACAGGGACGTATGATATCTTCGTTGGCATGGTTGTCGGACGTATTGCCTTTGTCAGCTTGCGGGGGCCATCGTATCCTCGCGTGGGGTTGAGAGGTTTCCGGCCCGTCCCAT
>JAJRSP010000133.1 GCA_024278775.1 Planctomycetota bacterium
GGAGAAAAAGTCAAAGCCAATCTGAGCAACAGCCTGTCCAACCATTAACGACCTCCTTGTCTTGGGATAAGTGTTTCAGCAACCGTAGTTTATCCCACAAGGAGGTCGTAAAAAAGGGGAAAGCTTGAATAATCCGGGCTATATAGTCTACGCGTCGGCTGACGCCCCACGCCACGGGCAACCGAAAATCCCGCACAAGCTATCCATTTTAACATCGAAAACAGGCTTGGAATTGCCTACAATATGACGCTGGCTGGGTCAAATGCGGATGGCACACACGCTATAGCTTGGCCCGAAACGATGCCAGAGAGGGAGGCTTGGAGGAAGCCATGTTATTTGATCTGACGGTCCGATTTATGCGAAACAAGGTCAAGATCGGCCTGTTGTCGCTCATGATCTACGCCGCACTCTGCTAGCCACGCAGGCGGACGACGGTTATCGTGGCGATCATGCTGCCGCGAACCCCTACGCCCCCCTGCGCCCTGGCCCTGGAAGACGGCACGTTGTTTCGTGGCGTGTCGTTTGGCGCGCGGGGCACGGTGTCCGGCGAGGTCGTCTTCAATACGGCCATGACCGGCTATCAGGAGATCCTCACGGACCCTTCCTATTGCGGGCAGATCGTCACGATGACGGCTCCGCACATCGGCAACTACGGCATCAACGAAGAAGACATCGAGTCGCGCACTCCGCACGTGCGGGGGTTCGTCGTCAAGGAACACACCCGCGGCCACAGCAACTACCGGGCCACCACCACCATCGAAGACTACCTGACTGAACACGGCATCGTCGGGATATCCGGCATCGACACACGTGCGCTGACGCGCCGACTGCGCCAACGCGGCACCATGCGCGGCATCATCACGACGGAACTCACCGATATAGCCGAGTGCGTCGGCGCCGCCAGGCAAGTGCCAAGCCTTGTCGGGACAGACCTGGTTAAGGAAGTGGCCCCGTCGCAACCGTCTGATTGGAAGGAGGGACTGAATCCGGCGTTTTCGATCCCGCGCAAGTCAATCGGGCCGCGTCGACACATCGTAGCAATCGACTGCGGCATGAAGCGAAACATTCTGCGGCATCTCGTGGATATCGGTGGTACCGTTCGGATTGTGCCGCCGACCGTCTCGGCCGATGAGGTGCTCGCGTGCCAACCCGATGGCATCTTTATCAGCAACGGACCGGGAGACCCCTCGGCCGTCAGGTACACGATCCGCCTGCTTGACAAGCTGCTCGGAAAAGTGCCAACCTTTGGCATCTGCCTCGGGCATCAGCTTCTAGCGTTGGCGCTCGGGGCTAAGTCGTTCAAGATGAAGTTCGGACACCGGGGAGCCAATCAGCCCGTACAAAATCTGCTAACCGCCCGGGTGGAGATCACGTCCCAAAACCACGGCTTCGCGATCGAGATCGACTCCCTGCGTGCCGCCGGCGCCGAGCCCACACACCTCAACCTCAACGACCATACGCTGGAGGGGTTCTTGCATCGCGACGCGAAGATCCTGGCCGTTCAGTATCACCCGGAAGCCAGCCCCGGCCCCCACGACGCGAGCTATCTGTTCGATTGCTTTGCGATGATGATGGACACGGGCACCGCCCCGACGAGCGCCACGATGGCCACGGCCCAGGCAGCTCTACAATCACGACAACGCGAAACCGAACCTCCCCAACCACCTGAAACACCGGCACGAAGACCCGTGGATCGTTCGGTTTGTACCGGCTAGATGATCGGGTGGAGACCAATTCCATCGCGTGTGGCATGAGCCGGCACTGGTAAGCCAAGAGCGATCCCCCTTCGCAATCCGCGTCCGATAGGCCACGCGTGTCGGTCGTCTCGTCCCCCCGTGATGCCGAAACGCTCCCCCCACGTCAATACCGACGTAATCGTTACAATCGGAATCCTCAACGTTGTTGAAGAGCAAACCCCCGTTTGGGTGCCATAGGGGCACTCTGCTGACTCCCCCGCGTCCGACATCAACCGCTGGTACGAAGCGTGGCATACGTCAGGAGTGTGATGTTGCGCTGCCATGTCGGCGTGGCGAACGAGCGAGGATGAACGGGCGGGCCGATCGCGGCGACCCGGTGTCTCGCTCTACCTGCCGGGGGGCAGGGGAGGATCTTCTACTGCGAGGTCCGTCCACCCGCAAAGTGGCACGAACAGGGGGAGAGGAGTAGAGACCTTCCGGAGAACGGAAGAAGCACGCGCCAATGAGGCGCGGTGGAGGGGTGTCTTGAAATATCAGCCGTTATCATGGAGAAGCCTTGTGTTGGCCGTCGTCGTCTGCGTGTCGGCCATGTCACTATCCGGTTGCGCAGGACCGAGATCACGCTTGCCGAGGACGATTCCCGGAAAGGCTCCGGTCTATCCGGCGGATTCACACATGGTGTTCAACCCAGACTGGTCCGACATGCCGCTGGTTGACGTCCCCCGGAGTGACTGGCCGGCGACGTATGCCTCCAACAACTCAGATGGCGAGATGATCACATTTTCAGAGCGTATCAATGACAACCCGTCGGAGTATGGCGGGCTTGGGCAGAGAGATAACTACAGCCGCAGGTTCTACTCAACGCGAACCGGACAAATCCGCCGCTAACACGACTCATCAATCACGGTCAGGCCCGAAGCGTGGGGACCACACGACTGACACAGTGGGGTACGACCACCGTTCGCTACGGCAAGTAGCTCGGCTATGGTCGTCGACGCGAACGACTTCTCAACCATCTCCGCGGCCTCGTCTAATCTCTTATGCAGCGAGCAAAGCGTCGTACTATGAGATTCAATGTCGAGCGGACACCGCTCGATCCGCTGGACCGGATCCACGATTCTTACCACATCGAGCACGGATATTAGCTCAGCGGCCCTGGCGAGCGTGAACCCACCGCCCAGCCCCCGCTTGGACTGCACGATTCCACCGCGACGCAACCGCTGGAGCACCTTGGGTAGATAACCGGAGGGAACCTTGGTTATGGCGGCCAGCGTCGGGGTCACAATCGACTTACCATCGCCCTGAGCAATGGCCAC
>JAJRSP010000134.1 GCA_024278775.1 Planctomycetota bacterium
CGGCACTGCGCGATCGCCTCTTGCACCGCGGCCACCACGATCTTCCTCGGCAATTCGGCCAGCCAGTGTTGCACCTCCTCGCTTTCGAGCAGCGCAGACACCGACGGCAACGATCGCAGCAGTTTTTCGACCTTCGCTGACACGCCCATGACACCTGCCTTTTCCGATTCGCCGTTCGCCGCCGCCCTGCCCGCCGTCGTTATTCGCTCGCTGGGGCTAACACACGCTGATCGCCGACGCGACGAGTGTACCCCACCCGGTCCAGGTATTCCAAGAGCGGCACGACGAATTTACGACTTGATCCCAGCGCCTCGCGGATTTCGGATACGGTGATCCCGCCGGAGGCTTGGATATGCCGCGCTACCGTCTCCCGCAGGGTCTGCTCAACATCCGTATGCAGATAGGTTTTACCATCGATCCGTACCAGATCACCCAGCGCGACGGCCAATGTCGCCAGCCGTTCGACTCGTTTTCGGTCGGTCGAAGCCTTGGCCGCCAGCGCCTCCACCGAGGGCGGCTGAAACCCGGCGTCCTTCAATTGACGCACGATGGCGAGGAGGATTTTCTCATCGGCACCGGACAACTGCGGCGCAAAAGAGGGGAGGCAAAGATAACGCCCCAGCCGTTTGAGCCGCTTCGACTTGACAAGCATCTCCACCAGCGGCTTGGCGATCTCACGGCGTGTCAGTCGTTCCAGCCAACCGACGACGGTATCGCTTAGCCGTCCCGGGCTGTCCGGCTGCTTGCGATGAAAACGCTCCAGCCAACGAAACAACCGCTCCGTCAGATCGTCGACGGCGGCCGGCACCGCATACACCTCCGTCCCCGCCACCGGACACCACCGCCCGGATGATTCCAAAGTCGCCAATACCGATTTCAGTTCGTCCGGCTCAACACCAGCTTGGCAACAGAGACTCAGATCACTTGGTCGGTGAAACCCGGCGGCCCGCAACACCTGCTCCAGCCGATCCGCCGGCGAACCCGTATCGAGTGCGGAGAGTGCCGCACGCTCATCCTCCGAGGTCCGGCGACGCCGACGCGCCAGCGGTCGCAACACGACACCGCCTCCGATGGTACGCGTGGCGTTTTCGTCACGGATGATAAATCGCTGGCCGTAGGCAGCCGTGATCGCCACGCCGCCGCGAAGCTGAGCATAGTCAGATTCACCCGGCGCGAGTGTTTTTCGATCGAGCAGCACCACGCGGACGGGCACCTCGGCCGTGCCGATTTCCAAACGGACCACGCTCGTTGATTTGAGTGGTTTACCATACGTCGATAGGCATTCCAGCTTGACGTCCACCATGCGTGACGGCTGAAGATAGCCCGGTGTGGCCAACTCGGCCCCGCGTTCCAAATGCGAGCGATCCACACCGCTCACGTTGATGGCACAGCGCCGACCGCGAGGTAGCGCGGCGTGTGATTGTCCGTGTGCCTGCAACCCACGCACCCGGCACGGCACATCCGCCGGCCACACCTGCAAAGTGTCACCCGATGACACCACACCGCGCTGCGACGATCCGGTCACGACGGTGCCGCGACCCGCCACGGTAAACACGCGATCCACCGTCATGCGAAACGGACCGCTTTCCGGCGTCTGGGTGACCTGCGCCGCCGCCGAAAGCAGCGCGGCTTTGAGTGCGTCCAAACCCACACCGGTGACGGATGAGACCGGGCAAACGGCCGAGCCGGAGAGCGACGTCCCCGCGATAAAGTCGGCTACCTCCTCCGACACCAACTCCACCATGTCCTCATCCACCATGTCGGTTTTCGTCACGGCGACGACGCCGTGTCGTACGCCGAGCAGATGCAGAATCTCGACGTGTTCGACGGTTTGCGGCATGACGGAATCATCTGCGGCGACGACAAGCAAGCCCACGTCAATGCCCGTCGCCCCGGCCACCATAGTTCGCACAAATCGCTCATGACCCGGCACGTCCACCACGCCGAAGCAGACGTCTTCGACCATCAGCTCCGCGAACCCAAGATCGATCGTCATACCGCGCCGCCGTTCTTCCGGGAGCCGGTCGGTGTTCGTTCCGGTCAGCGCACGAACGAGCGAGGTCTTTCCGTGGTCGATATGACCGGCCGTACCGAGGATGTAGTGCCGCTTGGGCATTCCCGTGTCAGAAATTGTCGCGTCTAATTCAGTCACAAAAGCCATTATTGTGAGTGTGGTCCTCTCCGCAACCAACGCCTATCCAATAGACACCGGACGACCAGCGGTTATGCTCTCGTGACAACCTTGCCGGGGTTGGACTTCTTAGGAGAGAACAAGATGCCACGACAGATGGGTAAGCAGTTGGCACGGGCGGCGATGGTCGTTCTGGTGTTGTCTACGTGCGCCTGCGCGCAGCAAAAACAGAAGGACGACATTCGAAAAATCATGAAAGATCACAAGAACAAGAAGGATGCGGCACCGGCGGTAGGCACGCGTGCCCCGAACTTCAAACTGAAAACCATGGGCGGCGATAAAGAGATCGAGCTGGCCTCGTTCAAGGGTAACAAGCCCGTTGTGCTCGTGTTCGGAAGCTATACGTGACCGCCGTTTCGGCACCAGGTGGGTGCCCTCAATGAGCTCGCCAGTCAGTACGGTGATGTCGCCGAGTTCTTCGTCGTCTATATCAAGGAAGCCCACGCTGAAGACAGTAAGTGGGCGATCCCCATCAAGGGCGAGGAGAAGATTTACAAACCCAAGAACCTCGACGAACGAAAATCACTCGCCGCGAAATGCATGACCAAGCTCAAGGTCAAGCTGCCGTGTCTCGTCGACCATATCGATAATGCGGTGGCCGACGCCTATGCCGCCTGGCCGGATCGGATCTTCGTCGTGGATGACGCCGGCAAGATCGCCGTTCGCGCGGAGCGCGGACCGTGGGGATTCAAGCCGGGCGTGGAAGCCGCCACGACATGGCTCGCCGAGCGATTTCCGGAAAAAGCCGGCGGCACGAACTGATCCGAAACAGTGGTGTCTTTGCCGCAACGCGTGCCCACGGCACCCGCTACATACAGGTTTACACAACTCTTTCCCTGACTTGCGACATAGGGGCTATGTCTGCTTAGCGCATGCTCCCCAAAGGGATCGCTCGGCGGTACAGTGGAAAGGTTGAAACGGTAACGCGGATTCTTTTGACCCAAGGAATAGGACCAACACACGTGACAGTATTCTCACACCATTCGTTGCGTCGGGGCATCATCTTGTCTGTCCTTACGCTTTCCCTCGTCACCAACGTCTTCGCCGGCGTCCGAGAAAAGTTTAGTAAGCTCGAAGAAGAAATGGAGGCCGCCTCGAAACGCTATGTGGCCGCCCTCGACGCCTGGGATGCAAAGAAACGCAAAGATGCCAAGCCGGTGGATATACGTCAGCCGGTGCTGGCGAAAATGGATGCGCTCGCCGATGCCTCGCTCGATTCCGACGACGGCGCGTACGTGGCCGTGCAGTGTTTCGTATGGTCATGGATGTTTGATATCGACCTGCCCCAACTGTTCCACCGATTTCAACGACTGGCGCAACATTATCCGGATGATGATCGCATGCCGGAGTTGCTCGACATGATCCCGCTGGCCTATCCGGTATCGGCCACACCGGACGATTGGACCGGGCAGATCAAGCACATCGTGGAATCGGCGAAACGCAAGTCGATCCGACTGGCTGCGCTCACGAGTATGGGGCAGGTCTTTATGAAATCCGAAAACCCCATTCAGGCCAAGGCGACATTCGAAAAAATCGTGAAGCTCGCACCCAAGACCGATCTATCCCAGCGTGCGGAAGGACTCATCTACTAACTCGAACATCTTCAGGTGGGCATGACCGCGCCGACATTCACTGCGCACACGTTGGATGGAAAAGAGATTTCGCTCGACAGCCTTCTCGGTAAAACCGTGCTGCTTAACTTCTGGGCGACGTGGTGCCCGAGTTGCGTGGCGGAAATCCCCGACCTCAAAAAGGCGGACAAACACTTTTCCGGGAAACCGTTTGTCATTATCGCGGTGTCGTTGGATGATGACAAACGGGGTGTGGTTGACTTCGTGAAGGAATCGGGCTTCCCTGGTATCCATACGTGGGACGAAAAGGGGTCGGACAATCCGGTGTCGGAGCTATATCGTGCCGAGTTTCTACCCACCTGGTACTTAATTGACGGCAAGGGAATCATCCGTGCGCGAGACCCTTTCCACGACAAGCTCATACCGGCTATCGAGGCGGCGTTACAAGGAAAGTAGCGGGAGCGTTTTCAGAGTCACGATGCGTGAGTTAGAAATGGGGATTGCGGTACGGCTTTTTCGCTTCGTATAGCGGAAGTGCTGCGCGAAGATCCGTTGCTGTCGCCCTATCACCCTGTCGGGTGGCCAGCTCGATCGCTCGCACAGCCGTGGTGACCGCGCCGGAGAAGTTCCCCGTTTCAGCTTGGGCGGCCGCTAACGCGGCGAGTACGTCAGCGCGGGAGCTGCCGGCGAGTTGGTTTGCGTGCTCAGACAACGTCAGCGCTGTCGCCCCATCCCGAAGCGACACCACTGATGACGTGGCCAGTATCTTGGCGAACCGAGCGAGCAGCGTCACATTGTCCGGTGCGTGTGTGACGCCAATGTTCAAAATCCGAACCGCGTCGGCTGTCCGTTTGTTGAGCAGGTAGTAAGTGGACAACTCGTCGATCGGCGCGAAGTACCCCGGCTTGATCGCGATCGCTTCCTCATACAGCCGCACGGTCTCGTCGACTGCTCCACGGTGCGCCGCCGCGACGCCGAGCATGTACCGTGCTTCTGCGGCCACGGCGTCGATCGCCTTGGCTTTCGTCAAGACCGAAACCGCCGCGGACAAGTCATTCTGCTGAACCAACACCGTGCCCAGGTTAATCAGCGCGTCGCCGAAATCCGGTTTGAGGTCAACAGCTCGCTGGAAATGACGCCGCGCGGCATCATACTGCTGCAAACCGGCAAACGCCAGACCCATATCATACTGCACGGAGGCATCCTCCGGTCGCTGCCGAACCACTTCACGATAATGCTCAATCGCCTCGGCCGGTCTACCCTGCCTGGCGAGAAGGCCCGCAAGTGCGAGACGCACATCGACCAGGTTTTCGTCTTTAGCGATCGCGTCGCGATAAGCCCGCAACGCCTTGTCCATCTGACCACTACGTTCGTACGCCTGTCCGAGCTTGGCGTACACGTCGGCCCCGGCCGAGTCACCGCGAGTCACCGCTTCATATCGCCGAATCGCCTCGGCCGTATCCCCCTGAAGCAGCGCCAAATCACCAAGACCGGAAAGCGCCATGGCGTTCCTCGGGTCGGTGGCCAACGCCGCCACAAAGTGCGGTTGTGCTTCCTTGCTCTTGCCCGTTTGCATCAACACGGCCGCCAGCGCACAACGAAGATCGGCCGAGTGCGGCTTCTTCGTGACTAGGCTTTGCAACATATCCAGCGTTGCCGCGCCCTGTCCCGTGCGGGCGGCGGCCAAGCCCACCGCCGCCGGTAGCTGCTCATCCCAGGGGGGTCGCAGCGGAGATTGCAAACGCCATCGCGCCACGTCGGCCGCTGGAGAAAACGCCTCCGGCTGCTGCAACAGTTCGATGAGCATATCCAAGACCCAAAAATTGTCCGGATCCTCCGACAGCACCTCCCGAATTAGTCCGGCCGCCATCGACCACTGACGCCCCTCGATCCGCATCGAAGCCCGCGTGGCCTTGTCATGCAGCGCCACCATCGCCTTCGGATCGGCCAGCGGACCGGTGTCGTCTTGGCTTGGCCGGGCACCACCCACATATCCCAGCGCCGCGAGTTGCCGGATGACGCGCGCATCACTGCTGGATTCCCCAACCGCCAGCGCCGGAGCGTCCGGAGCACTCTTTTGGGCGTCTCTCAAAGCGCGAACAAAACGTGCGTCGGGTTGGGTACCCCAGGCCAACAAGTTCGTTGTCTCCGTGGGATCGGTGACCACGTTGTAGAGTTCCGGCGTCGGCGCGGCGATATACTTGCTTTCGCCAAGGATCACGCCCTCCAGCTCGCTCCAACCGTATGTATTGAGCGGAAGCTGCGTTTCAAAGTAGATCGCTCGTGAGTCGTCTTGCTTGGCCGCACCCTCTGTCGGCAGCGGCACCCCGTCCAGCCCATAGGGTTCTTTGATCCCCAACCGTTGAATCAGCGAAGGCATCACATCCACCAGCGACACGGGCGCATCCACCACGGTGCCGCCGGCTTCGTCGCCAAGCGTCGTGACAATCAACGGAACCTGAATCGTGGCGTTGTAGACGAACAGACCGTGAGTCCACTCCCCATGCTCGTGCAGGCTTTCGCCGTGATCGGCCGTAAACACCACGAGCGTTTTCGTGCCGTTGGAGGCGTCACGCCGCTCGATTTGAGTCACCAGCCGCCCCAACTCCCCATCGGCGAAGGCGATTTCCGCATCGTACGCCTCCTGCTCGGTAGCTCCCTTGTGAAGTCCCGGCGGCGCGTACGGCGAGTGCGGATCAAAGTAGTGAACCCAGAGAAAAAAGGGATCGTTGTCCCGCGTGTTCAGCCATTCAGCCGCGGCGTCGGTCACGGCTGAGGCCGGTCGTTCGGCGAAATGGAGTCCGGTGGTCGGATGCGTCTCGGAAATCCGGTCGTCGTAGTTGTCAAACCCCTGGTTCAGCCCATATCGAGCGTCCAGCACGACCGCCCCGACCACTGCCCCCGTGCGATAGCCGGCGTTCCGTAACAATTCGGCCAGGGTTTGCGCCTTTTCGTCCAGCTGGCCCGCCCCATTATCTCGAAGCCGGTGATGAGTCGGATACAGTCCCGTCAGGAGCGACGTGTGTGACGGCAGCGTAATGGGAGCCGCGGCGTAACACCGCGTGTATCGAACGCCTTTGGCGGCCAGCGCGTCGATCGTGGGCGTTCGGATAGCCGCGTTGCCGTAACACGAGAGGCGATCAGCGCGGGTGGTGTCGAAAGTGACGAGCAACACATTGGGGCGCGATGCTGCCGATCCGCTTGAAATCCCTTCTCCCGTCGTTTTTTCGTGGTGTTCACACCCGCTACATACGAAGCCGATTAGCAGAACCACAAGCCCCACCCCACGCGACCAGGACCGCGCCGATATACCGTTCATCTCGGATTTCCGGGTCTGTGACCGCTGCGGTGGGTGGCCCCTCGCTTCGGAAGTGGAAGACTCGCACTGGTTCCCCGGCCCGTATCCCCCGCGGATAAACCCCGGGGTGGCTCGTCCGTGATCGGATTCGAATGAACACGGGTAAATGTAGACTTCATCGGTGCCCGTGGGACTCAGCTTGCCAGACGGTGCGTGTTGGGGTGGTGGTCCTGTCATGGTGTGAGGTTCATCTCGCAAAGACACTCGGCCGCAGGGATCGTGCGGGATGGACGCCACGACGCATCTTGGCTCCCGGTTCCCCTAGTTCATCGGCATCTCCACCCCGGTCAGGCTGATTGTAGTCCGGCATCTTCACCCCGCCAACCAACCCGCAGGCAACCGTGTACACCGGCACAATTCACACCCGATCACCGGTTCGCAGGCGTTGTCGATCAGGCGTCGGCGTGGTAAGACTGTATCCGGTTGCTGTGACGCGAAGGCGTGGGGACCAACCGCGAGACCACGAGAATCTGCTTCATGAAACGAAAGCTGCAAGAGAACTTCAAGGAGGTGGAACGGCGGATCGCCGACGCCTGTGCATGTGTGGGTCGTAATCCGGCCGGGGTTCGGCTCGTCTCCGTTACAAAGAGCGTCCCCTTTGACGTGATCCGCACGATGGTGGAACTCGGCATGCAAGACCTGGGTGAAAACCAGGTGCAAGCGCTCACCAAACGGGCGGCCATGATGCAGGAATGGCTCAACCGCCGGCACCGGAGTACATCCTCGCCCGTGTTGAAACGGCCGCGCTGGCACATGATCGGCCATTTGCAACGCAACAAAGTCAAAACGCTCTTGCCGTGGATCGAGATGATTCACTCCATTGATAGCCTTCGACTCGCCGAAGAGGTCGACGCTCAGGCGGCCAAGCTCGACCGCGTCATACCGATCCTGCTCGAAGTCAACGCCAGCGGCGAGAGCACCAAGCAGGGCGTCGCCGTGGCCGCCACGACACACCTGGCCGAGCAGATCCAAACACTTCCCCACATCAACGTGCATGGGCTGATGACGATGGCACCGCTCACCGAAGATGAAGGCGTCATCCGCCACACTTTCGAGCGAACGCGCGAGTTGTTTGACGAAGTGATTTCGTTGCGTATCTGTGGCCCACAGTTCAAAGAGCTATCGCTCGGCATGAGCGGCGACTTCGAGATCGGCATCGAATACGGGGCGACGTTCGTTCGCATCGGCACCGCTCTGTTCAAGGGGATTGAGCTCGCACCGCTGCCGGTCTCTGCAGAAGATTCCTGACACCACACAACTCACACCGTAGTCCCATGCTTGATCCGTGCTCGCTTCACAGATCACGCGTTGTCGCGCACAATCCTCGCCATGTCCCGATCGCCCGATATGGCACGAACGCTCACCGCGCATGCCGTGCCCACGCAGCGCGGCGCGCTGACCATGCTGAGTGGCTGCATGTTCGCCGGGAAGACGACGCACCTGATTCGTTGCCTGGAGCCCTCGCGTGCCGGCTCGGTCGCCCTTTTCAAACACGTCGTGGATACCCGCTATTGCGATGACGCTGTCGTATCGCATGGCGGGACATCCATGCCGGCGATCGCCGTGCGATCATCTGCGGAGCTACTCAACCGACTCGACGAAGGTATCGACACCGTTGGGATTGATGAGGCTCACTTTTTCGATGACGCACTCGTGCCGACCATACAATCGCTGATAAGCCGTGGTATGGGCGTCGTCGTGACCATGCTCGATCGGGACAGTTGGGGGCGTGTCTTTTCGCTCGCCAAAAAACTCAGCGCGATCGCGGACGAGATGGTGTTGCTGCATGCCAACTGCGCTCGTTGCCAACGGCCGGCCAGCCGCACCCAACGCCTTACGCCGATCGTCAATTACCAGATGGTGGGTGGATCTGAAAGCTACGAGCCGAGGTGTTTGGAATGCTGGCGTGCGCCGGCCGAACCACCGCCGCTTATCTAGCGATCGCAGGTTCCTCCCACAACACATCCTCAGCGCGAAACACCGGCCCGTCTTTGCAGCAGAGTCGATACTGCCACGCGTTGGCACCGTCCCCATCGTCGTGAACCGGCACCACGCAGGACTGACACATCCCCGTGCCACACGCCATCGAACGCTCCATACACACGTGGCACTCGATACCGCGGTCGAGGCAATAACGCGCTACGAAGGCCATCATGCGCTCGGGGCCGCACGTATATACGACGAGATCATCCGCAACGCAGGGTTGCGATTCGTAATACGTCGTTAGGGCGGCGCCGATATGACCGTGATACCCGAGCGATCCATCGTCCGTGCTAATCACGACCGGCGTGCCGCTGGCCGCGAACTCTTTCGCCGAAAGCGTGGCCGTCCGTCCATCGGTGCTCGGTGCCGGCTCGCCGCGCATGCTCACCGCCAGCAGGTCGGCCGTTTGCGCGCCGCAAAACGCAATCCGCCTCTTTCCGGTTCTTTCGAGAGCTGCAGACAACCAGAGCATCGGCGGAAGTCCCACACCGCCGGCCACCATCCACGCGTGTGCCTTTTCAGGATGAATCGGAAAGGCCAGTCCCAGAGGACCGAGCACGCTTACGGCGGCTCCGGAAGTTAGTCCCGACAGCCACGCCGTTCCCTTACCGACCACACGATAGATCACGTCCAGTTCAACGCCGGTGTCGACCGCACGCACACCGGCCATGCTAAACGCTCGGCGCAACATCGGGCTGGTGACGCTGCGTTGCCACGCGGTGAGGTCACCACCGCCGTCATCCGGAAACTCACGGTAACCTTCAGCTCCGGTCGCCGTTGGACCAAGATGAACGAACTGCCCCGGCTCGGCCGGCGCAAACGCCGACACGTGTACCGTCAGACGATAGTGCTCACGGCACAGACGCCGGTTTGTGACAACATACCCCGGATGAATCTTGTCTGTATTCACTGCGCGACACTTTCTGTTCACGACTCCGCCGCGCCGGTTACCATGACACGTTGCGAATGAACGCACCGCACCCCGCGCAGAAAAAACTTCCGGAACCGGCAGCGTAAGCTAACACGATTCCGGAAGCTCGCCACGGCTAACAAGCGCCGCACAATCCGTTATGGCACGACATGCCCAAACCACACCCGCCGGGGAAGCATCCGCAAGAATCCAGCGCCCTATTATATCGATCGGATCGCTCGATCAATAGGCAAGATCCGTTTTTCACAACAAAAGATAACGACGTAAGTCAATAAACAACAATAGTTTAGGTGTTTCACTTGCGATTTGCCGGAGAATAATACTGGCACGGTGTCAATCAATATGATATAATTAAGATATATGATGGAAAGGAAGGTTCTCATGGAAACTCGCGAAATCAAGACACGCACGCGTAATGGCTGGATGATGCTGGCGATCCTGCTTTTGGTATTCTCCCTGCTCGGCTATGGAGAGTGCCTGTCGATTCTCTCGTGCGGTGGCCGAGGCCGGCTCGACGGGGTCAGCCGGATTGGCGACGATCGGGTGTGTCGTGGCTATCATCCTGGCTCTGATCTTCTGGTTTGTGCTGATGTTTGGCTTCTTCACGCTTCAGCCAAACATGGCGGCCGTGCTGATCCTGTTCGGAAAATACGTGGGCACGGTGGACCAAAGTGGCTTTCACTGGGCCAACCCACTGCTCACCAAGAAGAAGGTCTCGCTGCGTGCTCATAACCTGGCCGGAGAGACACTCAAGGTAAACGATTCGCGCGGCAATCCGATCGAGATATCCCTGGTGGTCGTCTGGCGTGTGACCAACACGGCCAAGGCTGCCTTCGATGTCGAAGATTATGAAGATTATATCCGTGTGCAGAGTGAATCCGCGTTGCGTCATTTGGCGATGGCCTATCCCTATGACACCTTTGAGAATGAAACGCTCTCGTTGCGTGGCAGTGTGGATGAAATCTCGGTGGCGTTGGAGAAAGAAGTGCAGGAGCGAGCCGCAAACGCCGGCATTGAAGTGCAAGAAGCACGAATCTCCCATCTGGCTTACGCGTCCGAAATCGCCGGAGCCATGCTGCAACGGCAGCAAGCAGACGCGATTGTCGCGGCCCGTCAACGCATCGTCGAAGGTGCCGTCGGCATGGTCGAAATGGCGTTGGAAAAACTGGAGGCGCACCAGACGGTCACCCTTGACGAGGAGCGTAAGGCGGCGATGGTCAGCAACCTGCTCGTAGTGTTGTGCGGTGAAAAGGCCGCCCAGCCTATCGTCAACGCAGGCACGCTCTACAACTAACACGGGGCAGAAGGGACTCATGGCCGAGCGAAAGTCATACCTGCTCCGCCTGCCGCGGGAACTGATGGACGTGCTGCAACGGTGGTCGAAGGATGAATTACGAAGCCTGAACGCTCAGATCGAGTACCTGCTGCGTGACGCGGTCCGTCGAAGAAAGAAGGGATACGTCGAACCGAACGACACCCAACCAGACCAGTAAATGCGGCGATGGCGTGGGGCCGAACGTGTCCAGTGATTGATACCTGTCCCGGTTCTGTGAACGCCAATCCTCGTACGAATCCGAGAAACTGCGCGGGCTGAAGCCCGTGGCCGGTAGGTGTGGAATCTGAACGCGGTATTAGGCGAGGAGGGAATCGAACCCTCACGTCCTTCCGGACAGGGGATTTTAAGTCCCCAGCGTCTGCCATTCCGCCACTCGCCCGCGGCCGACACAGCGTACCCGTGATCGGATCGGTCGAAAAGACGTTTTCGCACACAATCGGTGCAGGTCCGGATTAGTTGGCAAGTGGATCGTGTACCCCGTGGACGCCGCGACGACGGATCAGGACCGTCCCCGCGATGAGGAGCAACAGGAGCGTGGTGGTCAAACCCCAGTCCGATACGGTCGGAACCGGCGGGGGGAGGCAACGTGATCCTGCGATGGTGGAGTTGTTTCCATCGATCGAGACGATACCAGAGAAGCATGGTGTCGAGCCGCCCGGGTCGGCCGGCGGGGTGATCGTATAATGGAGCGTGACCGGAATGTCATTGAAGTACGGTCCCCATTTCACCTTACCGTTGACGGCATCCCACGTTCCGTTGTTGTCAATGTTAGAGATGTTCGTCCAGCCGGTGGGTGTTAAATCTTCCACGCCGAAGGCGATTGTTCCGGTGGGAGGTGTCACCAGGATGGACACGGTAAACGGCTGGTTGGTAGACGAAAAATCAGATAGGTCTCGCAGAGCAACCTGTGCGCAGGCATCACCGACCAAGCCCAGCACGCACCACGCCGCCAATCCGAAAACGTAGCTACCCCGTGTCTTCATCTATTCATTCCACTCCGGTTTACCACCGCTCAACTAGCGGCAGCGCCGTGTTGGCTCGGCAAGCAGCCATACCTATCTACTCGTCTTGAATCGGTGCGAAAATAATAGGTTGATTAAACCCATCAAAGGAGACCGTTCCGCGAAACTCGGAAAACGCGGTTTTGCTGTTCGTAGTTCGTGCCTTAAAGCGGACCACGCGGGACAGATTCTCGAACAGCGGTCCCCATTTGACTTTACGGTTGGTTTCGTCCCATGTGCCATTATCACTGATCGCAGTAACTACCCACTCCTTGGGTACCCTCATTTCCAGGCCGACGGCCACGACGTCGTCATCGGCATATATGGTGATCGGCACGCCTAAGATTCGTGATCGACCCTGAGTTCGCACGTTCAGCGAGTGTACGACGGCCCTACTGCCGTGTGCCAACGCCCGGGTCAATTCTGTTGGCTGACGGCGGTGGTCGTAGACCTCTCCGGCGGTGTTACCTCCCTCAAGGAACCCTGCCGTGGAACAACAACCCGGGTTGGTTGGTGGAGCCACGAGAGATACCCAGTTCAGCAGCGTGTTGTCCCAGCAATGAAATTCACCGCTCTGCCAAAGAAAGGCAGCCCGGGTCATGGCGGCGATGTCATCGTTGCAGCCGGATTGCCATGCACAGGCGTAACCGATCATTTCGCAAAGTTCGACGCGACCGTCTCCGCAGGTACCGCAGGCGCAGTCCGCACAGCCGGCTGGACAGGACGCTTGCGGCTCATCCGCCGGGAGGAAAGGACATAGCATCGCCTGGATACAAAGATCTCCGCAGGTGATCTCGTTGTTGTTGCCGTTGGCGGAACTGACGCCGTCAAAGCAGACCTCGCCGGTGGCCCCAGCGGGCGGTGTGATGTCGTAGGTGACTTCCATCGGGAAGGGGGGGCCGAACAACGGTCCCCACTTGACCTTTTGGGTGGCGGCGTCGTAGTTCCCACCGTTACTAATGTTGGTGATGTTGGTCCAACCCGTCGGTGGTGAGTCTTCTATGCCCAAGGCGGTGGTGTCTGCGTTCGGTTGAAGTACAATATGGATCGTTTTTGTCACGCCGGGTTCATAGGATGGTCGCGGCTGCGAGAGATCGCGCACAGTGAAACAAACCGGCGGTGGCACGAAGGTCAGTTCAAACGAACCCATATCTACGATGGCGGAACCGTTACCGTCACCATCCAGTATACGATTAGCACCATCGAGATCCGTAGTGGTTCGGGTGGCGGCGTTGTTCCCGATATCGAGGCAGGGCGACACGGCAGACAGGTGTAGATCGTCGTCGCCCGTTCCCGCAAGACCATCGTTGCCCAGCCTATCTACGAACAGCGGATCATCGCCAATGTTGTTGGCACCGGTGTAAACAGTCAGACCTTCTATGCAGGAGGAGGATATGGTCACCGTACCCGAACTCGCGGCGACCTGGGCCGCCTCTATCGTTCCGGAGCCGGCCGTGTTCTTCCAGAGGATGCTGTTGGTGACCGAGAAGGTCGCGCCCTGCGAGGCGATCCCGCCGCCGAAAAAAGCATCGTTAGACGCAAAGGTGCTGTTTGTAACGTCCGGAGTGCCGCCGACAGCCCGAAATCCGCCTCCCTCGATCAACGCGATGTTGCCGTGGAATAAGGCGTTGGCGAGATCCGTATTGCCGGAAGTCGTATAAAGTCCCGCACCAAAGGAAGCGCGATTCGCCAGAAAGTGTGCGTTTTCGATCGTGATGCTACTGTTCTGGCTGAAAAGGCCGCCACCACTTTCCGCGCCGTTCGACTCAAACGTGCAGCGCACAAATTGTGGTTGACCGTTAAGGTTGAGCACCCCCCCGCCGAAACCGCTGGAGGATCCGAAGTAAGCGAAATTCGACCGAAACGTACAATCAGTGAAAGTGGCCTGGGAGTTCAAGTCGTTGTAGGCACCGCCGCCATTGATGGCAATGTTGGCGACCCACATGCAGGAGTTGATGGTCGGACTGCCCACCACCAGATACATGCCGCCGCCGTTTCGATTTGCGTTGGTGCCTGTGGCGTTTCCGCCGGAGATCGTGAAGCCGTGCAATGAGGCGGAAGGGCCGTTCCCGGAACTGGTGACCACGTGGTAGGTGTTTTCGCTGTATCCTGTGGCGGCGGCCAACAGAGCAAAATCCACTCCATCGACTACACTGTCTCCGTTTTGGTCGAACCCGACGCACGGAGCCGTAACGGCCGATGCCCCACCCGTGTAGCATGTAGCGAAATCATCGAAAAGGGCGACGTTGCCATCATTTCCGTTGAGGTCACCGGATAGGATCGTTTGATGGGCGATCCAATCTTGTTCATCCGGGACCGCCGCCCCACACCCGGCGTAGCCACCTTCAATAGCCACGCCGTCTGCAAGCGAAAAGGTGGCCTCGCGCGGATCTGCGAGTCCTGCGGTATCAGGTGTATACGTGCCGTTGGCAACCTGAATGACCGTATTGGGACCAGCGACGGAGAGCGCGCCAGACAGCCCTCTGTACGCCGTACACCATGTCGTCCCGTCTTCCGTGGGCCCGTTCGCATCACGATCGACATAGATTACTGACTGCGCACGCAGCGAGCCCGTGGCCGACAGCACACATGCCGACACCACAAACCACACGCGCAGATGGATCAGTGGGTTCATCTCCTCAGCCCCTCCGAAGCGACCTCGGTGTTCAGTTTTTCTTACCCCAATCGTCACCGCGCCTTGCTGGTGCCGATTCCCGTTGACGGGGAGATCAAGACTTCGCTACTGAAAGCACCTCCAATATAGCGATTCTGACTTGAGATTCAAGCTAAAACAGGCTGGCATGCCTCTAGAACGGATAAATAGACTCTTATACAACCCGCGAAGTTATCGCCCCTTGCACCGAGTTGTTCTGATGCGGGACAAGTTATTGCCGGATGATGCTCTGATCCTATGGGGCGGGGGAAGTCTCAAGAACGTTACCCGGGTGGTTGTAGCGAGACATATTCGTTCATACTACCGCTTCGGAGCCCCCGGAGGTCGATCGTGACGTAGTGATAACCAAGCTCGCGAAATCGGCGATCGATTGTGCCCGCGAGTTCGGGCAGGGTAAGGCGTGGTAGATATTCCGTTGGCACTTCGATGCGGGCGATCGAACCGTGATGCCGCACACGACATTCTCGGACCCCGAGTTCGCGGAGAAAGGCCTCACCGGCCTCGATCATTCGCAGTTTATCGGGGGTGATTTCCTCGCCGTAGGGGACGCGGCTCGACAGGCAGGGGCTGGCCGGCTTGTCGAACACACTAAGCTCACATTGCCTGGCCAACGCTCGGACGTCCTCTTTGTTCATGCCGGCCTCGGCGATTGGTGAGCGAACCTCATGCTCCGACGCTGCGCGTAGTCCGGGCCGATAATCACCGTGGTCGTCGGTATTGGTCCCGTTGACGATTCCGCCCAAACCTCGCGCGGCGACGAAGACGGCCATCTGGTCATAGAGTGTCGTTTTGCAGTGGTAGCATCGATTCGTAGGATTGCGCACGTAATCCGGGTTCTCAAACTCATCCGTATCGAGGATGACATGCTCTACGCCTAGTTTCTCCGCCAGGTCTCGGGCCTGCGCGCATTCGGCTTGGGCGAGGCTATCGCTTCGGCCTGTGACGGCGACGACGTTCTCCGCGCCGAGCGTGTCCATAGCGACCCTGAGCACCAGAGTGGAATCCACGCCCGCGCTAAACGCAACGGCCACACTGCCCAGCTCGCGCAAGACATCCTGCATACGCGATAGTTTTTCATCCAAGATAATGCCGTTCATCGTGTCGTTTCCGTTGTCATGACGGTGAGATTCTACTTGGATCGGCTGCGCCTTACCACGGCCCGTACGTCGCACAAGCGTTCGTTTCAACGCCTACCGTTTCCGACAAAAGAACGCTTGACGAAGGCCCGGCGAGGGACTATGTTTGCATAGTGACGCAAATGAGCAAAAGAAGGACCAAGGTGGCGAAGAACCCGTGTTGTGTCGGGAAGTTGCTGGACGCTCGGTTTTTTCGGGCGTTGGGTGATCCCAATCGGATTGCGCTGTTGGATCGGCTGTCTTCCACCGGTCGACCCTGCTGCGTGTCGGAGTTGTCCGAGTGCTGCCCGACGGATCTATCGGTGACCTCGCGGCACCTTGTCCTATTGCGAGACGCGGGCATACTCGACGCCGAAAAATGCGGCAAAGAGGTACGCTACACTGTCCGCTTTACCGAACTGGCCGGAAAACTTCGGGCGATGGCCGATGCCATTGCCGACTGCTGCCCGCATTCGGGTGGCCACACCAAGGAGAGTTGAACTAATGAGCAAGAAGGATGACATTCGTGAGTCCGTGTCCCAGGCCTACGCCGACGCCGTGAACCGCCCGAGCCAAACGCCGGGTCTGTGTTGCGAGCCGGTGCAAAAGGGCGTCGTGGTGAAATCAGCCGGTTACGGCAAAGAGGAACTGGCCGACCTGCCGGCCGATGCCGTCGAAAACTCCTTCGGCTGTGGGAATCCGCTGGCCTTTAGTGAAGTCAAAACGGGTGAGGTCGTAGTGGATCTCGGCAGTGGAGCCGGGATCGACGTGCTGATCGCGTCCAAGAAAGTCGGTGATTCCGGTCGGGTCATCGGTATCGACATGACGGATGACATGTTGGCGCGTGCGCGGGCCAACATCGAAAAAGCCGGCGTGACGAACGCCGAGGTGCGTAAAGGATATATCGAGGCGTTACCGATTGACGATGCTTCGGTGGATTGGGTCATCTCCAACTGTGTCATCAACCTGTCACCCGACAAGCCGAAGGTGTTCGCGGAGATCGCGCGCGTGCTCAAGCCGGGCGGCAAGATGCTGGTGTCGGACATAGTGGCCCAGGACTTGCCGGAGGATGTGCTCGCGGATCAGCGGCTCTATTGCAGTTGCGTGTCCGGTGCTATCAGTGAGGCGGATTATGTGCAGGGCCTGCGCGATGCGGGCATGGACCCCGTCGAGGTGCGCGAACGCATCGTGTATGATGAGTGCCAGCTAGCGGCATTTATCGAATCGGAGATTCCCGCTTCGAGTGGTGGTGGGTCGGACGAATCGCCCTGTTGTTCCAGCTCTTGCAGTTGTGGCCCCGATGATTCAGCTACATCCAGCACCGGCCCATCCAGTGCAGACCTGGCCAAGACCATGCAGGGCAAAATCTGGAGCGCCAAGGTGTTCGCCCAAAAACCGGCGTAGCCCTCTGTAGATGGATCTTTCCTCTCTGTCCACCGTAGGTGAAGGGAAGGGGTGGCGCGTTGATGGTGGTGGCTTGGTGGAGGCGCGTAAGTTGACCATGAAGGCATACCACACAGGCATTCCGCACGACTTGATCGGTTTGCTTAGAGCGACTGTTATCGCGTCATGTCCGGATGCGATTTTGTGGGTGGGTGCGCGTACGGTGAGCTTCGATTCTCTCCAAGATCGGGATCGGGTGGTGGGAGCGCTTGTAGATGACTTGAGTGCGCGTGGATTGGACGAGAACGGTGAGGTCAATGACTACGGTCTCAGGATGGACAGGCTGATCGGAATCATTGCGGCCACTGGACTCGGTGACTAGCCCGGGCGTCGGGAAATGCCTGGCGCTCGGATGCCCATCTTTCGGAGGATGGCCGATCGATGGTGCTATCGAATCGTGCGTATTCGGGGTTGTCGAGTAGGAATTTCGGGCGTTAGCAAGAGTCCCGTGGTTAATACGTGTAGTAGGCGTAGTAGTGGTCGCGGATGGCCCCGTCACAGTTGAAGGTGGAGGCAATAATCGCGGCGCGCATCCACATGCCGTTCTTCACCTGGTCCCAGTATTTTGCCTGAGGTAGCGTGTCGATCCGTTCGTCAATCTCGCCGCGGCGCGGCAGCGGGTGCATGATGACGAGGTGATCCTTGAAACTCTTGGACATCTCATACGTCAGGCTGTAGCTGGCGTAGTCGATCGACTTGGATTCGCCGTCGGCGTCCCACTCGTCTTGCATGCGCGTAATGTAGGCCGCATCAATCTCGCCGATCACCGGGCGGATATCGTCGAGTTTTTCATACTCGATATCGTGTCGTTCGATGTATTCGACAATGTCATCACCAATCTGCAACTCCGGCGGTGCAATAAAGAGAAACCGCATCCCGGAGTATCGACAGAGCAGATAGGCCAGCGATCGCACAGTGCGGCCACGTTTTAGATCTCCTGCGAAGGCGATGGTCTTACCCGCGAGCAGATTGGCCGAGTAACGTGGGGTGCTGCGCGGGCTTTTGGGTTGGGCCATGGATCGGAGCAGCGTGTAGATGTCGAGCATGGCCTGCGTGGGGTGCTGGTCCTTGCCGGAGCCGCCGTTAATCAGCGGGATGGGACGCGGCATTTTGTTGAGCATGTTGGCCACGTGCTCGGCGAAGCCCTCGCTCGGGTGACGCATGATGATGAGGTCGAAGTACTGGCTGAGCACGCGAATCGTGTCGTCTTCCGACTCACCTTTAACCTCGGAAGAAGTGGATCGGTCTCGGACCTCGTTGTGCGGCATGCCGAGAATCTGGCAGGCGGCCGTAAACGACAAAAAGGTTCGCGTGGAGGGCTGAATAAAATAGAGCATCGCCCGGCGGTGGCTCAGCAGCGTGCGAAGAAACTGCGTCCCTTGTCGCGTGTTGGTGATGGTGCGAATCATGTCGGACAACTGGCAGAGCTGCTCGATGCTTTGCCGGTCAAACTGCTGGGCCAGTACGACGTGAAACGGTTTGTCGTTTCGGTTGAGCGCGGCCACGCGCTGTGAGGTGTCATCGGCGTGCTTCATGACCGCGGCGGTTTCTATCGACTGCATCCCCAAACCATCCGAAAAGCAGACTACTCCGCGGCGTGGGTCTGCCGAATCACGATCATGCGCAGTCCGACCGTCGGCGGCGCTAGGGATCATTCGGAGCGGGCATAGTAGACTCTTTGTGCGCGGCAGTGTCAAGACGATGCGTCTTGGTGGGGCGTCTTCCACGACGTGGAACGAAGGCTCTTTCGGGGCAATTGTCACCTTCGCAGTCGTCCCCCCGGTAGGCGGGGGGGATGGCCGTCGGGTCGCGGTCGCTGGCCAGGGCGGCCTTCGTTTTTTCTTTTTTGGGAATGGTGAGGCTGGTGTCATCGGCCATCTGCATGTTGGGGTCGGTCAACCCACCACCTGCCCCGTGGCCCGACATAGACCTCAATCCATACAAACCGATCGCGAGGACGATGGCCGCGGCAGTGGTCAGCGAAATCAACTTGGGCGAACGCCACCACGCTGCTACGGTTTCGGGCCGTCCGATCTGCTCGGTCGTGACCTCCACCCGTCCCGTCATCCGGGCCCCATTCATCAGGGCGGACATGGCCTGGCGGTTCGCGCGGTTCAGTAGGGACGTCTCCGTATCTTCGGATGCCAATTCCGCCAGACCCCTGGTGACGGCTTGGAGCTCACCGGCCAACGCCCGGCAACTCGGGCACCGGGAGAGGTGAAACTCAAGCCCCTGGGGTAACGGGCTGCCTGTCCGAAGAGGTTCGTCGTTTATCCGCAGGATTTCATCATCGGCCAAAAGGATTTCATCATCGGCCAAAAGGATTTCATCATCGGATAGCACCGACATGACCCACACCCGCTTGGGGCAGGTTGATTCCTTTCCCGGCTGATCTGTAAGCTCGTTCATCAAGAGTGACTCCTCGGAGGCGCGAGATACCGCATCAGTTTTCGACTCCCAGTGTTTTCGCCAGTTGGACCACCGCGTGACGGCGGTAGACGCGGGCGGTCGTCGGCTCGATTCCCAGTACCCGGCCGATTTCGTCATAGCGTATTCGCGATAAGTCTCTTAAAACAACGACGTTACGTAAATGGGGCGGTAGATCGCCGATCGCCTTGCGAAGTTGCTCCTTATGGAGCACTTCCGATCCCGGCGTGGAATCTTCCGTCGGGTTGGCGCGTTGCGTTTTTGTCGCGACCACATTGTCCCAATGGGCTCCTCGTCGCTGCCGTGTGCGTATCATCTCGATGGCGATGTTGCCGGCCGTTCGGTAGGCGTAGGCCCGTGCGTTTCGCGGCTCACGGCGTCCCGTCAGTTGGGCGAGCTTGCAGAAACAGTCTTGATAGGCATCCATGACATCAGCTTCTCGACCGAGGATCCTCCAGAGCAGCCTTAGAATCCCCGGGCCATCGTCGGTCATCAGACGGACGATCCACCCGTGCCGTGCGTCGCTGTTTTTGTGGGCATCCCGTTCCTGTGGGGTAGTCAGGGCACCTCGGGCTGTCGCTGGGGCCGCGCCGATCATGCCATCCTGAGACGCGCTGGCCGGGGGAGTGTTAACGCGAGGCGACGACGGCTTTCCCGTCGCGTGCCTCTTGACTGTGCTTTTGGTCGATGGGTTCACTGTGGCCATTATAGCGGTTTGACGATTGATTTGGGCCAACAGGTAGCGTTTTTTCCAGTAGGATCGTGGCCAGGGGACCTTTTTTTCGGTTTCACCCACTTCCGGATGCCCCATTCTCCGACCCAAGGCCAAGGGTGAATGACTACGGAAACGGTAGCGATTTGGGCGGCAGATGGAGTCTGGCAAGCGAAATCCGTCCCCCATCCTTCGGGGGCACCCGAAGAATGGGGTGCCCGCCGATGGCGTCATAGGTCCGTCCCGGGCTCATCCGTTTTTGTGCTGGAAACGCCGGCACCGTTCTTGTAGCATGGCAGGTTCCCTTAGCTTGTAGCGGGGCATTCGACGGCACTGTCCGGGTGGCCGATAGAAGGCGAGCCCGATGGTGTTCGGTTCGACTGACGCTGGTGATTATGCGATCGTCGAAGGAGTAACCGATGGCCGAGTTGGAACCTAGAAACATTCGTAACATCGTCCTCGCGGGGCACCCGGGTGGCGGTAAGACTTCTCTCGGGGAAGCCCTGTTGTTTAAGACGGGCGTCACCAAACGTTTGGGGAGCGTGCCGGAAAAGACGTCCGTGCTGGATCACCACGAGGAAGAGCGAGAGAAGCAATCGTCGCATGACTCGGCGGTGTGCTATCTGACGCATGGCGGTTGCCATATCAATCTCGTGGATGCGCCGGGGATGGCTGCTTTTTGCGGTCCGGCGATTGCGGCGTTGGGCTCATGCGAAACAGCCGTCATCGTGATTTCGGCGGCCTCCGGAATCCAGGTCAATACGCGCAAGATGTTTCAGCGCGCGAAGGAGTATGGGCTTGGCATATGGATCGTGATCAATCACATCGACGCGCCGAATGTCGAATTGTCGGAGGTGGTCGCCTCGGTACAGGAGACGTTCGGCGCTGAGTGCGTGCCGCTGAATCTTCCGTCCGGCAGCGGCAAGTCCGTGGTGGATTGCTTCAAAAACGAATCAGGGGATGTGGATTTTTCGAGCGTGTCCGATGCCCACACCGCGCTGTTGGAAGCGATCGTTGGTTCCGATGAGGCGCTGATGGATAAATATCTGGGGGGCGAGCTCACGGACGAGGAGGCGGTGGCCGCGGCTTCTAAGGCGGTGGCCGACGGCGAGCTGATCCCCATTTTGTTTACCGACGCGATACACGACGTTGGGATCGCGGAGTTTCTCGATGCTTTGCCCACGTTGTGCCCCAGTCCCGTCGACGGAAAAAAACGCACGCTCGTGTCCGATGAGACCGAGACCGAGCTTGTGGCGGATGTCAACGCACCCTTCGTGGGGCAGGTGTTCAAAATCAGTACCGATGCCAAGAGCCACATCAAATACCTGAGCATTCGTGTGTTTTCAGGGAAGCTGACCACGGATATGCATGTGAAGTCGCAGAAAGAACCCAAGGGGGTTCGTCCGGGGCAGATCACCCGGGCGATCGGCGGGGATCACAGCGAGTTGGAGTCGGGGGTGGCTGGTGACATCATCACACTGGCCAAGCTCGATTTCAACATCGGTGATGTCATTTACGACAAGCAGGGCGGCACCATTGCGATGCCGGCGTTGCCGGCACCGATGTTTGCGCTGGCGTTGGAGTCCAAATCCCACGGCGACGCAGACAAGATCAACGGGGTGTTGAAACGGTTTGCCGAAGAAGACCCTTGCTTTGCGCTGGATCACAGCGAATCGGGTGAGATGGTGGTTCACGGTGTGGGTGAGTTGCAGATTCGGACGTACCTGCAACGGATGTCCAAACACCACAAGCTGGAGGTGGACACCAAGCCGCCGCGCATCCCCTACCGTGAAACGATTACGAGTTACGCCAAGGAGATCGAATACACGCACAAGAAACAATCCGGCGGATCGGGACAGTTTGGTCGGGTCATCATCAATGTCTTGCCAGCCGAGCGCGGGGAAGGCTACGAGTTTGTTGACAAGATCTTCGGCGGGTCCATCGATCAGGCCTACCGCCCGTCCGTCGATAAGGGGGTTCGGGCCCAGATGGCCGCCGGCGTGCTCGCGGGGTATCCGGTGGTGGATGTCAAGGTAGAACTGATCGACGGCAAGACGCATCCGGTGGATAGCAAGGATATTGCGTTTCAGATTGCCGGTCGCGGTGCCTTTCGGGAAGGTTTTATGAAGGCGAAGCCGGTCTTGTTGGAGCCGATCGTGGATATCGAGGTGACGGTGCCGGCGGAGCACGTGGGTGATATTCAGGGCGATCTCGCGTCTCGTCGCGGGCGACCCCAGGGTCAGGAAATACTCCCGGGTAACTTCGCCGTTATTAAGGCGGTGGTGCCGTTGGCCGAAGTCGCCGACTACAACTCACGCCTGTCCAGCATCACCGGTGGACAGGGAAGCTACACTATGGAACTGTCGCATTACGAAAACGTACCCGGCAATGTGCAGCAGCAGATTATCGAACAGCACAAAAAAGAATTGGAGGAGGCTTCCAGCGCGCATTAGGGTTTCCTCGGTTATTGGGAAAGAGGACGTTTTCTAATGGGGTTCGGCATTCAGATTGCGTGCTGGTGGGGGTCCTTGATCGGCACATCGCCGCCACGAATTCGCGCCAGCCCTACGCGACTTGATCGAATATGGAGGTGTACCAGTGATTTGGGACGTGTTCGTCAAGAGACACCGCACATTTCTCGGAACGGTGGAAGGAGAGGATCACACCGCAGCAGTTAAGTCGGCATATATTCGTTGGCCGGAGCACGATGTAACGCCCTGCCGGAGGATGATGAAGAAAAGAATCCTCGCCGGCAAACTGTTGATACAACCAAAGGATTCGGAAGCGGGAGAATAGACGGCTGCCGGGGCAGCGCGACTTCTCACGTTTCGCGTGTCGCCCTACTCGACTTTGCGGCAGCTTCGCTTGGCGCGGCCAAGGGGGTAGCGCGACAGACGCCGGCACGAATCTCGTTACGGTAGCGCACCGGTGAAGGCTTTTTCAAACCAGTGGTAATCGAACAGGTCGACGTCTCCATCGTCGTCCGTATCGAAGTCACCGCACGCACCCACGTTCACCGACACCTCGTATTCACTCCGATGGTGGCTCGTGTGGTTGCAATTGAGCGTCGCGGTGTCCCATACGACAAGACGTAACGTGTAGGCACAGGAACGCAGCAAGCTCGTGTCCCACTCGCCGAGCACGCCGTTGATGACCGGCGCTTCGGAGGAACTGATGGTGACCCACTCCGACGAGTCACCCCCGGTGTATTGCAAGACCCAATGGCTCATATTGGCATCATTGGCCGTGCCCGTCACAACCACGATACCCTCGACGTAACTGCACGGCGTCGGGTCGGAGATGAGCGCGACCGGCGGGGTGTTGTCGACGATCACATCCACAAGCTCACTCGCCGAGTTGCCGCAATCATCGGTGGCGGCAACCAGTAGTGTGTAGGCACCGTCGGGAATGCCCAGGCCGACGGTGTTCCAGTGCGCGAAGGGATCGTTGACCACCGTGCTCGTGTAGACCGGCTGGGCCGGATCAACCGGGCTCCATAGGAGCGCGCCCGCCGGCTGATAGTCCACGGTGTAGTCATTGAAACAAAAAGAATCCCACACCGTGCCGTCTATGCAAACGTTTCCGCTGACCACTTCACCGGGGTCGGGTTCACGTACGGTCAGGTTGTCGAATCTCGTACTCAGCCAGACAAAGTTCACCGCCGTCTCCGTGTGGCCGCAGGCGTCTTGCACGGTGAGCCGGATGAGGTAACGACCCTGTGCGAGTCCGGTGGTGTTCCAGACGCCGAGGAGATCGGCCAGGACGGGCGTGGTACTCATCGTGATGGTGGTCCACACGGGGTTCGTCACGGCGCGGTATTCCAGACGATACCGGTCGAAGTTGTCATCCGTGGCCGTGCCGAAAATCTCCACTGGGTCGCAGACGCAAGCCATAGGCCGCGGATCGGTCAGTTCGGCGACCGGCGGAGTTTTGTCAGCCACGCAGACGTTCTGAATACATTCGATATCGTCAATCCAGAGCTCCTGCCCTCCGAGGCTGAGCGATCCGATATCGCCCTCCAGCATGATCGTGCCGCAACCCTGCCCCGGCACGGGTTCGTCGACCAATACCGAGACCCCGCCGACGAGCATGGGCAGGTCGCTGAAGTTCGGTACGCTGATGCATTGCCCGTTGATTTGCAAGTTGATATTTCCGCCGTACTCCCCGAAGCGAATCATCAAACCGGTAAGCGGCACACCGTAGTCCAACTCCACGTTGACGTTGCTGATCATCAGCTCATTGCCCGTGCCGCACGCCTGCCCATTGTTCGCGATGCGGGCGAAGCCGCTCATGGTCGGGTTGGTGCATGATCCAATGCCCCAATAAAACTCATTGAGGTGAAGCAGTACGCCGTTGCTGGCGAACGATGCGCCGGCGGGAAACGTCGTACCTGACGCGACATCTTCAAAACCGATTCTCCGGCATCCGGGATCGACCACTCGAACAGGGCTCACGACGGGTATGGCGACTTCGTCACCGGTCTGCAGACCGATCACACACTGGCCGGTAGCTGCGAAATCTAGCGCCTCCGTTTTCGCAAACACAAACCGGCTCTCTTGCCCGATGAACAGCGGTGGACTGTCAAAATGGTAGGTCACCACCGCCCCATCCGGGGTTCTCGATGCGAGGTTGGGGGCCACGCTCCCCAGACCCGTCGTGCTGTAGCCCACGACCGTCAAAAAGGAGCTGAAGTCAGAGCATGCCAGCCGCACCACGACGCCGTTCAGACTACCGGCCTGGTCCGTATCCCGGATGCGGCGCTCAAAGCTCAGTGTGCCCGTGGCGTTGTTCCGAACGACACGATCCTGGAGGTTTCCTCTAAACATCAAGACACCCCGAAGGTCGCGAATCTCGAAAGGGATCAAGCCGTCGTGGACGACCGTACCGGGGCCGGACCCGCCGGACACACCGGCTACGGCTACCGTACCACCCGGTGGCAAGTCACCACCGATCGGCCAGCCGGCAAGTGCTGCAGACGGTGCGACCCATGCGGCCACCACGACGCAGACACACCAGAGATTCACGGAAGATGCCATTTGATTAACACACATATCAAAACCTCCTCGGTCGAGTTCGAATGAACTACCAACCCCATGAACGACGCAAGCGCCGTACCCGCAGGAACGCGACCACCCTGTCGGGCATGCTTCGCGTCAGGTACAACATGGACACCCCGCTGCGAACCACCGCCCCACCTCAAGGGGTGCGCAACCACTACATACGACAAGAGTAGTCTCGGACCAAGCGTGCGACAGTCACAGAACCGTTAAGGCTGTCGCGTCCGCCGAGGCTACCGAATGGCGCGCCATTGTGGCACGAGGCGTGGTAAATGTCAAGATATCCTCGAAAAAGTGGCGAGATGAAATCGGCGGCGGGAGCGGATGTACAGGCCCACGCTTACCTAGCCTAGGGCGGCGGAGGCAAACCAATCCATCGCTCGATGCTGACCCGCATGGCCCCACCCACTCGACACACCGGCTCGGCCGCAAAAGCCAGCCACTCCCTGCGTTTGAGCTTCTACCACGTTCCGAAGAGACGGGATCACGGAGGCGCTGCCTAACGGTGGTCTTGACCCATTTCCGCTTCGATCGCACAAAGACGCCCGCGCAGATCCACCGGCAAAGTCGCGCGCACGTCGTCCGCCACCAAGCCAACGGAAATAAGATCCTGAATATGAGCCCTGTCGATGAAACGGTAAGACTGTAGCTTCATACCAACTAGCGCCGCTACTTCGATGATTCGGAGGCCGTCGGGCATTTCCACTGAACGTGATGGATGTGGGGCCGCGTGGGTGTAGTGCGTGCGAACCTTTTCCTCTGCAAAGACGACGTGTACGCCCGTCTTCGGGTTTGGGTTCTCCTCGTCGAGAAACATCTGAACGCCCATCGCCTCAGCCGAAGTGAGTCTGCACGCGCGCAACGCATCGGCGGCTCGATCGAGGTCATCCCGACACAACAAGACATCCACATCCTTCGTCGTGCGCGCGGCCGACTCATCCACCGTGCTCACCCATGCCGCCACCGCGTTACCGCCGATGATCGCATACGCGATGCCG
>JAJRSP010000135.1 GCA_024278775.1 Planctomycetota bacterium
CCCTCTGACACGCCGGTTTTTTCATGGGGGAAAGGGGGTTTTGTGCGCACGCCCACCCCTCCTGGGGCACAAGTCCGTCCCCGCGGCATCGAATCGTCGGTCAGAGATTGTCACAACCAAGCAATGAATAATGCGGGCTATCCCGAAACATTCGATTGGCAGACGCAGAATAAATCGCTTTCTCGCCTCCGGCAACACCCTCCAAAACAAGAAAACCCCAGCTACGACCTAGCGCGCGCCAGCCATCTCGTACAACCATAAACCGTTATGAAACAACAAATTACAGAATCGCGATCGGAATTATCAGACGTGACCTTGAAATAGGACTAACTTTGTACTATATTTAGTGTGGATATATGGTACTGTTTCGGTACTATATGCTGCATCGCTGTTTGCCGATGCGAATAGTACGGCGAGATAAGCCGACTTTGGAATTGCAAACAAGAGGGACGGCCCGGTAAAAGACGATGCTCGCGCTCACGAAAAAAACCGACTACGCCCTGATCGCCGTCGCCTGTATGGCGAAGCGGGCCTCTTTGGCTGAGCACAACGGAGCGGTCAAACAGGAGGCGGCCGTCATGAGCGCGCGGGAGATCGCGTGTCTTACCAAGGTACCGCAGCCGATCCTCACGAACATCCTCAAGACGCTAACGTCAGCGGGTATCGTGAACAGCGCACGCGGTGCCAATGGCGGCTACGCGATGGCCAGGTCGGTGGTTAACATTTCGCTCCGCGAGCTGATCGTAGCGATCGAAGGACCGATTCAGTTTGTGCAGTGCGCGCTCCAACCTCCGGAAGCCACCAAGGATCCGTGCGAGTTGGAAGCGATGTGTCCGGTCCGGGGTCCAGCGCTTAGGGTACACGACCGGCTGGACTCTTTCCTGGAGCAGGTAAGTCTGGCCGAGATCGTCGAGGAAGATACAGCACCCCACACTGGAGATGCCGTTCAATTAGAATCGATGCCCGGCACAGTGAGTGCGGTAACGGAGTTGACCCTATGAGCCATGTATATCTTGACAATAACGCCACGACACCGGTCGACCCGCGTGTCCTCGAGGCGATGCTCCCCTATTTCAAGGAACGCTTCGGTAACGCCGCCAGCCGAAACCATCAGTTTGGCTGGGTCGCGGAAGAGGCCGTCGAGAAGGCCCGCAAGCAGGTTGCCGACGTGATCGGCGCGTCGTCGAAGGAAATCATCTGGACCAGTGGCGCCACTGAGGCTGACAACGAAGCCATCATCGGCGTCGCTCGGATGTACGGTGAAAAGGGAAAACACCTCATCACGAGTCGGGTCGAGCACAAAGCGGTCATCGACCCGTGCAAATACCTGGAAACGCAGGGCTACGAAGTGACCTGGCTCGATCCAGACAAGACGGGACTGGTCAGCGCGGATAAGGTTCGCGAGGCGATGCGAGAAGATACGATCCTCGTCAGCCTCATGTTCGCCAACAATGAACTCGGCACCCTCAATCCCATCGCGGAGATCGGTGCGGCATGTAAGGAGCGGGGCGTGCTGTTCCATACGGACGCCACCCAGGCCTTCGGCAAGACACTGATCGACGTCAACGAGATGGGGGTCGATCTGCTCAGTCTATCCGCCCACAAAATCTACGGCCCCAAGGGCGTCGGTGCGTTGTACGTGCGGCGCAAGCGTCCGCGGGTACGCCTCCAACCGATCATCCACGGCGGCGGCCATGAACGCGGGATGCGCAGCGGCACGCTCAACGTGCCCGGTATTGTCGGCTGCGGGGCGGCGGCAGAAATCGCCCGGAGCGAGATGGAACGTGAACACGAGCGGCTCTCCGGTCTTCGTGATCGCCTCTGGGCCAGACTGAGCGAACACCTCACGGATATTTATCTCAACGGCAATACGGCGCACCGCCTGGCCAACACGCTCAACGTCAGCTTCCTTTACGTGGAAGGCGAAAGCATGATGATGGGCATGAGCGACATCGCCGTTTCGAGCGGCAGCGCCTGCACGAGTTCGTCGCTGGAGCCGAGCTACGTGCTTCGTGGTATCGGCCTCGGAGATGACCTGGCCCATAGCTCGATTCGTTTTTCGCTCGGGCGGTTCACGACGGAAGAGGACATCGACCTCACCGTCAAAGAGGTGGTCGCCACCGTCACGCATCTGCGAAACATGAGCCCGCTGTACGACATGGCCCAAGAGGGCATCGATCTATCCAAGGTAGAATGGCAGCACCATTGAGCGGTGAGAGAAAGATACAACGAACGACGCGGCGTCGAACGATTCCCGCCGCTACACAGGAGATAGAAAGCTATGGCTTATAGCGACAAAGTGGTCGATCATTTTCAACATCCGCGCAACGTCGGTACGTTGGACACGTCCAGCAGCAACGTCGGCACGGGCATTGTCGGCGCGCCCGAGTGCGGCGATGTGATGAAACTACAGATTCAGGTAGACGACGACGAGCGCATCGTCGACGCCAAGTTCAAGACATTTGGGTGTGGCAGCGCTATTGCCAGCAGTTCACTCGCCACCGAATGGATCAAGGGGCGCACACTCGACGAGGCCCTCGCCCTCAAAAACACGGAGATCGTCAATGAGCTCGCGCTGCCGCCTGTGAAAATCCATTGCAGCGTGCTCGCCGAGGATGCGGTTCGGGCGGCCGTTAACGACGCGCGTACGAAGATGGCCGCTGACAAGCAGCCATCAATAACGGCAACCTCGGCATCGTAACGAGTCGTTAGATAATACGGAAGATAATACGGAGTAGTATGGAATGATCACACTCACCGAATTGGCCGCGAAGGAAGTCAAGCACATCATCAGCCAGCAGCATGAGGCCGCCCAAAAGGACGGTGGCGAAGCCAAGCCCCTGTTCCTGCGAGTCGGCGTGAAGGGCGGCGGATGCAGCGGGTTCAGCTACTCGCTGGACCTCACCGAGGCCAAGACCGACCTGGACGAGATGGAAACCATGCATGGCGTCGATGTGATTTGCGACTCCAAGAGCTTGATCTATCTGGAGGGCACGACGGTAGACTTCAAAGATGAAGTCATGGGACGGGGCTTTGTCTTCAACAACCCCAACGCCACCAGCACGTGCGGCTGTGGCTCCAGCTTCTCCGCGTAGCGGATGGGTACCCCGGTCGGTACCATGATACCGTGTCGCAGCCTGATGAGCCGCCCGAGCGGAGCGTATTATCAACCGCAGGTGCCCTCATGGTTGGGGCGGCAACGGGCCGGCTGACGACCGGAGTGGAACAACTGCACAGGTTCGCCGACCATGTCCAAGCATGCACCCCATCACACCGCGGATCAAACGACAGAGGCAGTTGCGCCACCGCCGGAAGATTACTTCGCCGTGTTGGGTCTTGCGCGGCGTTATGATCTTACGGACGCAGAGATCATGACCGCCTATCGGAAAAAAGCGCGCGACACCCATCCAGACCGATTCGCCGGCGCGTCGGCAGAGACCATCGCCGATGCGACGCGACTCAGCGCCGCCGTCAACGAGGCCCACCGTACGCTACGCGATCCGGTGGCGCGGGCGGCATACCTGCTCGTCATGCATGGGGGGCCCGGTCCGAACGAGGTTCGTGACGTCCCCGGCAACCTGCTGGCCGAAGTCATGATGATGCGAGAGGAAATCGACTCGGACAAAGCAGCCAACCGGCAAGAAGCACTGGAGCGACATCGCACCACCCTCGTCCGGCGTCGTAGTGAAACACTGGAGACGGTGGCCGCGGCCGCCGCCAAGCTCGACACCGCAAGCGAGGAAGAAAAAAAGGCGCTGCGCATCGCGCTCAACGCGATCAAGTATTATGACAACCTGCTGGAGCAACTGGCCCAAGACCCGCTCCGCGACGGACCGACGTAGCCCCATGACCTGCGACAAAGACATCATCATCGGCATCGACCTCGGCACGACGAACTCGCTCGTCGCGTTCGCCGACGCCGGGGGACCACACCTGATTCACAAGAGCGGCACCGACGACGCGATCCTGCCGTCCGTCGTCTGCTTCGAGGAAAACGGCGTGATCGTTGGTCGAGACGCACGCGACCACGCCGTGGAGCGTCCCAAGAAAACCATCCATTCCGTGAAACGCCTGATGGGCCGCGGTCTGGAGGAGCTGAGCGCGGATATTGCCGCGCTCCCCTACGAGGTGGTCCAGAGTCCGGACGACGTGGCCGGTCGTGATATCGCCGTCGTCGCCGTTGGGTCGCACACCTATTCGCCACCGGAAATCAGCGCGTTGATCCTTCGAGAGCTGAAAAGTTGGGCCTCGGTCCATTTCGGATGTGAGGTCACCAAAGCCGTCATCACCGTGCCCGCGCAGTTCAACGACGCCCAGCGACAGGCCACGCGCGACGCCGGCACCATCGCCGGGCTGGACGTCGTACGCATCATCAACGAACCCACGGCGGCCGCCCTGGCATACGGGCTAGATCGCGCGGAACAGGCCACCATCGCCGTCTATGATTTCGGCGGCGGCACCTTTGACGTCTCCATCCTTCGGCTGGAAGACGGCATCTTCGAAGTGCTCTCGACCAACGGCGACACCCATCTCGGCGGTGACGACTTCGACGCCCTGCTGATTGACCTGTTCACGCGGGAGATTCTCGACACCCTAGACGTCGACATCACCTCCCCAACCATTCGCCAACAGCTACGCCTGCTCTCCGAGGCGATCAAAATCCGGCTCGGTGATCACGACCAGGCCGACGTAGAGATTGCCGTGGGGCAAGACAAGGTGTACAGACGAACGGTCACGCGGGACGAATTCGAAACCATGATCGCGCCGCTCGTCACACGTACCATCGACGCCTGCTCGCGAGCGATGGCGACGGCCGGACTCACCCCGGATGCCATCGATCAGGTCGTGCTTGTCGGCGGCTCCACACGGGTGCCGCTGGTTCGCCGGCGCGTGCAGGAGGCTTTTCGATGCGAACCGTACACCGCCATCAACCCGGAACAAGTCGTCGCACTCGGTGCCGGAGTGCAAGCGTCGATCCTCGCCGGTCTCCAGCAGGACCTACTCCTGCTTGACGTCACGCCGTTATCGCTGGGTATCGAAACCATGGGCGGCGCGGTGGGCAAGCTCATCATGGCCAACACGCGAATCCCCTGCCAGGCCACCGAGTCGTTCACGACCTACCAGGACGGACAGGTCAACGTGAAGATCAACGTCCTCCAGGGCGAACGTGAGCTGGCGAAGGATTGTCGGTCGCTCGGCGTGTTTGAGTTGTCCGGGATACCGCCGATGCCGGCCGGCATCCCCAAGCTCGACGTCACGTTTTTGATCGACCAGAACGGCGTCCTAAGCGTCTCGGCCAGGGAGCTGCGCAGCGGCACGGTGGCCAGCGTTCAGATTGTCCCTTCGCACGGGCTGACTCGTGAGGAGGTGGAACGGCTTCGGCGTGAGGCTGTCGCCCACGCCCGCGAGGACATGACGGCCCACCATCTGATCGACGTGCGAACGACGCTTTCGTTTGATCTGAACAAGGCCGAACGTATGCTCCGCAAACACGGGCATCTGATCGAAGCCGACTACCGTGAATCGCTCGTCGCTTCGATCCGAGAGCTTCGCGCCATGGCCGACTCTTGCGATGACCCCGTGAAGCTCAACGAGCGACGGGATGCGTTCAACAAAAGCACGATCAGACTGGCCGAGCGGGCTATGACGGCCACGCTTCAGCAGGACGACACCGACCAGACCACGGCATCACCCTGTGGTGCCACCGAAACGGCACCGGAGTCGCCGTAGAGAATCAACGTACGACCTAAGGAACCTACGCATGGGCGGAACGAACCCGTATATTCAACAACCAAACGTCACCTTGCCGACGCGCAAGTACAAGATCACCTATCTGCCGATGGACGTAACCGTCGAGGTCGACCCCGATAAGTTCCCCTACGAACACAACGGGTTACCGGGAAGCCTTCTCGATATCGCACTGGGTAGTGGGATCGATATCGACCACGCCTGCGGCGGCGTCTGCGCCTGCTCCACCTGTCACGTCGTCGTCAAGCAGGGACTGGACACGATCAATGAAGCCCTGGAAGAAGAGTACGACCAGCTCGAAAATGCGCCGGGGCTGCAACCCCACAGCCGGCTCGCGTGCCAGTGTGTGCCCAACGGCACGAGCGATGTCGTGGTCGTCATCCCCGAGTGGAACCGCAACTTAGTCCAGGAAGATCATTAGCGGGCCGAACGACCACGGTCCCCGCATAGAGGCCACACCAACCAAGAAAGGAACGCGAGCATGCCGGATGAACTCCGCTGGACCGATTCGGAAGAGATCGGCCTTCGGCTCTTTGAGGCTCATCCGAACACGGACCCACTCACGGTTCGCTTCACCGACCTACACCAGTGGGTCTGCGCTCTGGATGGCTTTGTGGATGACCCGAAGGGTTCCACTGAAGGAAAATTGGAAGCGATCCAGATGGCCTGGCACGAGGAGTGGGCCGAAGAACACACCGAATGATAAGACGCTATCGCTCGTAGCGGGGAATGAGAAGACGCTTCGTGCCTGCGCGGGCGATGTTCCCCTCCGCATCCTCAAACGAAACCACCACATCGACTTCCTGGCCGGAGAGAGCTTTATCGGCCCACACCAACTGCGGCACATACCCGTCACCAAGCATCCCCGGCTTGGCGATTCTGGGAAGCTCCTTGGTATCGTAGTTCCAATCGCTGACGAGCGTTCGCTTTGTGGCCCCACCCTGGGCCCCACCCTGTCCGTCGCGGTCGATGCGGTACAACTCAATGTGCATTGTGCCTTCGGCCAACGTGCCGCGACCGGTCCCCGGATCCAAAAACATCCGAAACCAAAACCCCTCGACGTCGAGATCGCCGAGCCGATCCAGATTAAGCCACGGGCGCTGATCGTACATGCAGATCACCCGACGAATAATTGGCTGTCCCGGGGGCCTGCGGCGCAGCCCGGTTCCGGTTGAACGACAACCCATCCCCCCCACGACCATGCCCCACAACACCAGACTGATACTCCAGCGTCTCAGGTAAGGTCGCGGAAAGGAGCGCTGCGTTGTTGAAACCACTTCGGTTCACCTCATCAGCGAAGCGCTATTCGGCCGTAGCCACCCACGAACTATCGGGGCTCGGACCATACACTCTCTTGGTGTCGCTCGCGGGCACGGTACGAGGGCTGGGCGGACCATACTGGCTCGGTTTGGGACCGTACCGTTTGGGGGTCGCCGGTCGTGGATCGGATGAAGGTCGGTCCGACGTCTCGTCTTTTCGTGACGTTGGTCCCAACCCCGATTGGCTCGGCACGATCCGCATCCCCTCCATAAGCGGGCTTTGGAGTAAGCCCGGCTCAAAATGCAACACATCCCGCTCGAAGGCGGACATCTCCCGCAAATCGGCATCGTTGTTCAGCACATCGACGGTCAACACCACCAGAAGCTCTGTTCTGCGATGCGTGTCCCCAGTGGTGCGAAACAGTGCGCCAAGGTAGGGGATATCGCCGAGAATCGGCACCTTC
Organism: Planctomycetota bacterium; assembly: GCA_024278775.1. The sequence continues at coordinate 7,472 of JAJRSP010000135.1, forward strand.
GTCTCACCGGTGGACACCTGATCCTGAATCAGCCCGCCAATCACCACCGTCTCACCATCGCGTACGGTCACGTTCGTTTGAACCTCGCGCGTCTGAAACACCGGGTTGGAAACACCCTCGGTCAGCTGCACATTCTCTCCCGAGACGTTGGATATCTCCTGCGAGAGGTCGATGGTGACATAACCATCCGGGCTGATGTGAGGCGTCACGGTCAGCACGATACCAACGTCCTCCCGGCCGATCGTCGACTGCACCTGCCCGGAATCCGTCACGTTCGACTGCTGCACGATCGGGATCTGATCCGCGATCGTCAGCGTCCCCTCCTCGCCATTACGCACGAGCAATGTCGGACGCGAGAGAACCTCCAAACGGCTGTTACTCTGCACCGCATGAAGCAAGAAGCCGAAGTCCTCACCCGTAATGGTAAAGTTGAAGCCCAAGCCGTTGCCTTGGGCATTGAGGTTGGAACCACCCACAAAATCAAAATTGGCTCCTTTAATGACACCGTTAGCGGCCAACGGCACGAACGCCTTTTCCGTAAACAGCAGGTCTTGTCCGGCGATCTCGACGCCAAGCTCGATATCGTCATTGAGCGTCACTTCCGCAATCAACACGGAGATGCGGACCTGCGGTTCCGGACGATCGAGCGCTTGAATCATGTCCATCGTCCGCTGATAAGAACGCCGAGACGTACCGACGACCAAGCTGCTGCTGCCCTGCTGAGTATCTCCTATCGCTTCGACCGATACCTGCCGTTCCATGCGACGCATGAGCGACTCCTGATCGTCCCCCTCACCCAGCACCGCAAGCTCCTGATCAATAAAGCCCTGCACCGCCGTGGCGAGCTCATTCCCATCGCGGTATTTCGCGTGATACACCTCCACCACGCGATCTTCGGCCTCCTGCGAGTCCAGATACCGAACCAGATCCTCTATCATCGTGACGTAGACATTCGAACCGGCCACGAGCAGCGTATTCGTACGAGGGTCGGCTGCGAACCGAAGCTCCTGACCAATCGTCGCCAGGTCGTCCGCGTTGACCACATCACCAAAAACCAGTTGACTCCTCGTCTCGCCGTCGGTCCCCGATGATTGCTCAAACAACCCGGTGAGCTGGTCCACCATGGTTTCCGCATCACTGTTCACCAGCGGGAACAAACGAATCTCAGAGGTGATCGGACGAATCTTATCGAAGTCCTTTATCATCGCCTCAAGCATTTCCATACTGCCCGCGGGGGCCATCACCATGAGCGAGTTTGTTCGCGGATCTGCCTGAATTCGAATGTCCTGCCGAAGCAGCTTTCGGAGCGTCTCCTTTCCGTCTACAGTCTTCTCCAAGAACGAGACGATGATGGCTCGTTGATCGTCTCCCCCGCCTCCCTCGTCGCCGATAAGAACGTCGTCCAGCAACTGAGCGAAATCATTAGCCAACGCTTGTTTGAGCTGAATCACCTTCAACATCATCTCCACGGCCGGGGCCGCGGTATCCAGCCGCTCGATCACCTGGGCGATGTTTGCCATCTCCGTTGGTGACGCCCAGACGATGATCGAGTTCGTGCGCTCATCCGCCTCGGCGGCGATCACATCCGCACGGCCACTGCCGCTATCCCCCTGAGCGGGAAACAAGCTCTCCAGCTTATCCGCCACCGTCGGTGCCTTGGCCAACCTCAACGGAAAAATCCGAACTTGTTTGGCCAGATTGGACGGCTTATCCAGCAGCTCAAGCAAATCAATGATCGTCACATGGTCGTCGCGCGACGCGCTGCAAACGAGGCTGTTCGACGATTCTTCTGCAAAAATCACAATCGGCGTTCCGGAGGCATCACCGCCCTCACGACGCGAGTCAAACAGTTCCTGCATACGCGGCGCGAGTCGCACGGCCGAACCGTGTTGAAGCGGATAGACCTTGAAGATGGCTGTCAGCGGACCGGCCTCCACATCCAACCGCTGGACCACATCAGCGACGCGCTCCATTGAATCACGAGGACCGGCCACCACCAGCGCGTTACTTCGAGGATCCGCTAGAATCGTCGGAGCCTCGAACGCCTCCGACTGACTGGCCAGCCCCTGAAACAACTCGTCCAAAGTTCCAGACAGTACCGCGGCATCGGCAAAGCGAAGCGCGAACAGGCGAATGTCGTCGATTAGAGGCAGGCCTTCCAGCGTCTTCACCAGGGACTCGATCTCCGTAAAGTCCTCTACGCTCGACGCGATAATCAGCGAATTGCTACGACCATCGGCCACGACCACCGGAAGGTCTTCCAGCATTTCCCCTTCACGACGCAACGAGGCCTTGCGTTCCCACAGATCATCGATCTTTTTCTTTAGATCATCGACCGACAACCGTTCACACGGCACGATACGTATCTGGTCAAAAAGCTTCGCCGGAATCGTGTCCAGTTGACGAGTGATCTCGACGATTTCCGCATAATTTTCTTCCGATGACGAAAGAATCAGCGAGTTGCTACGGATATCCACCGTAAGGAACACCCGCTCACGCTCCAGAGCCGCCCCGGTGGTACCTGTCGCCTCCAAGGCGGTGATTCGCTTATCAAACAGCTCCGTCACGAGTTTCCCGATACGTGTCGCGTCGGTGTACTCCAGTTCCAACATGCGAAGCGGAAACTTCAACGAGGTCATGGGCCGGTCCAACTCGCCAACGATCATCTCCGCCAACGACAACTGTTCCTGACGACCGGCGACTAAAATCGTATTCGTTCGCACGTCGACGGAAACGGCCACATTGTAAGCGACGGCCTCTCCCGTCGCGCCGGTGGCCACTGCCTCGACACCACTACCATCCGGATCCGCTGGAAGGTTCTTTCCCTTGTCAAACATATTGTTGATCGAATCGGCCACAGATTGCGCATCAGCAAACGTCAACGGGAAGATTTTCACGCCGATCTCTTCTGCAATCGCCACCGCATCGAGCAGTCGAACCAGCTCGCCCATCGGCTTCACGTTATCCGACGCCGTCGCAATGATCAGGCTGCGCGTGCCGGCATCCGGAATAATCCGTGAGGGCTTCTGCAAATCAATAGCCGGCAATTCAATAAGCTCACCATTGGGGAGTGCCTTACTGATACTCAGACGTAAAATGGCCTCCTCCGCAGCCTCACGATCCTTGGAGGTCGCCAGAAGATCCGTAATCACCTGGGCGAGTTCGGCGGCGTCTGAATGGAGCAACGGGTACAGCGTCAGCTTCAGATCGCTCCACCCCGCAACCGGCTCCACATCGAGTTCATTGATCAACTTTTGAATCTTCAGCCGCTGTTCCTCCGGCGCGATCACCAACACAGAATTGTTCGCACTATTGGCGACGATCTGAATCTCCGCTTCCGCGCCGGTCTTGCCGACACGCGCGTTGATACCACGAAGGATGTCTTCCAACTGCGCGGCGACATCCGACGCCTTTAAGAACTTGATCGGAAAAACCAGTTGCTCGAACTCAGGAAGCTCTTCCGCCTCATCTACCTGCTCGATCACTCCAATCACGAAATCGATGTCCTTCGGCAAAGCGGAAACCATGAGCACACCGGCCGATAGTGCTGTCACCGAAAGATCATCAATGGCACGCTGATTTGCCTCACCCAACACGTCGCGCAACGGCTGCTCGATTGAACGGGCGATCTCGTTGGCATCGCGTTTGTACACGCGCACAATCTCCAGGACTTTTCTCTCAGCACCTTTGTCCAATAACGTAATCAGCAACTCGATCGCTGATACGGCTTCCTCCGGGCCTTGGAGGATCAATTGGTCTCCCACCGTCTCGAATTGGACCTCCGCACCGATGAGGCTACTAAAGATAGCCGGGTCCAACCCGGACAATATATCTTCCAGCTTCGTGTCGGCGGCATGCCCCGCACGCTGATCGATGGAGTCCGCATCGGTGGGAACTTGTTCGGCACGATCCGTTGAACCCTCACCCGATACGTCGCGGGCCGGAGCCTCGCGGTTCGGACCCTCGCGATCCTGCCCGAGCGCTGTACCACCGGCAAGTCCTACCACGAGCGCCATCAACACCACCCGAGCCGAAGCCGCCGGTACAGAACGAGCCCGAACAAAAAGCGCCACACGCCGACAAGGCGAACACTTAGTGACCATTGCCATTTCCCTTATGGTCCATGTACTTCTTATGCCGTTTGTGTCATCCATGACTCCCGGCTACTCCTTACAGGAAGGTCACGTGCCGGACCGCCCCGGCAGTGTACCCGATCCCGACCGGGCGGCAACAACATTCCTTCTTTGCTACCAGAACACCCGTCCACCCGCCTGTTACTTCTACCACCTAGCGACCACGTGGACGCGAGCTTCCGCTGCGATTCCGACTACGGTTCCCGGAGCTTCGCCCACTGCGGTTACCGGTATTGCGCCTGCTCCGGTTGGCGGAACTTCGACCGCCTCGACCGGCGGAGCTTCGTCCGCCCCGGCTGGCGGAACGTCGCCCGCCCCGATTTCCACCGCTGAGGCTTCTTCCCGAAGAACGTCCACGACCACCGGAGCGGATCCCCGTCAGTTGGTCGATCAACGGTTGGATCTCATCCATCCTCAATTTGGTCAAACGAATGACGCGCGTCGCCCGTCCGCCGGACGGACCCAACTTCTCCATCGCTGCGGTCAGCTCTGAGGCCGCGTCAAACAACGCCGGACTACCCGACACGATCAACGAGTTCGTCCGCGTATCCGGCGTAACGGTGATGCTGGGGATCTTAGTCCGGGCCCCGCGACCGGATCCAGATCCGGAGGGTGCCTGCGCCATCGCGCCGTCGTTCACGCTCAACTCAACTTTGTCGGCAAGGTCACGCACATTGATGCCCTGAGCAACTTGTATGATTCGATAGTTCGGCTTGTCTGCACGTTCCGGCGTATCCAACTCCGCCACCACGGATCGTATCGCCGAAAAATCCTTCGAGCTCGCCCGCACAATTAGCGTGTTGGGTTCGTTGGCCGTAATCACCGGCGGCTGCTCATTGCGACGCCCGCCGCGCCGTTGTTCCGAAAAAAGTTCTTGCAATGACGGAAGCACCTGTCCGACCTTCGTGTGCTGAAGCACGATCACCTGCGGCACCGCACCCTGCTCACCCGCCTCATCCATTTCTCGAAGCTGAGCCTCAATGCGATCGACCTCCGACTTCGTCCCCGTCACCAAAATCGCATTGCTCTGTGGTAGCGCCGAAAGCCGGACATCACCCACCAGCTCTTTCCCACGACCGCCGCCCGTCTTCATCAGGCTTTCTTGCAATGCCTTATGAACCTCGGCCGCGTCTCCGTAGAGCAGCGTCACCAAGCGGGTTTCACCGCCCACCATGGCACCGTCTTGGTCGAGCTCGGCCACCACCGCCGCAATCTCCTCATAATCCCTTGCTTCGCATTTCACGAGAATCGCCTTGGCATTCTTCACTGCGGAAATTGATATCGCCGGACCTTGCGTTCCGCGACGAGGCGCGTTCCTCACAAAGATTTCATTCAACGTCCGTGACACATCGTCGGCATCGGCGTTGTCTAACTGCACCACATGAACCTTCTGCTTGGTCGCGATGTCCGGTTCCACATCGAGTTCGTTAATGAGCGTGTCTATCTCCGCGTGCTCGGCCTCGTTGGCCGAAACCAGAAGCGCATTCGTCGCAGGATCCGGAGTAATCGTCACCGGTTGTTCACCACGACGCGTCGAACGGCGTCCGCGGTACACCCCCTGAAGCGACTTGGCCACATCCTCTGCATTCGCGTGGTCCAGCTTGTAGGTTCGCAACTCCTTGCTCATCGTGGATTCCACGTCGGTCTGCTCTACGAGCCGGCGGACGATCTTGTGATTCTTTGCCGACGCGGTCACCACAAGCGACTGCGTGGCCCATTCGACGGCCGACGTGACCGTCTCTGAGGGGCTCGGTTGTGAACGGCGATCCCAGCGAAACATATTGAGCACGACCGAGTTGAGTGCCCCGGGGTCTGCATACCGCAACGGATAGACCTCCGTCGTGCGCTCGGTACCCAACTCCGGTTCCACGTCGATGGCACTAAGCAACTCTTTGATCTCGATCAGCTCATCACTATTGGCGAAGGCAATCACCGTGTTTGTCTTCGCATCTCCTACAAAGGCGGGGCCGCTATCGCCGCGCCGATGCACCCCGGCGTTACGAAACACCTGCGTCAGCTTGTCTGCGATCTCGCTCGCGTTGGCATAGGTCAACCGGATGACCTCCCGCTTTCGCTGTCCCAACGCCAACGTGTCATCATCCAACCCCTCGATAAGCTCACGGATCACAGCATGGTTTTTTTCGCTCGCCGATACCACCACCGACTGCGTCGCCTGTTCCGCCACAGCCGTAATCACCTCACCGGATACCACGGCCGCATTACCGCCACCAGACGTGCGCGAACGCGCCCATTGGTTGATGATGCTTACCACACCATTCGGATCCGCAAACTTCACCGGGTAAATACGAATCACCGTCTCGACCTCGGTTTGCGCCTCCAGCGGATCCACAAATAGCTTTTTGATCTCATCCACCTGTGCCTGAGTGCCACGAACAATCAACGTATTCGTCGAGCGATTCGCCTCTGCCGCCGGAGGGTTTTCTCCCTCCGGAAGTGTCCGGCTACTCCACAGGCTGTTGATGTTCTGCACCACCTCCTGCGCATTGGCCGTCTTAAGTGACACCATCAAAAAACCCGGCGGACTCATGGCATTGGCCGGGGTATCAAACTTCGGAATGTTTTCTTCCAGAAACCCAAAAATCCCGGGACTCCCCAACACCACCAGCGCGTTCGCCCGTTCGTCCACCTCAACGCTGAACGCCTCCATATCGTTCGCGGCCGAACCGAGCCGGCGCAGGTAGTCTGTGACCAACTTGGTGAGCTGCGCGTGAACCTTCTTGGCATCCGCATATTGCAGTTGGAATACGCGAAACTCGAAACCGATCGAAGCCGGTGAATCCAACGTCTTCGCCAGCGACTCGATCTCTGCAAACGTCTCGTCATCAGCGCGGACAAACAGACGCTTCAGACCATCGGCGGCTGTGATCGTAAATCGTTCGGTCGTTGCGCCGCGTCCTCTCCCGCCACGAGATTCGCCGAGCGCATCCGTGATGGCGTCGGCCACTTTACTCGCCGAAGCGAACTTCAACGTCACAAAGCGGAGTTTCGTCTTATCTTCTTGCTCCGCCTCCAGCCGTCTCACCGTCTTGAGTACCTGCTCGCGCATCGCGGGCGACACGCTCATGAACAACACCCGTCCGCCTTCCTCACCGTGGAACCGTGCCGTGCGGGCTTCCCCGGTACCGGGCTTGCCACCGCGACCGGATGAACCCGTCTCGCCGTAGAGTGTGCTCAACGTTTCGGCAATCTGTTTGGCATCGCCACGGGTTAACGTCACATCTTCCCAGTTCATCTCCTCGCCGGCCGTGTCAAACCGGGCCACAACGTCATCGATCTCGACAAGTTGATCTTTCGTCGCCTGAACGGTCAGAAGATTGAGCCTTGCGTACGGTGTAAAGCTCGGTGTGTTCAAAGACCCGCCACCCGTCGCACTGGATTTCCCGCCCCGGCCACGGGGAGACGTGCGACCGCCCCCCTCTGCTTCGGCGAATTGCAAAGTGAGGTACTCGGCAAGTTCTTCGGCACCGGCGTGCTTGAGTTCATAGTACTTGGCCACACGTTCGGGAATGTCGTCATTGTCAAGCTGTTTGATCAGCTTGCCAACAAAATCAATCGCAGCCTTGGGTGCCATCACCACAATCGAGTTCGTCTGCTCGTTTGCGGAAATGCTGATGTCATTCGGGTCCACGCCAAGCTGGCCGGTTCCGCCGGCAATATCTTCCATGATCGTCTGCGGTAGCTGCGATCCAGGTCCGGAAGACGGTGCCTGCCCCCCCCGTCGCGTGTTACGCCGTGCCCCTTTGGTTTTCACGGGTGAGTCGAGCCCGAGAATCCGTGTCAGTAGTTGCTCCACATCAGTCGCATTAAGACGCTTAAGTTGAAACGTCTTGAGTTGACTGTCGATGGGCTTCGGTCGATCGATCGTAGCCAACAACTCCTCGATGATCGGAAACTGACTCGTTTCGGCACGAATAATGAGCGCTCGGTCTCGCTCGTTCGGATAGATCCGCACGGTGGCGGTGGGTAGCTGGGGGACTTGTGGCTGTTGGCCCTGCGCGGGCTGTCGCGGCCCTTGTTTTCCCTGCTTTCCCTTCTGTTGCTGTTGCTGTTGACGTTGCTGCAACTGCTGCTGGCGTGCGCGCTGTTGGGCGGCCCGCTGTTGTTGCTGAACCATTTGTCGTTGTTGTTTGGTCGCGTTGAACATCTCCTCCAAGATGTCCTTGGCCGTGTGAACGTCCACATAGCGCACCCGGTAAATACGAATATCCGGCTTGACCGGGAAATCCTTGGTACCCTCTTGGATTTCCTCGATCCAATCGGGAAGCTCACTCACGACAATGGAGGCCCCTTCCACCACCAACACGCCGCGCTCCGAGTCATAGTAGACATCCAGCTTTTCACCTTTGGGTGCTTTGGGTTTCTCTCGATCCGTTTGGATTTCTCCCTGCGGCACCGGCGATCGCTCCTTCTTGCGAGACGAAACGGGCGGGTTCTTGGATAACTGCTCCTCGAGGAAGTCCCGGGGCCGTTCCTTCGGAGACGGTTTCCGACGAGCCGAATCTTTCGGGGAGGCGTGTGCGCCCGCACCGCCCTTTTTCTTCGAAGCGACCGGACCCCCTTCGGCCGTAGCAACCAGATCGGATAGCGCCGTCGCCATCACAAGCGGTATCACGCATGGATGAGACTTCGGCTTAGAAAACGGTCGCAGCCGCTCCAGCCCCAAATCCTTCGGTTTTTCGGTGATGTCCTTGATGACGATCTGATAATCCGAGTGCTTGGCCTGGAGCAACTCCGCCAGTTCCTTCGCACTCAACCCGGCCGGCACCGGAAAGGACGACGTCACGACGCGCGCATCTTCCGGTGATAGCTTGTCAACGTAAGAAGTGATCAGGGTACGAATCTCATCAAAGCGGGTTTCGTCGGGATACTTGATAATCAACGAGTCCCCGAACAGTGCCGACTCCACCTTGGGTACCTCGTCGGATGGCTCCCACACTTGTGACAACAAGCTGTCCAATTCCCAACTCGCCTCAAACGCATCACGGTACTTGAGATCATAGACAAACATCGGGATGTCACTGGCTGACATGCCCAAGCCGCTATCGGGGTCGTCCGGATCCGGCGCTCTGTTGAATCGCTCCACGATCGACTCGACCTCGGCCATGCGCGTTTCACTCGTGGCTACGAGCATCGTGTGGGCGACGAAATCCGCCTGAATGTACACGCTGCTTCCGTTGTACGTCTTCGTCGCCAGGAAATCCTCCCCGTCATCATCATCGCTGATTTTTCGACGCGGGGTATGCGCATTCCGTATCGGCGGAGCCTGGGGATCGGGCGTATCTACCACGCTCATCACGAGGTCGATCAAACGCTTCAAATCCGCGTATTCGATGGAAAACACCTTGATCTCTCGTCCCCGCGACGACATCTGATCGAGGTGTTCAATCCATTCGATCGTTTGCTCTACTTCCTTCTTGGTGCCGTGCAGTACCACCGCACCACCGCCGGGAGCCTCGGCAATCGACAAGGTGGGCGTCGTCATGGCCGATGTGGCTGCCGAAGCACCCTTACGAGCGCCGCCGCGACGACGAACGCCCCCCCCCATTAACTCCGTAATGGATTTCACCATGGAGGCCGCGTCGGCGTTTTTCAGCTCGACCGTTTGGAACGTAGTATCTTCATCCACCGGTGTATCGAATTCGGCGATCAACCCCTTGGCGAAAGCGATGATCTTGGCCGGTGCCGCAATCACCACACGGTGGTTGCGTCCATCCGGAACGAAGTAATACCGCTCGGCGTAATGGGATTTTTGAATCTTTCGCTTGCCTCCCGGTTTCGCCACGCCCGAGGCACCGGACGCACCCGGTGACTCACTCAGCTCACCGCTCGCCACCCACTGTTGCACCTGTAACGCCAACAGCGGTTCGACTCCCGCAATCACTTCCTCCGGATCGGCATAGCGCACCGGCACGTACGCCACTTCTACCGGATCAATCTCCACATCACCGCGCAGCACGGTCAAAAGCTCTTCGATCTGTTCAAACTCCGGTGTCTGCGCGATGACCACCATCTGGTGAGACGCGGGCTGCGGAATAAAACGCGCATCTTTGATCCCCCCCGCCACGCCGGGCGGCTGCTTACGCTTGCTGATGGGGCGTCCACTGGTCAATACGGTACGGAGCGTTTCAGCCAACGCGGGAATATCCGTGCCCGGTGGAAAATCGCTGTAAATGCGAAGTTCCGTTTCGTCGGCATCCACATCAAACTCTTTGATCAGCGCCGCGATCCGCTCCATCTCTCGCGACGTGGCTCGAACCACCAAACGGTTGTCGATTTGGACAATCGTGAGCTCTTCGGTGATCACCGGAACAATCACCCCCGACTTACCATCCGCCCCCGCTCGGCCGACACGAGGCCTCGCCGTTTTGGGCGATGTACCCACCAACGCCTCGATAGCCGTTTTGATATCACTCGGTTTCGCATAGCGAAGCTCGAACGTGCGCTGAATGAGGGCAGATGGTTTATCCACTTCGGCGAGATAGGCCCGCAACTCAACCACCTGCTCGGGCGACGCGTCCATCAACAGAATCGCACCGTCCACGGCCGCCCATCGTACGCCCCCCGTAGTCCCGATCACATCCCCCACCATCGGGGCAAGCTTCGCCATCGCCTCCGGACCGCTCAGGTAGGTGAGTTCCAACCGTTCATAAAGTGGGCCGTCATCCGTAATCGAATCCAGTTGACGAATCAACGGTTCATAGTCTGCCCACTCGTCATCGCTACAAAGAATAAACAGTCGTTGCGTGTTGTCTTCTGCGGTAAACTTGGCCACCACCGTATCACGCTTCACGCCCCGCCCCACAGGTTTACGTCCCTTCGGTGCGGGTCTGGCGGACGCAGTCTCCTTGCCATACTGCATGAGTATGCTGGCTACGAACGACGGCAGTGCGTTCTCAAGTGTAACGACACGCAGAGCGGGCTTCGCACCCACCACGTCCAACGTGGCCAGCATGGCTTTGACCCGACCCAATTCCTTCTCCGTACCCGTAAACCAGATCGCGTCGCCGGAAGGGTCTGCCGTAAGCCGGAAGGTCGTCGTGGGCGGCTTGCCTTTCACCGGCACGCCCATAATCGCGGTAATCGTGGTAATCAGATCGTCGGCGTCTGCATGTTCCACCGCCAAACGTTGGGGCTCCAGTTGCGACTCAACGTCAAACATCGCCACGAGCTCGCGAACGCGATCAACGCTCGTCGGTTCGCCCATCACCACGACCGCTTTCAAAGTGGGATGTGCGAAAATCGTCACGTTGTCCATTCGGGTGATGGTCGGCTTGCTCTTGCCCCTTGGCTTGGATCGGGTGTTTTTCTTGATACCGGAAGTGCTCGTACCACGGGATGACTGCACACTGCTCAGTATCTGCTGGATCGTCACGACCAGATCTTCCGGTACGGCGTGCGCCACCGTAATCACCACCGGCTCGTCGCTCAACAACGGAGCCTTCACGTCGATCCAGGGGAGTATTTCCTTTATCTCTTCGATTTTCGGTGCCATCGCCCGAACCAAAATATATTGTTGCGGGTCTTCAGGAATAATAGTGATCTCAGGCTCCGGTAACACTTCGAGCGCGTTGACATCACGACTCGCGCCGCGCGTCACCACAGACGAACGACCCTTGTTTCGACCACCATCAAGATCAATCAGCTCTCGCAAACGTTCGATGGCCGCACTCGGCAGCATGTTATGAACCGGGATTTTTTCCATTGAACGTGGATCACTGCTTCGCCCGGCGAAGAAATCGATCAACCCCAAATACTTGTCGATGTCCTTCTTAAGTGCGAAGATCGTAACCCGATTTTGACCCTCGAGCGGCGCAACACGCACGTAGTCGGGCATAAAATCCCGAACTTCTTTCAGCCCGGCCACCGAACCACTTTTCGGCGTAAAGATGACCAGCGCCAATTCATCCGGAGGGAGACCGGCGGCCTTAAGATCCTCCACACTCTGAAACATCCGGTCGCGCGGCAGAATACGATAGATGTCCGTCACCCGGATCACACGCAGGTTCATCTCCTGCCGCTCAATCCAGTACGGCTCGTGCGGCTTATAGTTGAACAGGAGCATACGAACACGCGACAGCGCCGCGTTAAAACTAAGTTCCTCCGTCGTGACGAAAGTCACACGACCATCGCGCGGTGCATCACCCACCACGCCCAAACCCGTCTGCCGTGCAAACCCTTCGACAAGCTGCTCGTAGGTGCCGTCCTTGATCGCAAACCGATAGCTTCGTTCTTCCGGGGCGATGTTGTCATCGCTCGGCGGAATGTTGATCGATGTCGTCGGTCCACTCGTCGTCTCGCCGGTGCTCTTCGCCTGCGCCGGTGCCTGAGACCTCGGAACGTTACGCTCCCGGGGAACGTTGCGTGTGGGTGCCCGCACCGGGGTTCTGGGAGTGCCCTGGCTGGGACGCGTCGCGCCCGCCTTGGCTCCGGTCGGACGCACCGGCGTACGCCCCTTCCGAGGCACGCGCCTCGTTGGCACCTTCACCGGTTTGTTGCCTCGTGAATCTTTCAGAAGCTCATCGATGCGTTGTTGCAACTCGGGATCTATTTTGACCTTGCCATCATCACTGTTTCTCACCGGCTTGTTGCCGGTAGGCTTCGGCGCACTTCCGGAACCAGCAGGTGATGCCAGCGGACCGGCCAATACCGGTGAGGAACATGACCACCACGCAACGACGATAGCGCTACAAAGAAAGGATTGATTTAATCGTACGTACATGACATTCTCTCCTCACGCTCACTCAGCGTGTCGTGACGATTGCAATGGATGGCACAACCACAAAAGATCGATTCCTGGGATCGCCGCAGACCATCATTCATCGCGGCCTCTTTCCGATGGCTCTCGGACGTCGCGAAGGCGGTGTTCGCCCTTTTGACTCCGCATTCGCAGGGGGCGTTGTACCAACCGCACCACGCGGAAGGCCCGGCTTCGTGGCCGCCGTGTCGGCTTTTGGGGTTCCCGCAGGATGTGGCGGCACTTGCTTTTCCACCCGGTTCGGCACCACGTGGGGCTTTGGGGTTCCGGCTGTTGCCTCCGTGGGCGGTGTACTGCCGACAACCACATGCTTCACCTCTTTTGTCTCTTTGGCGGGTGCGCCCGAACTCGCATCTTCACCAGTCGCCGGAACCGTAACCACATCCTTGACCGTGGATTTCGCTTCGAGTCGACGTCTGTGAATGTCGGCCGCACGCAGCAGCTCGGGAAACGCTTCCGCTTGCTCCAGCTTCAGTTCCTTATCCAACGGAGCCCCAATCGGATACACATAATACTCATCATTTCGACGCACAAGACCGCCTGTTTGATGCACGTATACAAGTTCGCCGCCGTCGAACTCATCACCAGCCGCATAGTACGCGGTCTGTTTGTTCTTACGCTCGTAAACCATCAACTCGTCACGACGTTCACCGTGATACGTTTGTCCAAGCGACATGACGACCTGCATAAAACGACGGTCGCCCCACCGGTTGGGCTCCGGCGGCCCCTTTTGCGGCACAGGCTTTCGTTCGGCCACTACAGGACGAGGCTTCCTCGGCTCGGCGATTGTAAGGGTCACGGTATCGGAATGAGAAGCCCCGGTCTCGTCCGTCACGGTCAGGGTATATACCTTCTCGCCCGGTTTCGAGGTGTCCACCCTCGTCACCCGCTTGGTCGGAGTCTGAAGCCCGTCGGAGGGCGACCACTGAAACGTATATTCCCCGATGCCGCCCGTTGCAGACCCACGAAACGCAACCGTACGCCCGGGCTTGCTCAGGATTTGATCTTTTCCGGCATCAACCAGAAGCGGCTGGGGCTTAATGTAATCAGAAAACGGTCGTCCGGACCAAAGCGCGGAATAGTCCCGCCTGGCATGCCGAATGTGAGGCTCCGGTTCGCCCAAGGAGGCCTCCTCAATCCGCCCCACGAGTCGATGTTGCGGGAGCACCTTGATCTCGATAGGCAGTCGAACGTTCACATTCTCATGCAACGTAATGCGCCCTTTGCTCAGTGCAGATTTCGTAGGGTTGATGGAAACATTTCCGAAGCGTACCAGGTGCGGCAGCTCGGCCACATCCCGTAACAACCCCGCCACACCTTCCACCGACCCCTGCGCCTGGATCGTGAGTAACATGCTCTTGACGTGCGTCTTACGGTCTACCGATTTGCGACCGGGGGATACCGTCCAATCTTTCAGGTTGTGCAACTCGATCAGTGTGGAAAGACGCTGTCGGATAGCGTTCTCCACACCGGCCATATCAAAGGAACCGGTGCGTTGCACATACGACTTGTACGTAAATCGAGCCTCGTTGACCATTTCGTCAATTGCAACGAGTTTGTCGAGTTCCGCCTGACGCTCCGCGATACGCTCGCCGTACGACAAGAGAGGTTCGATGTAAGTCGGATAGACCGTCTTCGCGATCAAGGCGTAACACAGCCCCGCGCCAAACACCCACGCCAGGATTTTCGATCGCCGATCCATCAATTCGTCTTACCTTGAAACACGTCACCAGCCGCGGCTAACGCCGTGACGATCTCTTTTTCTTACCGAACTTCTTCTTATGCGGCGCATCATCCAATATACGAATCCGCAGCTCCTGCACGAAAGGATACCCCTCTCCCTTTTTCTCCGATTGTGGGCCCATCGTGGCTTTGTACCGGGGGCGCTCGCGTCCCTCCCGACGGAACGCCTCCAGCCGCTCAATCAGCTTGCTGGCCGTATCACTCTCTTTGGCTTTCGTTTTGAGTTTGATCACACCGTCTTTCTGACTCATTTCCATATTATTGATAACGATCTCTTGGTTGGACGGAAGCAACCCAAACACGTCGTACCACTCATCGATCCAAATGAATTGCGCGGTGTCAAACTCTTCTAAATCCTTCATCAACGACAGAAACTTCTTGTTGTCGCTGCGATGGGTCTTGAGTTCCTCGATCTGCGACTCGATCGACGCCAGCGTTTCCCGATCGTCCTTGGTGAGCCCCACCACACCCATCGCCGTCGCCACCAGAAAAAGCACGGCCACCGCGGCGACCCACGGGGCCTTCTTCAGCCGTTCCTGCGAGACCGACACCATTTTCTTTGGATGAAGAAAATCAAAGTGCAGAGACGTCTCATCGGCGAAGTCAAGAACCAGACCAAGCGTCGGCGCAAATCCGGCGGCCGCTGCGCCCTCGTCCGGCTCCCACCCAAACGCCGCCGCCGGGTTATACAATTCCGTGTCCAGGCCCAAACGCTCATGGATCGCCTCAGCCAGGAAAGACTCGACGCCCGTGTCGCCGCCAATAATGACCTGATCGATCTGTGCGCCAGGATCACCCGCACGATACGCCTCAATCGATCGCGACACCTCCATCACCAACGCGTGAATCGCACCGTCTCGCGGAGACGTACGCCCCGGTGTCGCGCCGACGGACGCAGAACCCTCGGACGTCAGACTCAATGACACCGCGGGTTCCGCAGGGGGTTCCTCATGATGGAGAGAGATTGTCGGAGACGTGCGATCGTTTGCGTCGATAGGCACCGACGCCGCACGTGAAAAAGTCAGCGAAGACTCATTGATAACGTCGATCTCTGTAAGCCCGGGACGCACATCGATAAACATGACGCGCGGAGGCATGGAAAACTCGAGCAGCTTGCACAACGCCACTTTGCTCGCGTAAGGGCGCAGACCAATGCGGACCAGTTTCAGTCCCGCCGCCGCGAACGTAGCTTGATATTGCTCGATCACCTCATGCCGCACGGCCGACACCAACACATCACGTGTCTTGCCGTCATCATGCTCGGCCCCGAACGTAAAATCGATCGCCGCCTGCGACACGGGAAAGGGCAACTCTTTGGCAATCTGAATCTCAATGACACCCGCCAATTCCTCCGCCTTGATCGCCGGAAGCGTAAGCGTTTTGAGAATGGCCTTCTCACGCGGGATGTCCACCATCGCATGACGCGTAGTGAGGGACTCCTGTTCGAGCACACGTTTGAGGTGCGCCCCCAAGGCGTCAGCGTTCTCCGGGTCGACATCCGCCCCCATATCCACCGAGAGAATGCGATCCACCTTCGCGCCGCGCTTGCTTGACAACGCATGAACCACACGGAGCGTGCGTTCATCCCAGTCGATGGCCAGGATTCTTTTCAGTCGTCCCCTACCGGATTCGAACATTGTCCAGGTCTTCCTCTCGAATCGGAAAATGGCCTCCGATTCTCGTCACATCACGATAGTAGATCGTCTGCGGCAAAGGTCCCACAAGATCCAGCACCACTTCCAGTCGCGTCACCATACCGATGTGGTCCGCGTAGCCGAGCGACTCCACCATAAACTGCTGGCCACGGCCCGTAATCAACGGCGCAATCTCGTCCATCGTATCCAAGTCAACCACACCCTCGGCAATCAACCAGGCCGGTGTCACCCGAGCCTCATCCGACAACCCGCCTCGCGCCTCCAGCAACGCATCTATCTGTTCATTCGTGATCGCCGGCAGCGTCTCCAACACACGCCTCGGTGCGGTGTTGATATTGATAAGGCCCACAATCTCCCGTTGATCCGGCGGAACCACCGTAAACTTATCCATCAAGATCGCCAAGTGCTCCGCGGTGATCGGGCTCTTGCCCAACTGCCCGCCAAGCTCACGATCGAATAACAGCGTCGCCGGTGATCGAATCGGCCTATTCCCACGGGTATCGCCATCCGATTCCCCCCCCTTGGTACCGTCGTCCGGCCCGGCGGTTTCATCGCCATCGGCCCCTTCGGATTCGTCCCCATCCGAGCTATCGCCATTATCAGCATTGCTATCGTCCCCCAAGCCGGAAGGGCCATCCTGTGGATTGTTTCCATCGTTGTTATCAGCGTTGTTATCATTGTTTCCCGCGTCGGGACCGTCCTGACGTGTGGCTGAAATGATAAAATCCACCACCAGGGGTTCGTCGGGAAAAGCCAACTCCAAGGCCTCTCGTACCGCCTGCTGCTCACCAAGTAGGTTGACACGCGGGCGGTTGTCCAACGAAACGTTGGTTTCGTGGGACCAAACCGTCAGATACGGATAGAGCCCCTGATTCAGAATCTCGTCCTCATCATCAGCCGGAAAAGTCAGATCCCCATCTTCTTCGTTCGGCTCAATGATACCGGTGCGGTTGTAATCTTCACCGTAGAGTATCCGCCCCGTCATCCCTTTGACCAGGAGTAGCTCCTCAACCGAGTCAAACGGGCCGTTCTTCACACGGTAAGGTATCTGCAGATTCTTATAGTAGATCCCCTCCGTATCGCCCGCCTCACCACGCGGCTCGGCATCCTCATCTCGCCAATCAAGAATGGCGTCAACGATGTCCTGCGGGATGACCTGATCATCGCCCACCACCGCCGCCGTCACCAATGTTAATAACTGAGCCTCCGTCGCGACGTTGAGATTCAGCTTCGCCGACTCATCGGTAATACCAAAACGAACAAACGCCTCCGCGTCGGTGGGATCATCGGCCACCAGGCTAAACCGGTACGTCATCGTTCCATCGTCGGTGAACTCGTCGTTAGCGCCGATGGAGGACTCGTCTTCCTGCACACTCCACACCACAATGCGATGCAGCTCATCGGGGTTGTTGTACCAAAAACTCTGCTCGAAGCGATGGTCGCGCAGCAAGAGCTTGGCGCGTTCGATACCGGCCTCTGCCGCCAACCGGGTCTGAAAACGATACGTCACCGCATGATGGGCCGCCAGATCAGCGTTGACTCGAAACGAGAACATCGCCGCCAGCAGTCCTACCAGAAGCAGTACAAACAACACGACAGGTAAGATGACTCCACGCCGGTGTTCCATCATCCACCCCCGCCGCCACTGTTGCCGCCACCGCCATCGCCACCGTCTCCCGTATCCCCTTCGTCGCTCGTTCCAGAGGTCAGCTCATCCACGACGGCTTGCGTCTCACGCGTAATGCGAGACCGAAAGAGCGGATCGGCCTGCGTCACACGGACGATCGTGGAAAACTGATCGAGCGGTAACGGCTCGCAGTCCGGCGGATCACGATTCAAACACTCGCAGAACTTTTCGTTGTAATCATCGCGACCACTTTTTTTCTCGAATGCCGCCCGACCCACGAAACCAGCCGTCACCATCACGAGTTGCGGCAGCGGATTCTCACCGGCCACATCCCAGTCGTCCCACCAGGTACGCCCATCGAAATAGCAGAAACGGAGGTAACGAATCTCCGGCGCGTATAACTGCTCCCACTCGATTCGCGGTTTCAACTGAGCACCGGTATCCTGCACGTCATCTACAAACTCTTCTTCCGCCAACTGCTGTTCGAACGCGGCATCGCCTTGATCGCCACCGACCACTTGTTTTTGATCCTGATGGGCCTCTCCGGTTTGGATGCTGTCGGGGCGAGGCACCATAATCTCCACTCGCGCCAAGCCCAGCGGTAGTTCCCAGTTACCTCTGTCGCTCACGATATCCGGGTGCCGCGCAATCTTGTACTCGATCTTGGTCAGATCATATTCCCCCGGCGGTGGTAGATCTCGCGTACGGCGCACTTTGGATAGCTCCTTGCTCGGTACGCGAATTGTGGAAAGCCAGATGCGCTCCGCCTCACCGCGAATGCCCACGCGGTCGTCCGTCGTAATCAAGCTCGCCTGGCGGATTTCACGGGCCAGCCGATCCAACACAACCCGGACCAGACGCATCTCATACGTTTTCTCCGTCCCCCGCTGGCGCGTTTCCAACACCGAGCCGTAAAACCAATAGGTCATCGACGACAGCACCACCAACAGCCCCATCGACAACACCACTTCCAACAACGTTAACGCCCGGCGAACCGCTACCGCATGTTCACGACGGCAACTGAATCGCATCACCGGTCGCATCATCGATCGGCTCCGTTGTTGCGGCCGTTATTCCGAGCGCCTCGGTTATCGCCGGTATCCGCGCCGTCACCGTTGTCAGCATCGTCACCTAATACCCCGGAGTCGCGAATTTGATCGAGCACATCCTTCGGCAGCACCGCCGCCAACTGATCAAAGTCAAGCCCCATCGCCTCCATCACCAGCGGCAGGATTTCAATCAACTCATCAAAGGGGCGGTCAAGCATATCCGCCCCCGGACTGAAGTTCGAAGGATCGATCGGAATGCCAAGGTCGATAAACTTCTTGGATAGCTCATCGAACTCCTCTTCGTTGAGACCATAATCCGCCGCAAAGTCGATCGAACGCGGCGCGGCGCGAAACGCATACGCCGTAAACATCATCTCCGCAGCGTCGTAATCAAAACTGTCCTGGCTGTAGTCATCTTCACGATGATGATAGAACACGTCGATGCGCAGACGGAACAAGCCCTCGACTACCGTCGGATCCGTAGTCATCCGCCAAGCCCAATCCGGCTGGCGAGAACCGAAATCACCATCCTCCACTTCGTCAAGCGATTCAAGCTCGATCAAACCCAAATCCAGCTCAGCAAGCTGCTGCTCCGCAAGCATCATGGCGCGAAGTTCGCGATCCATCGTGCGGACGGAGGTGTCGGCGCTTTGTACCTGCGCACCGATCACCGCCAGACCCACGATCAGAAGCCCAGTGGCCACAACCGTTTCGAGCAAAATGTACCCACCGCATCGAGCCCTACGCCCCACCCTGCTAGAGAGAGGTCGGGGAAAGTGCCTCACCGCACGATGCCCCTTCTCGATCGCCCCATGGAAAGGAGGGAAGAAAAAGCAAGGCGATCTCCCGGATTGGTTATCCCCACCCAAAACGACGGCACAAGAGTGAACCTGGTGACGAGTCATCTACCCCCCCGTTTCACCCATGGCAGCGGCGGCGCTGCCGTCCTGAACCGGGGCGGCGTCCTCACCATTCGCGTCTTTCACACGCCGTTGCCCACGCACCTCATGCAACTCAAGCACGTCATCCTCAGTCAGCACGCGTGGGTCGAGAAAATCCTGGCGAAGCACCGCCGGCCACCCCTTCTCCTCGAAAAGATCGAGCTCCTCATCAAAGAATGGTCGTTGCAGCCAACTCAGCCCCGTCAATTCCTCCGTAATCACCTGGATCAAGCGAAACTCCGTCTGGCCGCCTTCCAAATCCTCGATCTGATATTCCGAAGGGGCGTCCGTAAGTACAAACGTGGCCCATTCACTGGTACCATCCGGCTCGATATAAAGTGGCGGGCGCGTTGGATCGAATAACTCATCACGCCGTGATTCTTTTTCGAGGACGTCTTTGATGGCGTCGCGTGTTTTTTGGAGTTCTTGAAGCTGCGCGATGGTCGGTCGCCCCGGACGCACTTCGATACAACGAACCCCCTTCAGAATGGTCTTTCCGATCGCCCATGGTGCCGTCACCTGACGGAACACATCCGGCTCGCGTATGGGATCATCTTCACGTTCGATGATCGGTTGACGCTCATCAAGAAGCAGGTCCTGTTCCCCCTCCGCCGCAAACCGAATACGGTACCGCAAACCGTCAAACGCCGCGTTGGCACGAACCAGTGTCAACAGGCTGCGTAGCTGTCTCGCAGACCCAGGCAACTGCTCGCGTTCCAGCTCGTTCATGAAGTTCGGCAGCGTCAGTGCACTGATCGCCACGAGCAATCCCAACACCAGCACCACCTCGATAAGCGTGTACGCAGGCCGCGCACAGACCCGTCCTTTGCGTATCATGGGAGGGCTGACCATGGTCACACCGGTGCCTGATAAACCTATCGCTCCAACCAATTCTTTACGTCGTCACTGCCGTCCTGACCTTCGTCGTCTTTGCCGTCGGGACCAACGCTCCACAGGTCGTAGCCGGTTTCGTTCACCTCGCCCGGAGAGCGATACCTATACGCATTGCCCCAGGCATCTCGCAGCTCTTCATAGGGACCGTTGATGTAAGGACCGTCATAGCGTTCGTCGTCGACTTCCTCTTTGGTTTGGAACAGCACCTCCAGCCCCTCATCGGTGCCGGGAAAGGCCCCCATATCAAACTTGTAGTTGTTCAAGCCCTTGGCGATGGGACCGTTACGTCCTATTTCCGCCTGAACCAGCTTGATCTGAGCCTTGCGAGCCGTCCCCAGTAAGTTGGGCACTGCAAACGCCGCCAATACCGCCAGGATGCCGGCTACAAGCAGCACCTCGATCAGTGTAAAACCTCTTCTGTTCCGTTGTCTCTTGTGTCGCATGACTTTGACTCCCAAGTTCATCTGAAACCTCGACCTTTGTTCATTCCACCGTCGGCAAGGCGTCACCATAAAACCGGATAGGCCCTCCGTTTGCCATTTCCATCTTGCAAGCGGTCATTACAATGAGGACCCCATCGTTAGGATCGGTAGCAGCAACGCTATCGCGATCACAAACACCGCCCCGGCCATCATCACCAACAGCACGGGCTCAATCACCCGCACCCCGAGTTCGATCATTCGACCGGTACGGGCTTCATTGGTATCCGCAATCTGTACGAGCACCGTCTCCAGGTTATTGCCTTCCTCGGCCACTGCGATCATGTCCACCACCGATGGCGGAAACAAGCCACTCCGCCCCAGGGGGGTCGAAAGCGCCTCACCTTTTTTCACGCTGTCGCCGGCTTGTTCAATCACTTCCGCCAGGATGTCATTGCCGGCGGAATCCTTGGATATCTTAAGTGACTGCAAAATCGGAACACCGTTATGCAACATCGTGCCGAGGATTCGACAGAATCGACATATTGCCACCATCGTAAAAATCTTGCCCATGATCGGTGCCTTGAGTTTGAAACTTTGCAAGGATCGACGACCCGATTTGGTCTTACTCCAAGTAGATAAGGCAAAAGCCAGACCAACCACCACGATAATCACCGTCATGTAGGAATGCTGAAGCACGTCACACAACCAAAACACCAGGTGCGTCAGTACGTTGAACGACTCCTCACGCAAGTGATCGCGCAACTTAGGGACGACGACCACCAACAGCATCAGTACCACAGCCGTGCCGACGACGACCAGAATGAACGGGTAGATCATCGCCCCGAGCACTTTGTTACGAAGCTCGTCTTGTTTCTCCGAGAACACCGCGATGCGCGCGAGCACATCCTCCAGAAAACCGCCCTGCTCTCCCGCCTTGACCATGGACGACTGAAGCAACGAAAACGCATGCGGCTGTTTCATCATCGCTTCGCCAAGCGCCTTACCGCCGGCTACGTCCTCTCGAAGCTCTTTGATCACGAAAGACATCGAACCGCTCGACGCCTGCTTGGACAACACGTCGAGCGAACGAAGCATGGGCACACCCGCCTTTAGCAGGTCGGCCAACTGACTGTAGAACGACGTAAGCTGAGAACCCTTAACGCGACGACGACCACCCTCGCTGCTGCCGGAAACGCCCTCCGACACCTGGATCGGATAGAGCGACTGCTCTTCGAGCATACGAAGCGCGACTTGGTAGTTCTCGGCCGTTAACACCCCCGAAACGGGATCCCCGGTGTCACCGACCGCCTTATAGGAAAAACTCGGCATTTCGAACCGTCTCTGAGAGCCTCATCGGCTGCCGCCTACCCATCACAAATCAAGGATAAGTTGCCGGACACCCGCAACACAGCGCTACGCCAACTGCCAAGTGAATCGGACAGACACGCCGCTGAAGGACAAGGTGGGAACACAATACCCGCTCGATCCACCATCCTTGGTGCTGACGCGGACGCGAACGTCCGAAAAAAGCGATCCTCGCCCGCCGGCAGGCTAACTTCGCGTTCCCACGCCGTCAATTACCGATCCTTTGCCCCCAAGCGTGCCCATACCGCATCTACTCAACACCCGACAGCCCATTCCGCTTCTTCTACACATAACTTGGGGGGTGATTGCACCATGGAGCATTCTTCCTTTTGGTGTGCCTCACAACGCTCGCAGACTAGGCGTGGCTGGGACTCAAGCCACCGAAATAACCGGAACAGGTAACACATACGGTCTATTGGAGCCCCCTGTCATCGGGCACTCCCGAAGAAAGGAGGATGAAGAGGCCTACCAACCCTAACTTGAACCTAACCGAGCCCCTAACGAAAGCCCTAACATTTTTCTAACATTTCTCTTGCTTTGTGGTCGAAGATTGGTTAGAGTCACCAGCCGGTCGTGTTGAAAACGACCCAGGCACGGCCTAATAG
>JAJRSP010000136.1 GCA_024278775.1 Planctomycetota bacterium
AGGCGAATCACGGCCGGGTCACTGAGGAACTCGGCGAGATACCGCCGAACGGAAGGAACATCCGGTTCATCCGGCGTCCCCAGGTTGATAAGTAGTACGCCACGCCGGGCAGAAGAAGCAGCCCGAGAAGGGGTTTCTTCCGGCGAGTCTAACGCGATCGTTTGCATCTAAGGTCTCTCCACAACGTCCTACGGCGCTCATTCGGCGCGCAGCAGCTAAGAGTATAATCGCTAAGGGATTCGCTACGATCCCACGGGACAAACCCACAGAACCGCATACGGTAACCGAGCCGCTTTCACTGGCGATGAAAGCGGAAGTCAGGTTAGACGGGAGGGGCGCGCAGGAGGAAGAGCGCACGGGCGAGAAGCCAGCAGTGGGGGCGGGCCGCGTCGAGCCACACCGTCTCCACAAACTGACCGGTCTTGACACAGTGATCTTTGACCGTGCGGACGCGAGCAAAGCAGACCGCCACCAAACGACGGATGGTGGTGGGCACCCCCGTGATCCACGCCATGGTAGCCAGCGCGGCGATATCCGGAAGCACGGATGACTCGGCTTGGGGCCGAACCACATCTACATGCAAAAGCGCAACGACCAAACACGCGGCGACGAGTGTCCGCCGACCTTCACGCAGTCTGAGAAAGGCCACGTCACGAACTTTGAGAGCGATAAAAAGCGTGGTGAGCGTCAGCCCGATACAACTGCCCAGCGCCGCCGAGTCCAACCCCACGGCCACGACGTGCCGCCATGCATCAAACAAACCAGGGAGATGGCCGAGCCCCATCAGAAGCCACAAGACCCGCCGCATGCATGGGTGTTTCAGGCGAGCATGGCGGTGTTGCAAGGCCACAGTTGTCGGCTCCTCACAAAAAGTGATTCTTGCCAACCGTTCGTATCGGATCGCGATCGTCCGAAACGGCACGAGAACGACCCCCGATCATACGGTACGACCCACTCGCGACAACCGAGCCGGGCCTGCTGATGATGCGTACCCGTCTATCGGCCCGTTGGTGTCCGAACCACCATTCCCCCTTTCATGCGGCGTGCCAGTCGCTTCTATGAGAAACGGCCGTAAAACGTCCCCATGCCGATACAGGGCATAAATCGTGAAAAATATCACACAGTCGGAAGGTGCGGCGACTTATTCCGTCCGAATCCCACGTCCGGTACAAGTGGTTCGGCCACGTTACGTCCGCAGAACCGTTGTCATTGTCGAGAAAACTACCCGAACGTGAGTGATATGCCACATTTTCGGAACACTATGACCCGCAGTCGCCGATCACCCGCGCCAGCGAATCGGCACCCTGACGATATGTTACGGACCCGCGGGGTTGAGCCGGAGGACGAACCGCATGGCCTCCACCAGGCGCGAGCCATGATCCAGCGGTAGCTCGTGGTCCGCACCGGGAATGATCTTGAGCCGGGCATCGATTCCCGCGTTCTGGAAGGCATGGTAAGCAGCCTTGCCCGCTCTCCGCATTCGATCGAACTCGTGGACAAGGAAGTACGCACGGACTTCGTGCCCATCGGATCGCGGCTGCTGCCACTTTTTTAGCGTGTCGGACCAGTAGCTGGTCGCCTCGACGACAACCCCACAGGTGCGTTCGGGGCTGTCGGCCAGTAAGGCCATCGCAACCGAACCTCCCTGCGAATAGCCCGCCAGAACCACACGATCCTTGTCGATCAAAGCCCGATGCCCGGCGAACTCAATCGATTGCTGCAGCAAGGCTCGGAACGGAACAAGCCTGTCGCGCGACTCACCTCCTCCCTTGGTACCCCAACGAAAGGAATGAGCGTTGTCATATCCGCCGATGCGCTGAATGCCGCGTGGTGCCACGACCACGGCACCGAGTTGTCCGGCGGCCTGCTTCCAAGACTGGATGTGGCTGTGCGGGTTTTGGCCCATTCCGTGAAAGGTGATGATAAGCGGAGCCGGCACGTTCTCATCCAACCCCTGCGGCACAAAGATCACGGTCGACTCATCCGCGATCTGCGAAGCCCGCGACAACAGCTCACCAAATCCGGGTGTGCTGCGCACTTTTCCGAATGCGGGATCAGACCTCAGCCTGTCGATATTGGCCCACCCGTATTCTACGGCCAGACGCAACTCCTCACACGATTCCGCCACGCGGTCGAGACGAGCCAATGCCAGAGCGCGGTTGAATCGGGCGACCGGATCGTGGGGAAGAAGCTCGGTGATCTTCCCATACGAGCGAGCGGCCTCTGGCCAATCCTCTGCATCGCTCGCCTTGTCGGCACTGAACACCGCCGCCCAATACCGACGCTGCCATTCGCTTCCTGGTGGGGTGGCCCGCGAACTGAACAGGCCAAGGTATGTGACCAGCGAGGATATGGCCAAGATGAGAAACGCCACAGCGCCAATTTGCAAACCACGGACGCGTTTGATCTTCATGCTCAATCACCGTACTTCCGTGGCGTGTGTAGCCGGGGATGGTCATTCTTCGTGCCACCCTATCACGCGTGGTCAACAAGAACCGGCTTTCGGGATACGAAGAGTGGGGGACGGATTCTTGCATGCGAAGCCCGTTCCACACTCCCAATGCATGGGGAACGGGGCATCTGCATGATCCCACACCACTTCGTGCGGCCAATCTCTAATTAAACGGGAAGAACTGCCAATCAAGATGCTCGTCGTTTCGATCCCACCAACTGTCATTGGCGTCGTTGTCGAGACTGGCCACCGCGAGTGCCAGCGCCGGTTCGCCACTGGCGACGGCCGCCACGGCACCAAGCGTCTGCCAGGGAACGTCACACCCCGCCATCAGCACCATTACAGCCGCCAACAACAAAGAAGATCGTTTTTTGTTCATCTCTATCGTCTCCTTTTTGAATAAGTTATATCTCTCACGACGATCCCGCCTCTATGGTCTCGCTCCTTGAGCATATCCCCGCCCCGAGGTCTTGGCCAGCAAAATGATGATCGAACGTTTCGAAGGGGTGTGGCATGCCCAAGCCGGAGGTGCGGGCAAGAATCTACGACCCACCGAAAACATGGCCGCGCTTCGCTTGGCCATGCCACCCGGTCGGGCATGAATCCCGACGACACACGTTCCGAAGGAATGGTCAAGAACCAGGCAGCGTGTCAATCGCCCGCTGGTAGGCTTGCGTATATCCGGCGGCCATCGCCCCCACGGAAAAACGCGACGCCACGTTCTTACGGCACGCCGCCGGTGATATGTCGGACAGTTTTTCAGTCGCACGCACGGCCTCCTCCACCGTATCTATCAGGAAGCCGGTTTCACCGTCGCGAACGATTTCCGGAAGCGCGCCGAATCGCGTGGCGATGAGCGGCGTGCCGCTGGCCTGAGCCTCGACGGCGACCAGCCCGAATGGCTCACACCAGTTGATGAAAAAGATCACGCCGGCCGCCTTACGATAGACCGGGGCGAGTTCGGCCTGGGTGAGCAGCCCCAGGTATTCCACGTTCGTACCATCAACGTGTGCTTTGACATGCTCGTCAAAGTAGGCTTGGTGCTGGGGCTCAATCATACCGGCGATGAGCAGCCGTCGACCCGATGCCTTTGCGATCCGGACGGCCTCGGCCGGTCCCTTCTCCGGTGCGAGACGACCCGCAAACAATAGATAGTCATCCTTGTGTTCTTCCAGAGGAAAGCCGGCCATGTCAACGCCGTTGTACACCGTGGCGATGTAGTTCAGCTCCGGAAGCATCGTGCGTTCCGCGTCGGAGATCGACACGAACGGGCACGATCGGTATGCCCGCAAAATGGGGTGCGTCGCGCGGACCCAGGCTGAGCCGTGCAGGGTCGTGATCAACGGGCAGGGTATCATCCGAGCGTGGATCAACGCGTGAACGTGCAAGTGCGAGTGAACCACATCGAACGTCCCGGTCGTCGCGGCCTCCATACATTGTGCGATGTGAAGCTGTTCGAGCACGCGGGCGTCGGGCGGACCTTCGAGCAGTCCGGTCATCGGATCGAAACGCTGCGGTTGGTTCTTCTCCGCCTCGGGCCAGCAACACAACGCATGCGGGCAGGTCTCCACCACGGTGGCCGAAGATCGGGTACCGCCCGCGGCAAACAAAGTAACCTCATGGCCGATCGCGACGAGACCTTCGGTGAGATGGTGGGCGACAAGCTCCCAGGGGCCGTATCCGCTTGGGGGCAGCGGCCAGTTGATCGGTGCGAGCATGGCGATTCGCATCAGAGTGATCTCGTGCGATCCATAGTGTGGCTTAACGGTTCCCGTCTCCGGCCGGGTCTCCGGGGGTGTTGTTGTGGTCAAGCCAGTCGAGCAGTTCGGCTATGCTCGCGGTCGCCAACGCCACCGAGGTGTCGGCCGCCCCGTAGTACAGGCGGATCGTATCGCCGTCGTCGGCGATGGTGCATCCGCATGGAAACACCACATCGCTCACGTAGCCGCTTCGTTCGTAGTCTGTCTGTGGGCTCATGACCCATTTGATACCGCGTTGCAGGCACTTGGTGGGGTCTTTCCGATCGAACAGGGCCAGCCCCACCCGGTAGATGCAACCGCTGACCGTGGCCTTGACGCCGTGGTAGATCATCAACCAGCCTTTGGGGGTGTCGATGAGCGGCGGAC
Source organism: Planctomycetota bacterium (assembly GCA_024278775.1). Next base: position 4,579 of record JAJRSP010000136.1, read on the forward strand.
AGAGGCCGATCTTGTTTGCGTCCCACCAGGCACCGCGGCGTGCCTTCAAAATAAGGGTGTGCTCGCCCCAATGCACCAGGTCCGGCGAAAAGGACATCCAAATGTGCGCACCACCCACGGTTGGTACGGGACGGCGAATCATCGCCCAGCGACCATCCACACGCTCGGGGAGCAGCGCTGCGTCCTTGTCTTCCGGTGGAAAGATCATGCCCATCCGTTCAAATGTTCGAAAGTCTTTCGTTAGTGCCAACGACACACCCGGTCCCCGCTCGGAGTAGGCCGTGTAGACCACCGCATATTGATCCAACTCGGCGATCCAGATGATCCGCGGGTCTTCAATGCCCCAGAGCTCTTCCGGGTGATGTGTCGGGTCGGCGGGCATCGTGGGCGTATCATCAATGCGCCAATTCGTCATGCCGTCGTCGGAGCGCGCGGCACAAAGATGAGACAGGCCGGTGCAATCCTCCACGCGGCAAAGCAGAAGCGTCTCTCCGGATGCCAGGCGTGTGGCACCCGCATTGAAAACCGTATTGACAAAGTATGGCCAGTCCGCCGCGGTGAGAATCGGATTCTCACGGTAACGTCGGAAGAGTCTTTGACGTGAATCATGCATCATGGTCATCCGATCGGCTTACCGTACATCACCCGACGTCGACCACCTCGCCCGTTTGCATCTCATGCATGGTCAGCAGTGAAAGAAGCCAGGACAGTAGGGATTCCGCACCCTGGTTTTTGTTCGTCCCTTGGGACTCCAAGCCATCGAAACACCCGCGCGTTTTGAAGTCCACCATGGATACTTCAAGGTCGTTTCGACCGACATACCATTCAAAACAACGGCGCATCACACCGAGCCACTTGGCATCTTCCGAAGCCCGGAAGGCCGCTTTGCATGCGCCGATCATCGCGGCCGGCTCGAGCGGTTGTTGATCAAAACGCGCACGTTCTCCCTCTTTGGGATACCACCCGTTGCTGCCAATCAGGGAGAGGTTCCCCTGCGGGGTGGTCTGAAGATCGACCAGCCACCGGAGCGAGCTGAGGCCACGCGAGCGAAGATCCTTCCGGTCCAGGTCGGTACCGGCGATGATAAGTGCTTGGGGCAGACGTCCGTTGTCATACGTCAGCGGGTCCTCACACCACGGCCAGTCTTTTGACTCATACGCCTCGAACGCTTTGTTTAATCGCGTGGCCAGCCGAGAAAGCCTTTCACGCATGCCCCCGTCGTCCGCGAAGTGCCGTAGGTAGTAATGCAAACCGAGGATGGAAAAAGCCCATGACCGGGGATAGTGCAAGTCGTCAAACGTCGGCTCACATCGCTGAAACATCTCTGTGGCGAGTGCGCGGATCGATTCGTTCGGGGCGTGTGACACGAGGTACCCCAAGGCCCAGATGGCGCGGCCTTGGCTATCGTCACTGCCCACTTCTTCGAGCCAGCGGCGCTCATACGACATAAAGTTTCGGAAACGCCCGGTGTTGTGGGTTTGGGCATAGCTCAGGAAGGACAAATAGGTGCGCATCGGGGCGATCACCCGTTCATCCTGGAAGATCGACCAGGCCATCGCCGCCACAATCAGCGCACGGGCGTTGTCGTCCGTGCAGTAACCGTGGGTGCGGTCGGGAGTACAGTAACGAGCGTGTTGTAGTATGCCGGTATCATCCGTCATCGTGAACAGGTGTTTGAGCCGTAGCTCCGGCAACGACAGGCGCATGAGTACCTTGCGGTCGGGCGTAGCCGCGATCGCCGGTACCGCCTCTTCCCCCGCCGCTCGCCCGAACGTGTCTACGTAACGCTGCGCGACAGTAGACCACGTCATCGTCCGACCGAATTCATAGGCTGATCGGCGCACGGAAAGCAGCCCCTCGCGATCGCTCAACCAATCACACAACGCGTGGGCAAAGCCATCCGCGTCGCCAAACTCGACAAGACGACCACGTCCCCCGGCGAGAAGTTCTTGGGCGTGCCAATAGGGCGTGGACACGATCGCCTTTCCCGCTGCCAGCGCGTAAGCCAGCGTACCCGAGGTGATCTGTTCCTTAGCGAGGTAAGGCGTAGCGTAACAATCGGCCGCCAGTAGGTATTCACGGAGGTCGGCCTTGGAAACATATCGGTTGTGAAACTGCACGTTTTTCTCGATGCCCAACTCGACGGCCTGCCGCTCCAGCGAAATACGGTATAGCTCGCCCGCATCACGACGCACGCCGGGGTGCGTCTCGCCGAGAATCACGTAGACCGCGTCGGGGTGCTCCAGCACGACGCGGGCCATCGCGTCGAGCATCGTCTCAATACCTTTTCCGGGACTGAGCAGGCCGAACGTCAAAATCATCGGACGACCGGATAAACCGAAACGTTGTTTGAACGGTTCCGTATCACCGAACGGCAGGTCGGGAACGCCGTGGTGAATCATCTCCACGCGGTCTCGCGAGACACCGTAGGTGTCCTGCAGAATGCTCTTCGCACGCTCGGCCATCACAACCACCGTCGCGCTCCTCCGGCAGATTTCCGAAAGAACCGAACGCTGGGAGTCTGTAGGGTCACTCAATACGGTATGAAGTGTGGTTACGACCGGCACATCGATCTGGTCGAGTAGTTCGATGATATAGGCACCGTCCTCGCCGCCGAACAAACCGTACTCGTGTTGCAGGCTGACGTGGTCGATGCGGCTGGTGTTGATCACCTCGGCCGCATTGCGGTAGTGGTCGCGACGAGGCTGAAAGATCTCCGTGAGCACATCGGCACCGTACTCGTACTCGCCGAGCCGATCACTCATCGCCACAATTTTCACAAACGGTTCTGCGGACGCGGACGCCGTCTCCGCGGCAATGGCACCAGCCAAGTCACTTGCGAACGTGGCAATACCACACTTTCGGGGCGGGTAAGAACTAACGAAAGCAATTCGAGGCTTCAGCGATCCGGTCATCCGGCGCTCCTTCGTCGCACCCTCCGGCCAACAAACACACCACAAGCCCGGCAGTGTAAATGATTTCAACGATTCGCCAAGGGGGCGAACGATGATCTCTCGCGCTGAATGTGACACCAGAGTTACTATGGTAAACCCGAAAGGAACGCCCATCGTCTCAGACTTGAGAAGCCGAGGACGGAAATGATTCCGTCATGGACCCGCCGTGTGGTGCTGGCATCGCCGTTTTCGGGGCACCCGGGCGAAGCTTCACTGGCTTATCGGGTCGTCCGATAGGACTAGGGTGGAACTGCGCAGACGGTGCTCTCAGAGGGAGATGCCGCGGATGCCGTGCGGAGACCCGAGGCGATGTCGAAAACAGCCAAAAGACGATTGCTGACGTGTGCCATCGTCGTACTTGCCTTGCTTGGTATCTTGTTCACGGGGGCCTTGCTGGCAGATCATGATGGCGGCTGGGATTCCGGCCACAACCTGGGTACGGCGTTCCTGTTGCAACTGTGCGCCTCCGATGCACTGCCCAGCGCAAGCTGCGCGGACGTGGTAGCGAGTCGATGGGGTTCGTTTGATTTCTACTACCACACGCGGCGGTATCTCGTGCCGATGTCCTTCATCGGATTGGCCTATTTTCTGACGATTGCGATCTGGTTCACGTTTTGCGGAATCCCTCCGGGTTACGCCACATGGCGACGCCGCGGCGTCGGGCTGTTCGTCACTGGTGGGCTGCTGGTATCAGTCTCTCTGACGATTGTGATGGCGTTTTCGCTGAAATCCTGGTGCCCGCTATGCGTGTTCGCCCACTTCGCCAATCTCGCCATTTTTGTGGCGTTCGTTCTGGCGTGGCGGCTGACCCGCACCGAAGGCCCAGACAAACCTCCAGCCAAGACCGTAGGAAACCGAGACCTGGAACTTCGTCTGGGTCTTCTGGCCCTGGCCACATCGGTCGCGGTGGTGGGTTGTGCCTGGTTCTATTTCGACACGGTTCTTGAGACGCGACGGCAATGGCGGCGGGCGCACGGTCTTAAACAAGCCATCGAAGCCCTTCAAGACGACGCCGCGTTCACTATGCGTGAGTTCTTTGCCGAGCCGGTTCAACCGGTTCCGCGGAAAGAGCCGGACCTCGATGACACCCGACCCACGATGGTGGTGTTTCGCAGCTTCGAGAGCAACGCGAGCGCCTGCTTCGAGCAGGACTGGCGTGATGAGTTCTCCCGAGAGGCTGGCGACAGCCTGCGCATCGAGTATCGACACACGCCGCTTGATCTCATCCAGGCCGTCTCCGAGGGAAGACCGCTCGACGACAGCGAAACGGCTCCGCTTCGCGCGATGGAGGCAGCCCGTCTTCAGCACGATCCGGCCGCCTACGATCGGTTGGCCGTGGCGCTGTTTCGATCTCGCAAGAGCCATACCACCCCGGACTTTGCCGCACTGGCGCACCGCGTCGGGTTGGATGCCCTGCGGCTCACGAATGATATGGCGAGTGATGCCGTCCGTCGCCGGGTCATGGAAGACCTGGCGTTGGCCGTCTCGCTGCATGTGGATCACACGCCGACGATCTTCATCGAAGGACGCCGCGTGCCGAACCTGTGCGTTAAGAGTTCGGCATTTTGGGCGGCTATCGGGCATGAGCCGGGCCTGACGGAATCCCTCGCAACGCTCGGCCGCACGTGGGTCGACGACGTCGAGACCAACCCCTTGGCTCCCACGGGATCACCGAAATGACCGGAACACACACGATCCACCCACCCTCTGCTCGTGCCATGCCGCTAAGGCGGACGAACGTGACCGTGGAGGAACTGGACGGCGAAGCCCTGATCTACGACTCGGTGACGGCCGACACCCACCGACTCAACCTGACGGCTTACTTCGTGTGGCGTGCCTGCGACGGTCGCGCCACGATCGGGCAGATCGCCCGGTCACTCACCGAATCCTTTGACGTCTCCTATGAGGAAGCCGGCGAACACGCCGAACGAATCGTCACGGAATTTCTGGAGCGAGGGTTGGTCTTTGTCGGTCCGTTGTCCGAGGCTTGATCCACACGTGTCAGAGCTATGATCACCGTTCCCCCACGACCTGAACTCGACCGGCACGCCACGCATCTTCGCATCGGCGTCGTACGCGCGACGGTTCGTTCGCAAACCCGGCGGTTTCGTAACGAGCATGCGGCGTTGTATTCACCGTTCCGCGTGAATGAATCGGACGATAGCCCGATCACGATTGATGTCATCCAGAAGCGCGTCACGCCGTGGCCCTATCCGCGTTACGAGATTTACATCAACGGACGGATGATTTTCGCGCCAACGAGACATGAGCAGATCCTCCCCTATGTCGAGTGGGCCATGAACTGGGAGGTGCCGCGCGTGATGCCGGCCTACCTGCAGCTTCACGCCTCCTCGTTGGAAATCAACGGGCACGGCGTCATCTTCCCCGGCGATTCAGGCAGCGGAAAGTCCACGCTCGCACTCGGGCTGCTCTCACGCGGATCGCGTTACCTCTGCGATGAATTCGCCATGATCCATTCGGATTCGCTCGAACTACACCCCTATCCAAGAGCGATCTGCCTGAAGCGGCCGTCGTTTGCGATCGCCGAGCGAATGGGGATTCCGGTGAACCGGAGCCAGAGCTACCTCAAAGGGATCAAGGGCTACGTGACCTTTATCAACCCGTTGACGATCCGGGCGAACGTCATCGGACGGGCGTGTCCGATTCGTCATGTGATCTTCCCGCGCTATACCCGGGGTGCGACGCCGGGTCTGACGCCGATCACCCGCGCGGAGGCCGCGTTTGAGTTGCACCGTTTGTGCTTCAACCTGTTTGGATGCGAAAAAACGAGCCTCGATGTGTTGTCTGGGATGATTCGCGGCGCGCAGTGCCATCGCCTGGTCAGTGGCGATATTGATGATACGTGCCAACTTGTGGAAGAGCTCGTCGGTGCGGCACGCGTGCCACTGGCACGCACTGCGTAGCGTGTCTTTCCAACGGATGTACTTCGGCTGATGCCATCGTCACCCTATGATGCAGACCCAACCCGACAAGCATGATCCGACCGCCGCGGCGCTGCTCGCCAACTGCTTTGCGCCCGCAGCCGCGGACGCCGGTTTTCCCCAAGAGGCTACCTCGTGGTTCGCACTTACCCGTGCGGCCGAGCACCGCGGGCTCTGCGGACTGGTGCTGGAACGCGCCCAAGAACTCGGTGTGACGATCCCCGCCGACGTACGCGACGTACTGCACACCGGCATGGCTCGTGTGGCCGCCCAGCAACTCCACCAGACACACGAACTGTCTCGGCTGCTCAAGGCTTTTGACGAGGCGGGCGTGCCGGTCATGTTGCTCAAGGGAGCCGCGCTGACGCTATGCCTCTACGAAGAAACCGGACTGCGGCCGATGAGTGACGTGGACCTGCTCGTGCGTCCGGCCGAGGTCGATGCGGCCATGCGCGTGCTCCGCGAGACCGGTTGCCGGCGCGGTGCCGATTTGGTTCGCGACGACTTCTTCCCGCGTTTTTATTACGAAACCGAGTGGGTGACCGATTCTCCGCGTCCGGTTCGCCTTGATGTTCACGTGAGGCCGCTGCGTCCGCTACGAATCGCCGTGACCATGCCGGACTATGCCCTCTGGCTCGGTGCCGAGCGAGTCGACGTCGGCTGTGGACCGGCTTGGATCCCTTCGCGGGAGGGGATGTTCGTTCACCTCGCCGCCCACGCCGCCTACCACGGCTGCTCGCGATTGATCTGGCTGTATGACCTCAGACGTTTTTACAAACGCTACGGCCACGCGATCGACTGGTCGGTCGTGTTGGATTCGTGTCGGCGGTGGCGGCTTTCAGCCCCGATACGGTATGCGATCGAACAGTGTCGAACGCGCGTGGGTGAGATCTGTCCGGATAAGGTGGCCCGAGAACTGGATCGACACCGCATCTCCTGGCGGGATCGTCTCGTGCTGTGGCAAGCGCCGCGGGATGGCGAGCGGCCGCTGCGGCACGTCTTCGTCAACGCCATCACCACCCCGAATCTGCGTTACGCCACGGCGTATGTCTTAGCGTGTGTCCGGCCAGACGATGCTCATCTGGGGGCGTTTTATCGTCCGCGGCATCCCGGCTGGCGCGTTTGTGCCCATTTGATTCGCGGCGTGAGAGCCATCGCTCGGGCAGTTGGCGGCATCATCCCGCTGCGCCCGACCGGCAACCGTAAGCCCACGGCGGCTTCTTACTGAATCCAAACGCGGGTACATCCGATAAACAGTGGCGTAGCTGCTCGTCCGCGCTGCGCGATGACGGAGGCAGCCTTCTCATGGAGAGCGTACACACTCGGCAGCCCGTGTCGGTCATCACGACCGTCAAGAACGACGAACGGGGCTGCGCGCAGACGATTCAGTCACTGCTCGTCCAAACGCGCCGGCCGGATGAGATCGTGGTGGTGGACGGCGGATCCACGGACGGCACGCTGGCCACGCTGCGATCATTCGCCGCGCAGCATGCGCACCTCCGAGTGATCCACGCACCCGAAGCCAACATCGCCCGTGGGCGCAACATCGCCACGGAGGCCGCCCGACACGACATCATTGCCGCCACCGACGGTGGATGCGTCGCCGCGCCGGATTGGCTCGAAAAGATTACCGCACCGTTTGACGCCGAAGACCCGGCGGAGTTTGTGGCCGGGTTCTACGAAATCGACGCCCAAAGCCTGCTCGAATCGGTCGTGGGGTTGGCGACGATGCGCGGACAACTCGATCCGATTGATCGGGATTCGTTTAATCCGTCGGGGCGTTCGGTTGCCTATACAAAAACGGTCTGGTCGCGGGCCGGTGGCTGGCCGGAGTGGGTACACTTCTCCGAAGACACGCTGTTTGATCATCGGGTTCGCTCGCTCGACGTCACCTGGCGCGTAGCCGAAGACGCCATCGTCCATTGGCGACCGCGCCGAAGTTTCCGCAAAATCGCAAAACAGTTTTACTGCTACGGCACGGGACGCGGACACACACAGATCGATGCGCCAAGTTTTCACTACAACCTTCGCAACGCGGCCATCGTTGTCATCACGGCGCTGCTGCTGATCGTATCGCCCTGGTTTGCCATCCCGCTGGCGGCGCAGCTCGCGTATTTCTGTGTGCTGACGTTTCACGAAAAGGCACGGCGCATTGCCACAGTCACGCAAAGGCGACGCGCGTATGTGATGGCGCTGGCTGTGATGTGGACGGTGCTCGGTGCCAACACGCTCGGGTATCTCGTCGGCACGCTGCAACGACTATCGAAGCCGGATCGGTACGCGAAACGGATGAAAGCCTATCTGGCAGGGACGTAGCAGGTATATGGCGAGATACCGACCATCTCACGGCGATCAACGCGGGCACTGGCTCTGCATCGCCTACGCCTTCCCGCCCATCAACCGGAGCGGCACGCATCGCACACTGGGATTCGTTCGACATCTCGACAAGCACGGCTGGGATGCCACCGTCCTGACCGTCCACCCCCAAGACGAACCCACCGATGCGGCGCTTGACGAACTCGTCCCCCCATCCACGCGGGTCATCCGAACCGGCTGGACGGATTTGATCTCATGCGTCAAGCGGTGGCTACCCGGGACGGATCGCGCAGTAGCGGATTCATCACGAACCACGAGAACGCTACCACGTGTCGCGCGGCGGCGAACGCAATCTCGAACCCAACGCCTGCGTCGGTTCCCACGGGAATGGGGGTCGCGGCTGCTCGTGACGCCGGACTCGCGCATCGGTTGGATCGTACCGGGTGTGCGAGCGGCTTTGCAGTCGATCCGTAAGCGCCGTCCCGATGTGATCTATTCAACGTCGCCGTGTATGTCGGCCCACCTGATCGCGATGATCGCCTCGGTGTGGACGCACATCCCGTGGGTGGCGGATTTCCGCGATCCGTGGCGCGGCAACCCGTTTCGCCAACTCGGATTCCGCAGCTTGGACGTTTGGGATGCGGTGTTGGAATGGCTGGTGCTTCGCTTCGCCACACGTGTTGTTTGCAACACGCCCACCATGCGACAAGCGCTGATCAAACGGCGACCGTTTGTGGATGGAAAAAGCGCAACAATTCTCAACGGTTTCGACGAACTTCACCGCACCGGCGTCACGGCATCAACGACCAAGCCGTCCGGCGCGTTTGTCTTGCTTCATTGCGGGCAGTTCTACGGTCCGCGTAGCCCCAAGAGCTGGTTGGCCGCCCTGCGCCGCGCGATTGAACTCGACCCCATCGCCACGGAATCGCTGCGTATGGAATTCGTCGGGCCAGAAACCTACGAAGGCGTCCCGCTGTTGACCCTCGCCGAGGAGGAGGGTGTGGCCGACTGCGTGCGCACTACCGGTACGTGCGCTCATGCAGAGGCCCTCGCACGGATGCAGCGGGCCGATGCGATGATCCTGGCCGGTTCATCCGGTGCGTCGGCCGATCTGCAAATCCCCAACAAGCTCTTCGAATATCTTTCCATTCGTAAGCCGATTCTCGCTACGGTTGGTCCGGACAGCCCCGTGGTACCGATCCTGAGGGAGGCGGAGGCCCAGGCGTTGATCTGCACGCCGGACGACATCAACGCGATGGCGCGAGCTATGATTCGCATGGTTGGCCGAGACACGCGGCGTCCCGGTGGCGTTCGTGAGGTGTGGGGCGATTGGTCAGGGGTTGATCGGTTTGCACGTCGACACCGTGCCCAAGAGCTGGCCGGGATGTTTCATGAACTCACGGGAGTCGTCGCCGGCGCACCGCGGCAAGTCCTATCATCGGCTGTGACGACCGTTGGTGATCTTTGCTCCGTGCGACAAGGCGATCTGCAAGAGCCGGCGCTGTCGGCAAGCCCTCGTTAGACTATGGGCAACGGTCCCCGCACGCGCCGGTTTGGATTTGAGATAAGAGAACGGCGGGCCGAAGAATCGTCCTTCGACCCGCCGTCGTTTCCCGGTCAACGAGCGGTCCCCCCCCGGTGCCACTCAGCTCCCTCGATCAGAGCTTACATCCGGGATCTCTGTTAGAGCAGCGACAGAATCTGTGCCGACTGCTTTCCAGCCACACCGAGAAGCGCCACGGTTGCCTGAATGAGTACTTGCTGCTGGTTGAGCTTTGCCGTGGCCACGGCGAAGTCGGTATCCTCGATCACACTGGCCGCGGCCCCGAGTCCTGTTTGGGCTGCTTGGAGCGATCGAATCGCACTGCCGACCTGGAACTTCTGGAAGCCACCGAGTCGACCACGCACAGACGCCACTTCCTTTAGCGCTTCGCGTACCGAGGTTAACGCTGCGGTGGGATCAGTTCGCAGCTCGGCCGACCCACCGGAAGCCAACTCGGATACCTTCACGGATCCGTTGCCGCCCCCCAGATTGAATGTAGCCAGCGAATCAATACCGATTGTCTGCTTCGTACGAGCTTCTGTTCCAAGCTGGAAGGTCGCACCACCAGTCGCCGCAATAGTGAAGGAGGTCGAAGTGGTGGCCTGGCTACCCTCGCCGAACGCCTGGGAGAGCGTGAAGGAGGCACTCACGCCGTTGGAGTTGTAGACCACATCGAGTCCATCGGTACCAGCGGTTTGCCCGTTGATGGTGATGTTGGCATCAACGCCGGTCGTCTTGGTTTTCGTGCTGATATCATTCGCCGTGTTGCTATCGCCCGTGGACGTGCTGTACGAGCTATTCACGATACCACCAGAGATCAGGTTGACACTGATGAAAGCGTCTTTGCCGAACGTTGTCGAACTGAGCTTGATGTTTGTGCTATTCTGTATGGCCGATACCCCAGTCTGCGCTTTGGCGGCGTTGATCGCAGTCACCACGGCCGCCTGATTGGACCCACTGGCGATCGTAATGGTACCGGTTCCGAGTGATCCGGTAATGGCAACCGTGGTCGTACCCGAAGTCGCAGCGGTACCGCCGCCCTGAAAAGAGAAAGAGGCGGAGGCCACCTGTGCGGAGGCCACGCGGTCGATTGTTAACGTCGTGGCGGTCGTACCCTGACCTCGCGAATACACACGTACGTTGTTCAGGAAGGTGCTGCTAACGCCTGTGGCTGCGATCGCCTGCGTGCCGTCGAGAAGTCGTTTCCCGTTGAAGTTCGTGGTGTTGACGATCCGGTCGATGGCGGTGAGCGCGCCGTCGATCTGAGCCTGATTCGAGGCGATTTCGCTGTCGGTGAGATTGGCGCTACTTGTTGAGGCCACGACCAACCGTTCGATCTCGCTCAGGAGAGACGACACCTCACCAATCGCACCGTCGGCTACGGTCAGGATGGAATCGGTACGTTGGTTGTTGCCGATCGACGCGTCCACGGCCGTAAGCTCCGCCTTGAGTCCGGAGAGCGCAATCAGACCCGCGGGGTCATCCGCCCCGGTGTTGATACGCTTTCCTGTCGTGAGCTGTTCCAATGTCCGCGACTGCGACGCTGAGTTCTGATTCAGAATATTCAGCAACGTCAACGTGTTTGTGTTGTTGATCGTGAGTGCCATGATCTTCTACCCTTTCCCGCGTCTTTGGCGGAATCTAATCCGAAAACCCATCGAAGCAAACGTAGGATATAAAATCCGGCGTGCCAAACAGGTCGAACACATGGCAAATAAAAACGTCGATCGGAGCGCGTCGTCAACGAAAACGAGTCAAGTTTTTTTTATGCGGGGTGGGTCCTTCTGCTCGAAACGGCGGGGATGGTATGCCGCTTGACTAGATGACCTGACCGTGCCACCCCGAGGCACGCTCAAAACTACGGTAGGACCTACGAAATGGATGCATTTTGGGACGACGCGCTATCGTCCGAGAACGATGGCTGAAACTTGCAGAAGAGTCGGATGCGCCGAGTCCCGGGATACGGCACCACCGGGTGAATCGGGGTGGCCGTGCGCGGCAAGCCATCCGAAAGAACGCATCAAGTCGTAACGCGGGCGAGATGAACCACGAGAGACGTTA
>JAJRSP010000137.1 GCA_024278775.1 Planctomycetota bacterium
CTCTGCATATTTGAGCACGGGCACCCCGCGCCGCCGCGCCTCCTGAAGTTCGACGTTGGAATCCGGAATCGCAGCGCTGTAGACGACCAGATCGACGTTCGCATCCAGCAACTCACGCCGATGACCGAGCGATACCCGTACGCCCGACGAAACAAGATCGCCGATCCCCTCGAAGTTGGTCACGTCCGAACCGGCCACCTTCGCCCCGAGTTCCACGCAAATCCGCGCCGCCCCACACATGCCGCTTCCACCGATGCCGATGAGATGAACGCGCAGACCCGTGAGATCACGAAGCGGCGCAGGCGGAACACGTTGCGGCGAAGTCAGATCGGCAGGCACGGCTTTCTCCCTCGGGCGGTGTCGGCGCAGAAAGCCCCGGCATGATGCAAAAGCGCGGCACCAACGGCAGCGCGGATGGTACTGGTATCACAAGTCGATATCGACCCGTTCAACAGATCGCCTCCATTGTTTCGCATTTGCATAAACCAGCGGCGCATCGTGTCAGTTCTAGCAGATACTGAGCCACACGACGCGCTGCGCTCGGCTTTCCCAATGCGCGAGCCGCCGCCGCCATCGCCTGCCGCGTTCTCTCGCTCGCCATAAGCGGCACCAACGCCTCACGCAATGCCGGACCGTTACGCGCAGGGTCAATCCGGTCCACGATCATCACCCCCGCACCGGCGCGCACCAGGCATTGGGCGTTGGCTTCCTGATGCCGGTCACGATGAAATGGATACGGCATGATCACCGACGGTACACCGACAGCCGTAATCTCAGCCAGGCTGGATGCCCCGCCGCGCATCACCACCAGATCAGCAGCGGCCATCGCCTCGGGCATGTGCGGCGTGAAGGGCAATACTTTGGCCGAGACGCCACACCGCGCGTACTCATCACGCACCTTCTCAAAATCAGCCTCGCCGGTGAGATGAAGCAGTTGCCATTCGGAATGCTCAGCGAAGACGCTCAGGTTGACCATGACCGCCTGGTTCACGGTGCGGGCACCCTGCGAGGCCCCCGTCACCAAAAGCGTCTTTCGGGAACCGTCCAACCCAAACTGCTGGATACCCTGCTCACGCGTCGCACAGCCAAACGCAGATCGAATCGGACACCCCGTCGTAACCAGTTTCACTCCCACGGGAAGACGACCGGCCGCCTCCGACCACTGCGCAAACACAAGGTCCGCCAGCGGGGCCAGATGACGGTTTGCCCGCCCGGGGATGACATCCGGATTGATAATAGCCGTAGGGATGCCCAGCCGCCGCGCCTCACGCACGGCCGCGACCGAACCAAGCCCCCCCGTCCCCACGACCACGCTCGGACGATCCGCCCGCAGCCGCGATCGACACAGTTGCGAACCACTGCGAAACTGCAAAAGTGTCTTCGGCCAACTCCACGGCCTGTAAGACAGCACCGGGCGCGTCTGCCGGATAAGCTCGTAATCCGTCGCTCCGAGAATCTCGCTGTCGATCGGACGGTGCGTACCGAAAAAAACGATGCGGACACCAGACGAGACTTCCCGCAGCACCTCCGCGACGGCCAGCGCGGGGTAGAGATGTCCACCCGTGCCACCACCGGCAAACGCCACGAACAGCGGTGCCTGCGATACGTCGGACGATATCGGAGACGCGATCACCATGCGGCCGTCCCCGCCAGGGCCGGTGAGCCGGTCGCTCTCTGTCCCCGCGATGGACTCGCCAGACCAACCCCGCGCGACGCAATGGCACCCAGCACGCCTATCAACACGGAAAACGTGAGCAGCCCGCTACCGCCGGCCGACACGAGGGGCAGCGAGATACCCGTGGTCGGCGCGAGCACCGTCACCACCGCGATGTTCATAACCGCCTGCACCGCAAACAACGACGTCAGCCCGAACGCCAGCATCCGCTCGGTGCTGGTTCGCGCCCGCCACACCGTCCGCACGCCGATGTACACAATGGTGATATAGAGCGAGATCACCAGAAAACCGCCGACGGCACCCATTTCCTCGCAGATCGCCGAGAAAATGAAGTCAGTGTGGCTCTCCGGCAGGTATCCATATTTCTGGATACCGCCGCCGAGACCGGTTCCGAGCCAACTCCCGGACGCGATCGCCGTCAACGATTGAATCGGTTGGTACCCGTCGCCGCGCGGATCGGCCCAGATGTCTCGAAACGCCGTAAGGCGATCCATCCGGTAAGACGCCGCCGAAATAAGTTGATACATGCCGGCCAACCCCACCGCCATCATCCCGATGAGATATCGCCAGCGACACCCGGCCACGAACATCATCCACACACCGACGACACCGAGCAGCGCGCACGTTCCAAAATCTTCCTTACCCACCAACGCGACGAACAGGCCGATCACCAGCGCGGCCGGTACAAAACCGGAGCGAAACGAACGAACATCCGCAGATTCACGCGTGAGTACCCACGCCAGCAGCCCCACGATCGCCAGTTTGGCAGGCTCCGAGGGTTGCAAGGCGAAGCTGAAACCGCCGAACCCGACGCGCAACCAACGGCTTGATCCTCGATGGGGGTCCCCCAGTCCCGGAATCAGCACGGCCAACAATCCGCAGATCGTCAACACCGCACCGGCGATCACCAAAAACCGAACGGCACGCGGCGAGCGAAACACAAACCGGGACACGTGCAGCGACACGAACATCAAAACCACACCCGCACCGGCAAAAATGATCTGACGACCCAGGTGCGTCAGCCAGATGGGACCATCGAACAGCGACCGGTCAATCGACACGGTTGTTGACGCGACCATCACCAGCCCGATCAGCATCAGACCAACGGCCACTCCCAACAGACCGGTCGGCTCCGATGTGTGTTGAGCCGATGAGATGTCGCCCGAATCTGTCATCCCTGACTGTCCATTCACGCTACCGTCTTTGGCGGACCGCGCTAAGGATCCACACCCACTACTCTATCGTCGAGACGCGGCCGGTTAGCGCAGCTTGATCGTCGCAAACGCCGCGGCCGCAAACATGGCCGAGATCAACCAAAACCGCACCACTGTTTGCGGCTCGCTCCAACCACCCAGGTGAAAGTGATGATGGATCGGGGCACAGCGAAAAAACCGTTTTCCGCCGGTCCCCCTGAAGTAAGCTACCTGAATCATCACAGAGACGGCCTCCATCACAAACACGCCGCCGACAATCAGCAGCATCAACTCCTGACGCGTCACGACTGCAATGTAACCGATCAAACCGCCCAGCGGCAGCGAACCCGTATCTCCCATGAACACCCGCGCCGGGTGACAATTGTACCACAGAAAGCCAAGTGTCGAGCCCAGGATCGCCCCGCAAACGACGACCAATTCTCCGGTTTTGGGCACATGCAAAAAGAGGAGTTTCGCCGCAACGTCTTGTGTACCCACGATATACGTCAGAATGGCAAACACCAGTACGCACATGGCCACGCACCCTGAGGCGAGCCCGTCCATCCCATCCGTCAGGTTTACCGCGTTGGAGGTGCCCGTCATCACAAACACGGTCACCACCATAAACCACGCCGCACCGAGTCGAATGCCCTCCTTATAAAACGGCACGCTCAGCACGTCGTAGGCGGGAATGAGAACCGGCGCGGAACCCGGCTCGATCAACGGCGACAGCACCGCAAAATTCGTGCGGCCATGGTTGTAGATATAAAATCCAAGCACGACCCCCAATCCAAACTGGAAGAGCAGCTTCTGATACATCTTCAGGCCGTCGCGGGATTCTCCGCGACGCTCGGCCGTCAGCTTGAGCCAGTCATCCACGGCTCCGAGTGAACCGAGCCAGACCAAACACACGAGCGACATGATGATGTAAAAGTTTTTGAGGTCGGCCAGCAGCAGCACGGACGCAGCGATCAAGGCCAGGATCATCACGCCACCCATCGTGGGCACGTTGCTTTTGTCGCGTGTCAGCTCGTTGAGCGGCGCGTGGTCGAATTCGGGCTTGTCACCGAGCTTCCTTTTGATAAGTTGCCGAATCACACGGGGCATCAGCCACAGCATCAGCACAAAACAAAACAACGCCGCGACTGTCGCGCGAAACAGCGGATTCTCGTAGGCGTAATGCTTGCCTTGAAAGAAATTGTGGAAAAGTTGGTACAACACGAGCCAATGTTTCCCGTTCGTGAACCTCAGATACTATCGCCCGTGGCGTTACGCCACGGCGACGTGGGCGGCACACTGACGGCGCAAACTATCGATGATCCGCTCCAGCCCCATCGCACGCGAGCCTTTGACCCACA
>JAJRSP010000138.1 GCA_024278775.1 Planctomycetota bacterium
AGCATGCTTCGTAGCGCGTTTCATGCACAAATTATAGTGGTTTTCGCCTTTCGATGCAACCAGAACAGCGACCAACTCAAGCCGGATTTCTTACCAAGACAAACCCCCGAAATATCGCCCGCTTAAGTCAACAGCATTACCCGTCAACCCAACCCGCGGGCCTGTCTTTGCACACCGGCCCGTGGGTTGCTTTTGTCAAAGGATTCTAGCCCGTGCGGCGGCGTGTTCAACAAGATTCTGTTTTTTGCGCACACGCCGCCCAAAGGTGCTGTGCATCCTGGGACGCCTATTCGGTTGCCAAAGAGCGTTTCGCGTTTCGGGTGCGACATTGACGCTTGCTTCCTACCAATAGAACGTCGCCGCTGATTCGCGCGGACGTAAAAAAAGCAATCAGGGGTGGCCGCCGCGTTTGGGCGGGTGTGGTGGCGGATGCGAATTTGACGTTTTCGCCGTTGTCCGAATTAGGGGACGAGGAACGTATCTGTCTGTGATTGCTGGACTTCCGTGCCGGTATACTTCGTTTTTTGGCCTGACTGCCAGATGTTGTCGCCGTGTCGACCTTGGTTCGGTGTGGTGGTCCAGCGGGTGGATCCGTCCAGAGAGAGGATGTTCTGCCCTCGGCGACCGTGGTTGGGCGAGTTGGTCACGGTGGGGTCGATTCTGTTGAGCTTGCCGCCGGCGAAGAGCGGATTGGCGTCGCCCATGTAGGGCAGCGAGGAGGCGATCGAGTATTTCGGCGTGGGGCCGGCCATGTTGATGGAGTCGTAGCTGCAACGCTGCTCCACGGGCGTCCCTGTGTCCATCGGCTTGGTAACTGTTTTTTGGGATGGGCAGATGAACACGCGCACACTGCCGACGAAGTGGTAGCGTGCGAGCAGCAGCGGATGCTGGCGGTTGGACTGGTAGACGATGTTCAAAGTCTGATTTTGACCCGAAGCCAGAAAAGACGTCCGGCCCGTTACCGGGGCGCAGGGCAGCGCGTTGTTGTTGGCCAGGGAGTAGGCACTGACCGCCCGCCCGATACCGCCAAGGTTCGCAGCGCAAACCGCCTGCCGGGATCGTTCGCGAACGGCTGACATGCTCGGTGCGAGCAGGCCGAAGAATAATGCGAGACAGGCTGCTACCGCGACGAAATCGTGGAGGAACAATCGCCCGACTCTGCCTCGGGTTTCGCCGGAGGGCAGATCGCGTTCGTACATGACGTGCTGGTTTTTTTGCGCGGCGATCTCGCCGAGGATGCGATCGACGAGTCCGGTCGGCGGAACGGCTGCTGTCCAACTGTCCAGCGGCAGCAGAATGCGTTGCAGCCTGCTATTCTCAGTCGCGAGTTTTGGATCGCTTTGCAGGCGATCCTGAAGGATACGCTTCTGTTCTTCCGACAATTGCCCCAGGTGATCGTCGAGCAGCCAAAGGGCATCGGGTTGATCGTGGTCAGCCATGTTGTGTTCGTTCTTCACCGTCTAAAGTTCCTGACTTTTCCGCCCGTAATCCTGTTTCGCCGCCAACGCCTGCCGATACGCGACACCAAAATGCCCGACGGCTGAGTGCAGGCGGCTTTTTACCGTGCCCAGGGGGACACCGAGCACTTCGGCGATGTCACGATAGGGCAGCTTGTGGTAGTAAGCCAATATCAGCACCTCACGCAGTATTTCGGGCATCGCCTCCAAGATCACCCGCACGTTCCGCCGTTGGTCCTCAAGCTCGACCTCGCGGGCGTCGTCATCGTCGTCGGCGCTCATCAGATCGAGAAAACTGCGGCTTCCTGCTTCGCCGTCCTTTTCGATCTGGGCGTCCAGCGGAAGCTCCGACCGTCGCGAACGCTGCCTGATCCAGTCCCTGGCTTTGTTGGCGGCGATGGTGAAAAGCCAGGGTTTGAACCGTCGATCGGTGTCAAACGTCTCCGCCGACTGGTAAACCTTTATAAAGGTCTCCTGCACCACGTCGTCCGCCGCGAGCGAACTGTTCGTGAATCGCAAGGCAAAACGGTGCAGCTCCGGGCTGTGCCGCCGAACGAGCAATTCGAAGGCGTCACTGCGACCCGCGAGGTGCTCGCTCAGCAAATGTTCGTCTGTTGGCCTGTCCACCGCTTCCTAGTATCCTTACGAGCCGCGTTTGATCTGGTTCGCTTCTTCTTTCGAGTTTGGGCGATGAATCATTTTCATTCCAGTCTCCAATCTGACAATAGGCAGCCTCAGCCGCCTCGCAGCTCCTTTTCCCGGGCGTTGACGGCTGCTGTGGTCGCTGGAATAGGCCTGGTCGCGGCTTGCGGGGCGATTGCGGAGGCGGCCCGGCGGGCGGAAATACCCCCCACAACCGTCCTGACACTCCAAAAACCGAGGGTTGTCGTTGTCAAATCGACGCGCAAGCTGTATCTGTTGGACGGGGAGTCGGTGGTGCGCGTCTACTCGGTCACGCTCGGACCTGAGCCGGCGGGCCAGAAAATTCGCGCCGGCGACGGGCGAACGCCTGAGGGTGTTTTTCGCATTTGCTCCAAGCGTTCCGACAGCCCGAACCATCGTTTTCTCGGAATTGATTATCCGGACGTGCGGGCGGCGCGTGAGGGGCTGGATCGCGGCTTGATCAGCGACGGGGAAGCCAAGGCGATTTTTGAGGCCCAGCGTGCGGGCAGGTGCCCGAGCTGGACGACGGACCTTGGCGGAGCGATCGGTCTGCACGGGGCGGGCACGCGGCAGACCGCCGGTTGCATCGCGTTGGCGGACGAGCATATTGAGCAACTGTTCGCCGTTTTGAGAATCGGTGACGCGGTCGAGGTGCTGCCTTAGCGGGTCTGTGGAGAAATCGGGGCATGGGGTTTGGACCTGTGTCTTCGGCGGTCGGGAGACTGTTGCATGCACCGGTTGCAAACCGGTGCCACACAGGGAACCGGCGCTACGTTGGATGCCGTTGTCTGCACCGGTTGAAAACCGGTGCCACACAAGAAGCCGGTGCCACACGGGGAACCGGTGCCACACTGGAGGTTGGTGCCACGCGGAAAGCCTATGGACGCAGAGACTTTTCACAGTTCAGCCACGTTTTCGCACGAATCGCTTCGCCTTTTGGCGGAGGCGTCGGCGGCGATCAACAGCACGCTGAATCTGCAAACCGTTCTGGACCGCATCGCGGAGTCGGCGGCTAAGGTGATGAACGCCGAGGCGGGCAGCGTCCTTTTGCACGACCGTTTCCGCAGCAAGCTGGTGTTCGTCTCCGCGACGGGTGATCGGTCCGAAATGGTCATAGGCCAGGAATTCGATGCGGATTTGGGTATCGCGGGGCGTGTCGCGTCCACCGGCAAAGGGGAAATCGTACACGACGTTCAAGGCGATGCGGGATTCTACCGCGAGATGGATCAGGTCACGCACATGCGCACGCTGACGCTGATGGCTGTCCCCATGATCGCGGAATCCGAAGTCATCGGCGTGGTCGAGGTTCTCAACCGGCAGGACGGCGAATTCAACAACGGCGATCTCGAATTGTTGCAGGTTTTCGCGAACCTGGCGGCTGTCGGTGCCCGCAACGCCCGGGCGCACGAACGGTTGAAGCAGCAACATGACGACTTGCGCGAGCAGGTTTTCAAAGGGCAGCCGATCATCGGCGGATCGAAGGCGATTCGCGACGTCATCAGCCTTTGCGATCGTGTGGCTCCGAGTACCGCGAGCGTGCTGCTGCTGGGCGAGACCGGAACGGGCAAGGAGCTGTTCGCCAAGTACGTACACAACGCCTCGGCGCGTGCGGAAGAGGCTTTCGTGCCGGTTCACTGTGCCGCGTTAACCGAGACATTGCTCGAAAGCGAAATCTTCGGCCACGAGAAGGGTGCATTCACCGGCGCTGTCGGCCAGCATATCGGTCGATTCGAATCGGCTCAGGGTGGTACGATTTTTCTGGACGAGATCGGGGAAGTGCCGCTGGCGACGCAGGTGAAGCTGCTGCGTGTGCTTCAGGAACAGGAGTTTGAGCGCGTCGGCGGGACCAAGACGGTCAAGTGCGATGTGCGCGTGGTGGCTGCCACCAATCGCGACTTGAAAGCACAGATCGCCAAAGGTGAATTTCGCGAAGACCTGTTCTATCGGCTGAACGTGTTTCCCGTCACGCTTCCACCGCTGCGTCAACGTCGCGAGGATATTCCACAGTTGGTCGATCATTTTGCCGGCATCGCTGCGGAAAAAATGGGGCTGCCCCGCCCGCCCGTGGCCGGCGACGCTTCGGCGGTTCTGATGAGCTACGATTGGCCTGGGAATGTGCGTGAATTGCAGAATGTGATGGAGCGGGCCGTCATCCTTTCGCACGGCAGCCCTATCGATGTGAACGATCTTCCGGTCGACATCGCGGGTGGTGCGGAAGGTATTCACGAGACTGAAAGCGAAGGCTCGCTTTGGGATTTTGAACGCAGCATGATCGTCAAAGCGCTGCGCGATCACCAATGGAACCAGACGCAGGCAGCCAAGTCGCTGGGCATCAGCCGGGACAACCTGCGTTACCGTGTGAAGAAGTACAAGATCAACAAGGCCTGACAGTCGCCGGCGCGTTTGTCGGGCGGCTGCATTCGATTCGAAAGAGATACCGTTGGATACTGAACAACGCATCGCTCAATTCCGCAACATGGCTGAAGCCGACCCCGACAACGAGATGGGGCATTTCAGCCTGGGCAGAGCGTACTATGAGGCTGAGCGTTTCGCGGAAGCGGCTCCGTGTTTCGAGCGTGTTCTCGAACTGAACGCCACGCATTCCAAATCGTTTCAGCTTCTCGGTGAATGCCAGTTGAAGCTCGATCAGCGTGACGCTGCCATCGCGAATCTCAAGAAGGGTTACGACATCGCATTTGAACGTGGCGATGTCATGCCCCGCGACGCGATGGCCAAGCTTCTGACCGAACTGGGCGAAGACGTCCCCAAGGCGACGGCCGGCGCACCGGCGGCGAGTACGACAGCCAAGTCGGCCGACGGCTTCCAATGTTCCCGCTGCGGTCGTCCGAGCGGTCAGCTTGAGCGTCAGCCGTTCAAGGGCGATCTGGGCAAGATGGTTCACGAGCGTGCGTGCTCCCAATGCTGGCAGGAGTGGATTGGCATGGGTACGAAAGTCATCAACGAGATGGGCCTGGAACTGGCTGACCCCCGCTCTCAGGAAGTTTACGACGAGCACCTGAAAGAGTTTTTGCAATTAACGGATTGAAACCGCGTAACCGCCGACCAATAGTTAGCAGGGGATCATACAGGAGTGTTGGCCGGTGAGCGGAGTCGGTGAATCGTCAATGCAGGCATCGGGCGAGCAGGCTGCGAGCGGTCTGAACGCGGTTGAGATCGCGGCCCGCAAGGGGTTCGGCCCCCTCAGTGCGCTGGCGGAGAAAAACTGGCATGGCGACGGCGTGCCCTGCGTGTCGTGCGGTCAGCTCGTGCGCCGGTCGGCGAAATCCTGCGGCTGGTGCGGTGAGGTTCTGTCCGACGAAATGCAGGCCAAGATGCGCGCGTACGCAGGCCCGTGGTTTGTGCTGGAGCACATCAGGCCTTTTCCGGGCGTGACGGCTGAACGCCTGGTGCGTCAAATTCGACGCGGCGTGCTGATGCGATCGACCATCGTACGCGGGCCGACGACGTATTTTCAGTGGCGCTTCGCCGGCGAGACTCCGGGGCTGAGCAAATTCCTGGGATGCTGCTGGGCCTGCGCTTCGCCGGTCGCCCCGACCGACACACACTGCGCACATTGTCGCGTCGCGCTTGGCGACTTGGCCGATGAAGCGCGATCGACTCAGGAAGCCTCCCCCCCGCACGTTACCGGTGAATTACGCCGATTGGCGGAAGCGGCTGAATCGGTGGACCTCGACCGCCGGTATGAAACCGGTCCGCCGCGTATCGGTTCGATCAGGGTATCCTGGGTTATCGCAGCCATCCTCGTTATTGTGATGGGCATCCTGTTCGCTGTTGTGCAACTCCGCAGCGGTGCGTCCGCGGTCGTGAAGAAGCCGATCACAACGCCGTCCAAGCCAATCTCCCACGACACTGTTCAAGCCGATTCAAAACCCGCACAATGATCGCGACGTGTGTTCTCGCACCCGGAGCATCTTATGAGCAAAACCGGCTTGGTCATGGATGACGTGTTTCAGCGACACGACGCGGGGGCTTCCCATCCGGAGACGCCTCGGCGGCTGGCGCGCATCGCGGAGGAGTTGACCCGTCGCACCCTGCACGAACAGTGCCACATCATGGCACCCGAACGCATCAAACCGAAAATCGTTCTCCGAACGCACACCGATGCCTATGTGCGGCGGCTGGCTGATGCGTGCAAAAACGGCGAGCCGTACATCGACACGCCCGACAGTGCGATTTGCCGGGAAAGCTTCGATATCGCGTCCCTGGCAGCCGGTTCCGTGCTGGGCGCGGTCGATGCCGTCATGTCGCAAAAGATCGCCAACGCATTTTGCGCGGTCCGCCCGCCGGGCCATCACGCCGAACGCGACCGCTCGATGGGGTTCTGCATGTTCGCGAACGTGGCCATCGCGGTGGATCATCTCCGTCACGAGCACGGAATCGACCGCGTGCTGATTCTTGATTTCGACGTTCACCACGGCAACGGAACGCAGCACATCCTCGAAGAAGACCCCACGGCCATGTTCATCAGCATTCACGGTCATCCGGATTTCCTCTACCCCGGCACGGGGTATGCCGAGGAGAAGGGCCGGGGCGCCGGCGACGGCAGCACACTGAACGTTCCCATGCAACCGCACAGCAACGACGGCGATTACCGCGTCGCGTTCGACAAGCACATTCGCAAAGTGCTCGACGAATTCGAGCCGGAGTTCGTGCTGGTCAGCGCCGGGTTCGACGCCCATCGCTCGGACCCGCTGGCTACGCTCAACCTTGCTACGGAGTCCTTCGGGTGGATGACCGATCTGTTACTCGATTGTGCGGATCAGCATTGCTCAGGCCGGCTGGTCAGCGTTTTGGAAGGCGGGTACGACCTGGACGCATTGGCGGATTCGGTCGCACTTCATCTGGAACGGCTCGTCGCACGATCCGCCAAGCACGCTCATGCCTGAACTGGAAGTCCAGCAGGCCGTCAGGAAAGTGTGGTACGGATTTTCAACCCGTGTTCTCACAGGCCGGAAAACCCGTGCCGCGTAGAACACCATCGTTTGCACCGGTTGCAAACCGGTGCCACACAAAAAGCCCATGCTCTTCAACAGGCTGTTGGACGGAGCGCGTCCGCGTTGCGGCGACGCGGTGGCGAGGATAAGCTTCGCTGAATCTGAGACAAACTATTGCCCAACCTGCCAAACCGGAGGTAAGCCCCTTGCTGATCGTCGAATGTCGAAATTGTTCCGCCGCTGGTACGAAAATCCTCCTGACACTGGCCGTGGGGCTTATGCTCGTGACCGGTTGTGCTCAGCCGTTCCATGTCCGCGCGACGGATTACCAGATCATCGCCGATATCAATCCCGAAACGCACGCACTCAAAGCCCATGCGAACATCACGCTCGTGCCCATCGACGGCCGCCCCCTGCCGGAAGGGCCGGTGTGGATCGCGCTCGATCTCAACAAGAATCTCAAGCCGAGCGACATCCGCGTCACTGGGGCCGATCTTCAACGCACGTCGAAAGTCCGCCCGCTCTACACGCCGGACGACAAGGACCACAGCAAACGCAAAATCGCGTACGCCTCGCACAAGCTGTATCTTGAAAACGCCACCGATGAGATTCGCGTCTCGATCGATTACGAGGGTGAACTCGAACAGGATGTCGCGTCCGGCGAAAAAGTCGGGGAAATCCACAATTTCGGCGTCTCGGCACACATCGGACCAGAGGGCATTTACCTGTCGCCGAGCGGTCACTGGTGCCCAACGCCCTCCATCGACGACCTCGATCAACTGGACCCGAAATATCTGCTGGCTGACTGGACGTTGCAGACATCCGTGCCCGAGGATACCGCCCTTATCGCGTCCGCCCGACGTGAAGGCGAGCACGACGGTCGCACGAACTGGAAAAGTCCGCACCGGCTTACCGGCATGACGCTGACCGGCGGGAAGCACGACGTGTGGTCGCGACACGAGGGCGGCGTCCAAATCTCCGTACATATGCAGTGGGCCGAGGACAAGGACGAACGCGAAGCCAACGAGAAAATCGCACAGACCTACCTCGACCAGGCCGCCCGATACATCGCCGACTACGAACCTCTGCTGGGGCCTTTTCCGTACGACCAATACACCATCGTCGAAAACTTCTTCAGTTCCGGGTTCGCCTTTCCCATGATGACGCTCTTCGGCCCCGTCGTGATGCACATGGGCGACAACTCGTTCCGGCATGGCTACCTCGACCACGAACTCGTGCATAGCTGGTGGGGCTGCGGTGTTGATGTCGATCCGCGCGACGGCAACTGGTGCGAATCGCTCACCAGCTACTGCACCAATTATTACGGCTTTGTGATCAACAACGACGAATTCGGCGCCCGCAAGAAACGCAGAAACGAATCGAACTTTCTCAGTCGCGTCAAGCCGAAGTACGACAAGCCGCTCGGCACCTATGGCAAGCCCGGTGGTTGCGGTCGCGGCATCGCTTACAGCAAGGGTTCCGCCGTTTTTCACATGCTCTCGCGCGAGATCGGGCAGGAGGCGTTTTGGACTGCCTGCCGCGATATCACAAAACGACTCGTTGGCCGACATGCGAGTTGGGATGATTTGAAAGGTGCGTTCGAGGAAGCTTCGGGCCGAAATCTGGACACGTTCTTCGCGCAGTGGATTCGCGGCAGCGGCGCCCCTGCGTTGCGATTGCTCGATGCACGCTACGATCGTTCGAAGGGCGAGTTGTACGTGTCGATCGAACAAGGCGATACGGACTTCGACTTCGATCTCAACCTGCGTCTCGAATACGGAGCGGGCCATCGCGACATCGTCGTGCCGGTCACGGAATCCAAGGAGACGCTCATCATCCCGCTCAGCGACAGCCCCGATTTTGTGCAACTCGACCCGGATTACCACACCTTCCGCAAGTTGCAGCGGTCGGAAATCATGCCCACGACGGCCACGACCAAAGTCGCCAAAAGCCTGACCATCGTCATGCCCCCAGGCGAGTTGCTCGAAGCCTACGAGACCGTCGCAGCGGCGTTCGAGAAACCCGTCAAAGCCAAAGACGACGGCTCGGTCGTTCGCACGGTGGCCGACAATGCGCTGACAGCCGAAACGCTGGCTGGGCGCAGCGTGCTTGTTCTCGGGGAGGCGGTCCGCCATCCCGCCGTTCAGGAACTTCTCGAACGCACGGAATCGCCGGTCCGCTGGACCGAGGCTGGTTTCGCCGTGGACGATGACGCCTTCGATGAGCCTAATCACGCAGTAATGATGACGCTTCACCATCCCGATTCGCCGGACGACGGCCTGACGGTGTACGCGGGCAACTCCGATGAGGCGCTCGTCAACGCGGCCATCCTCGGCTTTTACGCCAACTCGCTGCTCGTTTTTGAATGCGGCGAGCGCTGCGAGGTGGTTGTCCGGCGGGATTTTGAGTCAAACCAACGGGTTGAAGTCAGCGTGGAATGATACGACCGCGCGTCCCCAAGAACGGCAACGAGCGCCGACCGTTTCCGATCGGCGCTCCCTGATTCGGTGCGACGCGCCCGTCGCGTCGCGAGTGCCTCCGCGTGACACTTTACGTTACGAGCACTTCACTTCGATCTTCCGCGGCTTGAGGTCGTCCGCCTTGGCCAACCGGACGGTCAGCACGCCGTTCTTCATCTCAGCCTCGATGCCGTTCTCGTTGACCCGTTCGCCGAAGCGCAAACTGCGCGAGAAGCTCCCCACGGTACGCTCGGTGATATGGAAATTCTCACCCTCGCGCTCGTTCTGCGACTTGCGCTCGCCGCTTAGCGTCAACAGGCCGCCCTCGAAGGTGATGTCCACATCCTCACGCGAGAATCCGGGGACATCCACGTCCACATAGTAGTTCGCGTCGTCCTCGCGCACGTCGAGGTTGACAGCCATCCGGTTGTTACCACCGAAGAACCGCTCCTCGATATTCCCCAACGGCTCGAAATCAAACGCAGCCAGAGGCCCACCCAAACGTCGTGAAAAAGTGATCGGCAACATGATATGTACCTCCTTGAAAAAGGGCGAAGGCGACTCCTGCCTTCGTCAAACAATATTTTTCATTTCCAACGCCGCTCATAGAGCAAACAGCGTGCCAAACTCGGCGTTTGCCTGTAAATTGAGCACAGACAGTGAGTTACGTTGAATTCCTGTGAATCGTGAAAAGGGCTGAGACTGCCATTGTGACCGTCTCGGGATAGCTGAATCGAACGTAAGATTCGCATTCACAACACGTTACAATCTGCCGGTCAATTTTGACCCCGGATCACGCGGACATTTATCATTGGAAAATCGACCTCTGCATTTCGTATTCATCATCGGCTGCACCGGCTGCGGCAAGGGTGCGCTCGGTTTCGAGCTGGCCCAAAGGCTGGACGCGGAAATAATCAGCGTCGATTCGATGAAGGTCTATCGCGGGATGGACGTCGGGACAGCCAAGCCGAGTCCCGAACGGCTGAAAACGGTGCGTCACCACATGATCGATGTTGTCGATCCGTGGGAGACGTTTTCAATGGCCCGCTTTCTGGAGCAGGCGGAGGCCGCCGCGGGCGACATCGCCGCGCGTGGAAAGACCATATTGGCCGTCGGCGGAACGGGGATGTATCTCAAAGGGTTGAGCGAGGGTATTTTCGATGGCCCGGGGGCCGACGCGACGCTTCGCGATCGGCTCAAGGCGCGGGCGGACACGGAGGGCTGGGCAACGCTGCACGGCGAGTTGGCAAAGATCGACCCGGAGGCGGGTTTGCGTATTCATCCGAACGATCAGCGGCGCATCGTGCGGGCGCTTGAGGTTTACGAGTTGACCGGAAAACCGATCACGACATTACAGGAACAATGGGAGCGCGGGCGAACCAAACACCGATGCACGTTCATAGGCCTGCGTCGGGAGTTGGCCGACCAGAACCACCGCACCAACATGCGTGTCAAAGCGCTGATCGAACGCGGCTGGGTCGCGGAAGTCGAGCGGTTGCTGGCGAGCGGACGCCCGCTGAGCACGTCGGCTGCCCAGGCGATGGGCTACCGCGAGATCATCGAACACGTCGGAGGCTGGCTGCCCCTTGAGGAGGCTGCGGAAAAGATCAAAATCGCGACGCGACAGTTTGCCAAATCGCAACGAACGTGGTTCAAGCGCTTTCACGCGACACATTGGTATGATCTGTCGCCGGACGACACCGCCGCCGCACTGGCTGACCGCGTACTCGGAGATTGGGACGAATTGTGCAAGTAACCGAACTCACCAACCTGGCCATCGACCTGATCGACGTCCGGAAGACCTACAATCGCCGCGTCGAAGCGCTACGCGGGGTGAACATTCAGGTCGGTCGCGGCGAGGTCTTCGGCCTGCTGGGTCCGAACGGTGCGGGCAAGAGCACGCTGGTCAAAATCATGATGACGCTCGTTCGCCCGAACGCAGCCATCGGCACGGTGCTCGGCCGGCCCCTGGGCAACCGGAAAAAACGCGCCCAGATGGGATTCCTGCCGGAGCAGACACGTTTCCCCGCGTTCCTCACCGGCGAACAGGTGCTGAACTATTACGGCGCTCTCGCGGAAGTGCCGCGAAAGGTGCGTTGGCAGCGAACGTCTGAGCTGCTCGGGCGCGTCGGCTTGTCGCAGTGGGCGCGGACGCGCGTCGGACAATACTCCAAAGGCATGGCCCGAAGGCTTGGCCTTGCTCAGGCGCTGATAAACGACCCGGAGCTGCTGATACTGGACGAGCCGACGGACGGCCTGGACCCCATAGGCCGGCGCGAAGTGCGTACGCTCCTGACCGAGCTGAAACGTGCGGGCAAGACGATTTTTCTCAACTCCCATTTGCTCAGCGAAGTGGAAACGATCTGCGATCGCGTCGCGATTCTGCACCGGGGGCTTGTCGCGCGGCAGGGACGGTTGAGCGAGTTGACCGAAAACACGACCTCGTACGAAATCGTGGCCCACGGCAACTTCGACGCAGCGAGCGAGCATATCAAGAAAATCGGAGCGTCGATCGACGGGAAACGCATCGTCATCCCCGGTGGCAAGCCGGAAGAAGTGAACAGCCTCATCGACGCATTGCGCGCTGCCGGCTGCCTGATCGAATCAGTCAATCCGCGGCGCGTCAGCCTTGAGGATGTTTTTGTCGAAATCATCGGTGAGGAGCGGGCACGCACAGCGGCCAGACCCATCGGCCGGGGAGGTGAGAAGGCATGATGCAATTCAACGCCATCGTCATGCACAGCTTTCGCGAAGCCATCGACCGCAAGGTCTTCTGGGTAATGATCCTGATGAGCGTGATCGTCGCGGCGTCTATGGCGTCGGTGGGCTTCAGCGAGCGCGGCGTGGATTTTCTCTTCGGAACGTGGACGGTCGAGTCGGATTTTTGGTCGCTGCGTTCGGACACACTTCACGAGCGCGTCGGAGCTTTGATCGTCGGGTTCATCGCGGACAATTATCTGGGCAAGTTCGGCATGCTCTTCGCACTCATCACGACGGCTTCGATTTTCCCCGCGCTCATGGAGCCGGGTGCCGTCGATGTCATCGCGTCCAAACCGATCGACCGCAAGCTGCTGTTTCTCTACAAGTACCTGTCCGCCATGATCTTCATCCTGTTGCAAGCCACCGTGTTCGTGGGCATCACCTTTCTGGTCATGGGCCTGCGCTGGCGGTATTGGCCAATCGGCTATTGGAGCCTCGTGCCGCTGACCGTCCTGATGTTCAGCTACCTTTTCTCTCTGTGCGCACTTTTCGGCACGTGGGTCAGAAGGGCTATGCCCGCGTTGATTCTCACGTTGATCGCGTGGTTCTGCATATTCGGCGTGCAATCCGCACACGCGGTACTGATCGCCAACCCCGACTTCGACAAGACAGGCAAATGGACACGCATGGTGACAGCCATGCACTGGGCCACGCCGAAGACGCAGGACATTCCCGAAATCGCCCGCCGGATCGTCGGCGCAGCGGACTTCGTCGATATCATTACCCCCCACGCGGACGCGATGTCGGATACCGATCGCAGCGATTTTGAACACGCAGCCGAGGGAAATCGAAAGCTCACAGCCTCAATCGATCCCCTCAGTTCCATAGCGTCGTCACTGGCGGTGGAAGCGTTCGTGGTGTTCCTGGCGCTAAGACGGTTCAATCGCATGGACCTGTGACCGCCATGCCCAACCAACGCTCTTTCAGAGCCGCGACCGTAAGGGAGCGGTGGAACGAAATGAGCGCCGAAACACCATCGCAATGCCAACGCTGTTCCTGCGAGTTTCGTGGTTTATTGGGGAACCGCGACCCTGATAGCGACCAAGGTGGTTGCGCGAAATGAGCAGTCTTGAGTGCGCTCTGAGGACATTGCGTACGGAAGCGGCAAGCGCCGGAATTGCGATGTCGCTCCATCGATCCATTCTTGGGGAGCGTCTTGGGGCGGTGAGTCAAGGGCTATTCTACCCAATAAGCCGTCCACACCTCGTTGGCAAAAGCACCAGAGCAAAACTCGGGGCGGGCACTGAGCCTTCCCGATATCTCGGTGATTGAACCGGCGTCCGAATCCGGGCACTCGTCAACATCGATCGAAAATAGACCGCGTTCGCCGACGTTTAATCCAGTAAGACTCCCCCATCGCGCGGCTATGCGACAGCCATCGACCGGAAATGCGCAATCAAAACACTGAGTTGCTCCATTCTGGCAAATTATGCCGTCTGTTTGATATGAGAATTCAGGAGCCACGAGCAAGCCATCGGCAACGTGAAAACGAATTCCTCCACTGCTTTCGGTTGTGCCAACCCAAAGGCCGCTCCGAAGCATGGAACGAGATGCAAGGGGCGGAATTATCACGGCCGGGGCGATTTCCACAGGCTCGACAACGCCAATATCAATCAATCGCAGCAGTTCCACAACCGCGTCGGCACGAATACCGAATCTGTTGCTCCCCGCGTCGTCGATAGTTCCGAATGAGTTGACCGCAACGACTAGTCCGTCACTCGATAGAACAGCGCTACCACTCGTGCCTCTTGTGGCGGGAATGTCGTATTGAATCAAGAATGCGCTAGAATCTGCCCCCGCCCCAGAATTACCTAGAGGTCGGATAGACGAGATTGCCCCATTGAGGCACGTGGCCACCGGGGTGAATTGACCATCTCGCCCGATTTCTGGAATGTCCAGCAATGCGGTGACATCAAAAGGAAACCCACAGAGTATCAGCACGTCGAAAATATCAAGCTGATCCATAACCGAAAGAGGGGCAATCCTCAAGAAGCGAGGCATATCGCGATCTACTTCGATGATGGCAACATCCGTTGAGTTGATCTCTTCCGGATCGTACTCCGGATGCTTCCACATGGATTGAATCGACCATTCATGGCCTGTCTCATTCTCAACCGCGGCCGCTACAGAGCCTGATTCCGCCATGACCGACGCCAGACCATCGACGACGTGTGCGTTAGTTACGATCAATCGATCTTCGACTGCGAAACCCGTCGCGAACGAATAGCTCGCATCCGATACCGCCACGAGTTGGTAAGTGGCCGCTGTAGACCTCTCGGCAATGACGGCATCGCATTCCCCGCGTAACATGAAACTCGCGTCTCGATCCACACGGATCAGAGTCGTCGCGCTGTCGTCAACGAAAAAACCACTGAAGGAGAACTCCTCCCAGCATTTGTCGCCTGCGGGCGCCTCTGCGAGAATAGAATATCTACCGGTTGGCACTTGAAAAACCCTTGCTCCACCGTCCGGGGGGATCGTCTCGGGCTCACTGAGCCTATTCTCACCGTCCGATTCGACACCTGTCCAAAAATCAATGAAGTCGACACGAAGTTGTCCGTAATTCTCAATCCGAAGTGTGCCGATTGATTCACCGGGAGCCAACCGATTCGGATCAGGGGAAAGTCCTGTTCCGCACCCTCCAAGCCCCGCGATCAGCGCAGCCAACCCCAGTAATGTTCCCACCCGCGTGGGTTCGAAAGTTTTGCCAACATTCGAATGCTTGGACATGTCACCTACTCGTTTCGCGAAGGGACCAATGATCAACTGTTCAAGAAGCCGACCCCGCTCAGCGTCATCCAGATTGTCATCAGGCCACAGCATGCCATTCTCGCCCGAAGAGCCGCAGCGAGGAAGTGTTCCGCCGGATACAGGTCTGCGAGAGTGCGTGTCGCCCCAGTTTCGTCCAAACCGGCTACGGCTCTGAAAACCGAACGTACGCAGGTGCGTCACACCGGTGTTCGAAATTGAGACCGAAGAACACCACCGTCACTGTATCCTACCGTTCTGCACGAGCAATGTCGACAGGTATAACACGTGCGTGTCGACTGGCGCAGCGTTTCGGGCGAATCGCGTCTTATCGGAGCCACGATCCTGAGAGCGACCAATGCGGGAGCGTGAAAGGGGGTAATCAGCGCTCTCATGGTCTACCGCTCCCTTACGGTCGCGGCTCTGTTCGTCTGTTCACATCGAACGACACACGGACACACGCCAACATCCAAGGCGATTCTGAATTACGCGCGGCGGCGGTAGAGCGACGGATCGACCACGGTGAGCATGGCCTGCGTGTTGAGGTTGCCGCCGAGGAAAACGTTGATCGCATCGACGGGGCTTTGGGGCGTCTTGAGCACTTCGTTGTAATCAACGTAAAGCGTCTTGAAATTCGGCTGCTGCGTCAGCCAATCCGAGCATTTCTTGATCTGAGCTTCGAACGTACTCTTGAGTACGTCCCCCGACATGCCGCCCTGACTTTTGCCGCGACGCTCCAGCATGACATTCTGCGACGCGATCACTTCATCCAAGTGACGACGCATGAACACAACACGGTAGTCAACGTCGGCCGGCAAATCGTAAAGGAGCATATAGACCATCTTGACCGACTTCCCCACCGCCGTCGGCACCCACGAGGCGTCGTCTTTGGTCTTCTTGACCGGCTCAAACTCGTAGTAGCCCTTGGGATTGTCGACGTCAGCCTCACGCACGCGGTCTGTGACGGCATCGATGCCGCCCTCGTCCAGCATGCGCATCATCATGGACGTGCCCGACCGGGGCAGGCCTGAGACAACAGTAATGTACTTGCGATCCATTTTCTTGCTCACGTCGATAGTAAGATGATTTTCCACGAAACCGCGCATCAAGCTTCACACGCGAAAAAACGCACGCTCCGTCACGCGGTTTCGCAACTGGTTTTAGCATGGCCACCGAGAACCGTCCATCGCCTGCGTTACGTGGGTAATCACGTACGCTTAAATTGGCGTTCGAGGTCTTTTACGGTCAGGCGCAGCGTCGTCGGTCGGCCATGCGGGCAGTTGCTGGACTTCTCGACCATGTCGCGATGGGCGATCAAAGCATCGATCTCCTCGCGGGTCAGTGCGTCGCCCGCCTTCACCGCAGCCTTACAGGCCATCATGCTGAGCAGGTCGTACAGAATCGTTTCGGTCGGCTCGTCCTGTCCGGTTTGTTCGAGACGATCAAACAGATCACGCACCGCCCCGACCACGTCGCCCTCTTTCAGAACCGTCGGCACGGCGTGAATCGCCACCGAGTCCGCCCCGAAACGAGCGATCTCCAACCCCACCCGCTCGAACAATTCGCCGAACGTGTCCAACAGCGCAAGCTGCGATTCCGACACGTGCAGCGATTCCGGCAGCAGCAGCCGCTGGGACTCCAACTTGCCGGAAGCAATGCGCTGCTTGAACTGTTCGAACAGCACGCGCTCGTGCAACGCATGCTGATCGATAATCATCATGCCGTCGTCCGTCTCGCACACCAGGTAAGTATTGTGC
Organism: Planctomycetota bacterium; assembly: GCA_024278775.1. Next base: position 16,800 of record JAJRSP010000138.1, read on the forward strand.
AACTGGATCGCCCCGCGCGACGGAAAATCGCTCGGCAGCGCGACCGCTGCATCGCCGCCAGCATCAGCAACGCCGGAATCCTGCGCAACGTCACCACCCGAATCGACCGGGCGGTACGCTTCGCGCCACGCCTCAAGATTCGCACCCCCGCCGCCCGTCGATCGCCCAGGCCAAGGCGCAGACCGCTCACCCGACCCACGATTCCCAGGCCCAAACGCGAGGTCCGGCTGAATCGGCTGCGTCTGCTTGAATTCCTCCGCGATCCCGCTCATCAGACGCTGACGCGATTCCATATCCAACGCACCACCGCCCGCCGGTCGAGGCTCGAACCCGCGATGCGTGCTCAGCGCCGGCGCCAGCTCAGCCCTTTGCAACGTTTCGCGCAAGGCGCTCAAAACCTGCGAATGAACAAGTCGCGCATCCTGCCAGCGGACTTCGATCTTCGTCGGATGCACGTTCACATCGACGGCCTGCGGATCGATCGTCAAGAACAGAAACACAACCGGATGACGATGCGGATCGATCAGACCACGGAACGACTCGCGAATAGCGTGCTGAATGTTCTTGTCGCGAATGTATCGGCCATTCAAGAACGTCAGTTGCCAGTTGGTCGACGAACGCGCGTCCGCCGGCGGCGCTGCGTAACCCTCCAGCCTCAGCCCCGCCTCCTCGCGATCGAACTCCAGCAATGTCTCCGCCAGTTCGCGACTGTAGAAACCGCCGAGTCGCGCACGACGCGAGTCCGCCGGCGACAACTGATGGATAGATCGACCGTTGTTCTTCAGATCGAACGCGATGTGCGGATGGGCCAACGCGATTCGGGCGAACTGCGTGTGAACATGCCCATACTCCGTACCAGCCGCCCGCAGAAACTTCCGCCGCGCGGGCACGTTGAAAAAAAGATCACGCACCTCGACCACCGTCCCCACCGGGCAGCCGGCCGCACGGTTAGCGTAAACTTCCTCCGCCTCCACGACGATCTCCGCCCCCTCGTCCAGATTCCGAGGCCGAGACAACATGCGCAAACGCGCCACCGATCCAACGCTGGCCAACGCTTCTCCGCGAAAACCGAGCGTCTCGATGTGAAACAGATCGTCTTCGTTGACAAGCTTGCTCGTCGCGTGCGAGGTGACCGCCAACCGCAAATCGTCCGCAGACATCCCGCAGCCGTCGTCGGCCACCCGAATCAGGCTCCCGCCGCCCTGCTCAACCGCGACCTCGATACGCGTCGCCCCCGCATCGACGGCGTTCTCCATCAGCTCCTTCACCACGCTGGCCGGCCGCTCGATGACCTCGCCCGCAGCGATCTTCTTCACAAGGATGTCCGGCAGCACGCGAATCTGGGGCATTGATCATTTCCGTCAATTCAAGGGCATCGTCGCATGGCGAAGCCGCGTCCGGCGAGTATAGTTACGCGCCCATGACCCGACAAACCCAGCAACAACCATTCCGCGCGCTTGCCGTCGCCTTCGACGCCGTTCAGCCTGTTGATACCGGCGAGCTACGCGCGCAAGCGTTTGATGGCTTGGACCTTTCCGTCAATTCGTCTTCAGATATCACAGCCGAGACAATCCGCCGGAAGATTTCGCCCTCCGTCCCCATTCTGTCCCTCACGCTCGACCCGATTCCCCCCGACGTGGTGAGTGAAGACCCCTCCCGGCGAAACGCGGCACTTGAATCGGTGGCGGGTTTCGTCGAGACAGCCGACCGCCTCGGAGCGTCATACATCTGCGTATCGCCCCCCGTCGCGGCCTACGCCGACGCACTCAACGGCGTGCTTTATTGCATGCAGGAACTTGGCGACGGTGCGGAGTGTGCGGGCATCTCACTGTTGCTGCGTGCTCCGTGCAAAGACTGCCTGCTTTCACCGGTCGAAACGCGATGCCTGCTCGAATCCCTGGCCCGTGCCAACGTCGGCCTTTGCCTCGAAACGTCAACCTTAACAGGCGCAGGCCGTCTTGAAGACTGGCTTCAGACGAACGCCCAGTTCGTTCGGGCCTATCGCGGATCCGCCGCATCGCACGACAAGCTCCCCCAGTCTCTGCGCGAAGCGAACATCCGGCGGCATGACACTTTCGGCGGGACGATTGCGATTTATCAGAACCGCGACAGTAATGGAGCGGCCGGACAATAGGCAGCGCCAAATACCACCCACCTCGTTCCGAACACGGGATTTCCGGCTCGCCGACACTCTTACGGACCCCGAACATCCTCGCCATCACAAAAACTGCTTAATCAGCACCAGCACCACAACAGCGCCCGCCAGCCAGGGCAACGCATTGATGGCTGCGATGAGCACGCGCACGGGATCATGCTGACCGCTCAAATGCGCCGGAGCGTCAGCCCGCGCGGGAAGCCCCTCGAACAACGAATCGAACGACAGCAACCGGCAGGTCTCCAACGCTTCCACCATGCGGTCAGCCGCCGCGTAGCGATCGTCAGCCTTATCGGCGCAGGCCTTCGTAATAACGTCGGCGACCCGCTTCATATCCCAGTGCATGCCACCGTCAAAGACCTCGACCGGCAACACCGGAAACCCCTTCGCGTCAGGCCCGACGAGCATCTCGAACAGCACCCGCCCCATCGCGAACACGTCGGCCGTCTCATCCATCTTCCGATCGGGCGGCATGTACTCCGGCGTACCCACCTGAGACGGACCAGCCGTGTTGGCTGTCAACATACCAATGTCCGCCAGTTTCGGCTGATGATCGACAAAAACAATGTTGGCCGGTTTGATGTCGCGGTGGGCCAACCCCGTCTCGTGCAATCGCGCCAAGCCCCGCAGCAAACGCAGCACGACCTCGATGGCGGTGTCCGGGCTTAACGCGCCCTTGCGAATAACGCTGCGCAGCGTCAGAGGCCTGTAATCACACGGCAGTTTGTCATGCACCGGGCGACGCGTACCGTCGTCGTCCGCCAGTTCCATCGTGTAATACAACGCGGTTCCGCGCATGCCGACGTGAAAAATCTGAATCAGGTTCGGATGACGGCGAACGCGGCGGCAGTACGTCTCCAGCGCCGTGGATTCCCGGCATTGCACATTCGCCGACTTCAAACGCGACAGGTCGATCGTCTTCAGCGCCCGATGCATCCCGACGCGATCGCGCACCGCCCACACCGTCCCAAACGCACCCGAGCCGCACATGCGCACGCGATCGTAGTCGGGAATGTCCCACGAATAAGCGTCAGCGTCAGCCCCAGTCGGCGGAAGCATGCGCGAATCTACCTCCACCGTCGAAGCCGTCGGATCGGCATGCGTGCGCGTGTCGAATACCGCCTCGCGCACCGCGCTGCGAATCACGCGCGAATCGAAATCCTCCCGCCGAAACCGTTCGAGGTGCTGGACACAGGTGTCACACATATCAACATGCCGCCACAAAACGTCCGATTCTTCATCGGGAACGTCGCCGGATTCGAGGCGTTTCAGAATCGCCAGTTCCGGACATGCTTCCATTTCAAACGATTCCGTCAGCCAGCTCGTCCCAGTGCTTCTTGATGCGGGACATCACGCGATGCTTGGCTGCGTAGATTTGACTGGGCGTTACACCGAGACGTGCGACAATCTCCGAAACAGGCAACTCATCCACCACGTACAACTCAAAAGCGTCGAACGTCGTCTTGGCCACCTCATCACGCACCTGATTCAAACAGTACAGCAGGTGCGTCCGATTCCACTGCCGCTCCCAAACCAGAGCAGGGTTCTCCTCCTTCGACTCAGCCTTGGCAAAATCACCCGTCCGCGCCCCGCGCTCCATGCGACGCTTGCGCAGTTGATCGTTTACCTTGTTGTCGATCATCCCGTGCAGCCACCCGCGAAAACTCTTGCGACGCTGAAAACCCTCGATCCCCGAAACCACAGCCGTCATGCACTGCTGGGCGATGTCCTCAGCCTCAGTCGAATTCAACCCGCGCGCAGCCGCGTACCGCACCAACAGAGGCCTGTAGATGCGATCGAACTCCTCCCACGAGGCACTGTCATCCAGGTCCTTGATGCGTTTGAGCAGGCTGAATCGCGTTTCGCTCATGCGTTTCCGTACATATCCGTCCCACCAGAACCGGCACCGGCCACCAACCGCCACCACCGCTGTATTCTATCCAGTCTTGAGCGAAGTCCCAATCATCAATTTGGACCAGCAAGGCGATTTCCTGTGTGGCACCGGTTCTCAACCGGTGTAGAGGTTTCCCATGTGGCACCGGTTCTCAACCAGTGCAAAGATTTCCTGTGTGGCACCGGTTTTCAACCGGTGCTTACGACGGTGCTCTATGTAAAAATGGTTGCTCGACCGGTAGATGTTCTGGCTGAATACCCGCGTCACCAACCCGCCACGATCAGTACAAGAGATGCCCGTCGCCGGAATCGCGAAACTTCTGCTGCTCCCAACCGCGACGCACAAGACCCAAGCCGTGAGCACAGACCTCAAACTCGCGACTCAGCAGTTTGAGCACCGAGCGCGGCGGGTCGGAGTTTTCGTCGAACAGGTGCGAAGCGATCCCGTAGGACTCCTTGCCGCGATCAACGTACACGACGTACCCGTCCGGGTTGATGCCCGTTTCCTGCCGGCCTATCTGCTCCGGAAAAACACCGGCCCAGAACAAGGCGTAGTCGCCAATGTAACGATGCATATCACGACGGTTCATAGGCCTGCCGTGTACGTCTTCGCCTTCGACAGCCTCCGCCATAGACGCGACGGATTGCAGCGTACGCCCTTCGCTGTCGGTGAAACGGTACAGACTGTCTACGTGGATGAACTCGATCAGCAGCCCGACGAGATACTCGGTCAGCTCCGGATCACAAAGCCCGACCTCCACGCACAACGCGCTCTCGACCAGCCCGCCGAATAGCTTACGCAACGGGTGACGTTTTTCGTTCCATTGCATATGACCCTGTCCCCGCCCCCGTCACCGGGAGCGCATTCTCCGCCCGAAGAAACCATCGTCCGCTTCCATCGCTATTTTACGATTGCACCAGCCCCAAGGGCAAACAAGAAATAAAAAAGGAATTGAATCGTCGCCGATAAAAAAACGGCCGACCAGCCTCAAGCGAAGCCGGACGACCGGATCGTACAAAGATAATCAGAACCGCGACAGTAATGGAGCGGCCGGACAATCAGCACGGCCTGATACGCCACAAATTCCGAAACGAGATTCCTGATCTCATCGAAACCGGCACACACCCCGCCAATTCACGACGCCAGATTACTCAGGCTTTTCAGCCTCAGCCCCCCCACCATTGCTTCCCACAGGCACAGGCTTCGGCGAGGGTCTCGCGGTCTTCCTGGAACTGCTTACCGCGCGCTTGCGCGCCGTGGCCTGCTTGCCCTTGAGCAACTGACGCTCGCGCTGCGCTTCGTCCGGTATCTGGTCGAGTCGCCCCTTCAACTCAGCGAAAAGATCGTTCACCGGCTTGAACAACTGCTTGCGCTTTGCGTTCCATATCTTGCGCTGCGCGACCTTACCCTCGTTCATTTTCTTGTTGACGATTTCGATTTGTTTGCGGTTCGTCTCGCGGAAGTCACTGGCGCGCAGCTTGATCTCGCGCAGGATCGATCGAGCCGACTCAACCTGATCCGGCTTCAGCTCGAAATCAGCGATGAATTTCTTCACGTAAACGTCGAAAAATTCGTCGCGCTCCGGGTCTTCCTGCGGCTTCGGATGGTAAAGACTGTCCTTGTCCGGCTTGGTCGGGCGACGCGGCTCCAGACGGCGCTTGGCCTGCGGAAAAATCGACCCCGAGATCGGCTCACCCTTCGCCCACGCCTCGAAATTCTTCTCCATACCCTCGAACGTGCCGTCCATTTGACGCAGATCCCAATCGTGGAGCAGCTTCTGCTCGTCGGTCAGAATCTCACGCCACTCGGTGTTCGAGGAATAAATCTCCTGCTTCGCTTCCTCGATAATCCTCAGCGCACGCGGGCCAAGCCGCTTTGCGGTTTCCGCATCGGGTGCCTCCCCGTTCCGCTGATGCATCACCAAATCGCGCAGCAGAGGCCAAACCTCGTCGCGATGACTTTCCAGAAAACCGTTGACGCGCGTGGTCAGCATCTCGCGCGTAAACTCCGTCTGCCGCTCGGTGAGGTTGTAGCGACGCGCCAGATTCTTGACGGCCATGTCCAGAATCTTCGAGGTCTCCCAGAAGCTCTCAACTTCCGCCTTGGCCCCGTTGTTCTTCGGGGCGGCGGTCTGACCGATGGCCGCCAGCCCGGAAACGAGCGTCCCAACACTGAAAACCGCCAAAAGCACAATCCGTTGATTCACGATGTCGATTCTCCCAAGTGCCTGAAATCCTGCCGGGCGACCCAGCCGACGCTAAGCAGCCCTCGTGCTATCTTTATAGTAATGACCGACTGTCCGGGTTGCACAAGTTTCGCCGGAGCGGTCGTACCGGCGTATCGGCGGGGAAATTCCTAGCTCCCGGCCCGAAAACGGCCTGAAAAAGGCCACCAGCCGAACAGCTTATCCGTGATCCGACGTACCCGCGCCCGCCAAAGCCCATCTCGAAGCTGCGCCAAAAGCGTGTTATCAGGCTCAACAGACAACCCGTAATCGATCATCGCACGGGCATCCTTAAAACGCCCCAGCTTCTGATACGCGAGCGTCGTCTTCACCACGGCCAGAATATAGTCCGGCTTGAGTTCGAGCGCCCGCCGGCAATGCAGGATGCCACCCGAATAATCACCACTGAGGAAACAGCACACGCCAAGATTGTGGTGCGCACTGGGAACATTATCGTCGATCGCGATTACCCGGCGAAACTGCTCCGCAGCCGCCGTCGGACGCCGAAGCCAAAGCTGGCAGTTGCCCAGCAGCAACAAACCCTCCTTGTTCGTCGGCTCCGCTTCGATCGCCTTACGCAGGGATTTTTCAGCATCCGCATGCCGGCCCAGCTTCAAATAAGCGGAACCGATGTGAAGGTCCACACCCGCGTAAGCAGGGTCCAACACGCGTGTGCGCTCCATACCCCGGAGCGCCGCCTCGGCGTCGTCATTCGAAAGCTGTAACTGAGCCAACGCGAAATGAGCGTCGGCCTGGTCCGGGTCCAGTTCGATGACCTGACGAAACTTCGTCATCGCGCCTTCGACGTTGCCGATCTCAGCCAGCAAATCGCCCATCTCGTAAAGCACGTCTGTATCGCCCGGGTCGGACCGAACAGCCGAACGGTAGTGCGTTTCCGCCTTGGCCATGTCGCCCATCGCACGGTACGCGCGGGCCATCTGACCCTTCACGTCGTCGTACGAGGGGTCCAGTTGCTGAACCCGATTCCAGCAGTACAACGCCCTGTCGAATTTGCCCCGGTCGGCCAGCGAATTGCCCATGTGGAAGTAGCAGTGCGGGCAATTCTCGTCCAATTGCTGAGCAAGGTAAAAAGCTTCCTCAGCCTGATCGTGTTGGCCTAACTCCGCATGAACCATGATCCGGTAGCAGTACGCAGGCTCGAAATCGGGATAAAGCTCTATCAAGCGGTGGAAACACCGCAAGCCGGCTGAAAACCGACCGATGCGCGCACAATCGATACCCTGCGCCAGCAGGAGATCGCGGTCGTCGGGTTCATTGACCAGCGCCTTCTCGTACGACGCGATTGCATCCTCGAAACGCTCAAGCTGATCGAGTAAAAACCCCCGCTGCGCAAGCCAGGACGAGTTGCTGGCGTTGATCTCCAGCGCAGCGTCAAGCTCGCACAAAGCCTCAGCCCAGCGCTTGGATTCCGACAATTGTTGTGCCCGCTCGGCACGTGATTCGGCGTCATGCCAATCGTTCATAGCTCTAACCCGCGACTCGCTCCTCTAACACTGCCAGTGGCGATTTTATCAGCCAGTTTGTCAGTAGGCAACAATTTTGATTCGGTTTTCACCCACCCAATCACCTTTCATCTTCCGCCGCACCGAATTTCCGGTCCATCGGCCAACGTTTGTTGACCCAGCCACAGACCATTTTACAATCGCGGCCTGACTCTTGGAGATTTTTTTGTGAACGCAGCTTTCGTGGGATTCCCACTTTCCGGTAAATCAACGCTTACAGCCGCCGCCACGGGTATTCCTATTGACCCCTCGGCCATGCCGCATGCCCGCAAAGCGGTGGTTAAGGTGCCCGACGACCGGTTGAACGTCCTTTCGGACATGTACAAACCGAAGAAAAACACCCCAGCCACCATCGAGTATATCGACGTACCCGGCTTTTCACTCGCGGACCAGAAAGGCCTGGAGGATTTCAAGCGATATCTGCCAGAAATTCGCAAGGCTGAACTGCTCGTGGCGGTGGTTCGCGCGTTTGAGAACCCGTCCGTGCCGGCTTATCGGAATCGCGTGGACGCCGCCGCCGATTTGGGCGAATTTCGGGACGAACTGGTTCTGGCCGACCTTGAGACGATTTCCAACCGCGTGGACAAGCTGATCCAATCGCTGAAAAAGCCCTCCAAGTCTCACGACCTTGAAAAACGCGAACTTGAGGTTCTCGAGGTCTGCAAGGACGCGCTCGAGGCGGAAAAACCCCTTTTTCAAACGCTCACCAACGACGATCAGCGGCGAACGGTGGCCAGTTTCGCTCTTTTGACGCTGAAACCGCTGCTCGTGGTGTTCAACGTGTCGGAGGACCGGGCGGCTGAACCCGATCCGCCCGTTCCCGAGCACGCAGCCGGCGTGGTCAACGTGTGTGCCGCCATCGAGGAGGAAATCGCTCTCCTCGACGCCGACGATGGGCGGGCATTCCTGGAAGACCTCGGTTTGAAGGAGCCAGCCGGTGCCCGGCTGATTCGGAAATGCTACGAATCGCTGGGGCTGGTGTCGTTTCTGACCGCCGGGGCCGACGAGGTTCGGGCGTGGACCATCCGCAAGGGCAGCGACGCCGTCGAGGCAGCCAGCAAAATTCATTCCGATATCGCCCGTGGCTTCATTCGCGCGGAGACCGTCGCCTTCGCGGACATGATCGAAAACGGCGATTTCAAGGCGGCTAAGTCCGCCGGCAAGGTGCGTCAGGAAGGCAAAACGTACGTCGTTCAGGACGGCGATATTATCAACTTCAAGTTCAACGTCTGAGGGTCAGCCATGTCCTGCCTGATGGAATTTTCAATGTCGCCGATGGACAAGGGGCCTTCGGTGGGAAAATACGTGGCGAGATCGATCGAAATCATCGACAAGAGCGGGCTGCCGTATCGGCTGAATCCGATGGGGACCGTGCTTGAAGGTGAATTCGATGCGTGCATCAGCGTGATTCGGGCCTGCCACGAACGGATGAGCGCGGACTGCGAACGCATCACCTGCTCGGTCAAAATCGACTACCGCCGAGGGCGAACGGATGGCTTGACAGCCAAGACACAGCGGATCGAAGAAACCCTGAAACGATCGATACCCCAGTAGGTAACCTGTTCCCTGGAAAGGACTTATGTCGTGAACGCCGACACGCGTGAAAATATCGCTACTGCCATAGGGCGTATTCCGAGCGGATTGGGGATTCTGACGGCGGCCCACGGCGGGCGCTCGACCGGCATGCTGGCCAGCTGGTTTCAGCAGGTTTCGTTCGAGCCGCTGATGATCGCGGTGTGCGTCAAGACGGGTCGGCCTATCGCGGACCTGATCGGAGAATCGGGCGCGTTCGTTCTGAACATTCTGGGCGAGGATTCGTCCGCGATGCTCAAGCACTTCGGCCAAGGGTTCGCCCCGGACGAGGACGCATTCACCGGTCTGGATATCGAACGACTCAACGAGGGTGTTCGGTTGAAAGGCGCGATCGCGTTCGTAGCTTGCGACCAAGCCCACGCCCACGAGACGGGAGACAACCAGCTTTTCGTGGGTTCAGCCGTCGGCGGCGACGGCGACGTCACGCAAGCGCCGTACATCCACGTGCGAAAATCGGGTTTGCATTACTGAAGCACGCAGCACGAAGCTGTCCGCGCAGCCACTGTAAGAAGCACGCGAAAACACTGTGGCCACTCGCTCAACAAGGCGATGGCGCGAGCGATTGTTTTCCAGAGCGGTGGTCACGCGTCATGTGTTTCAGCGCTTAGCGAGCCACGGCCAATGGCACACGTCCGCGGTGAATTCAGCCCTTCTGCTTCGTCCGGCCAGAACCTGAGTTGGCGAGTTCTGGGCAGCTTAATGGCGGATCGGCTTTCTGAGTGAATCGTGTCGGTGATCCCGGCGATCCATCTCTTCAGCGTGTTGCCGTCATATCGAATTGTTCCGTAATGCTTCCGCTGGACATCGTCAAGCTCGTTCTTCGATACGCTGCTTCCATGTAGCGACAAGTACTCCGCCAGACGCGGGCCAATGAAGAAATCGAGCTTTGCTGCAAGCAATAGTGACCGCACTACACAAAGCGCCGGGTAAGGATTCTCCTCCCGGTTGAGTTCTAAAGTCCTTGAAAGGATGCCTTCGAAAAACTGATCGTCTCCCGAAAAAATCCTTCGAGCGCAGCCCGGTGTTCTCGGCCAAACGTCAACTGCAATCGCCTCGAGATTCAAGAAGGTCGTGCGCGGCAGCGCAGCAAAGTCTGGATTGACGACCTCGTCTTGCACGAACGCCCAAGTTCGATTGAGCGGCCACACGTCGAATTGCCACTGCATGCGTTCAAATCGCAGTCCGCCGAACCGCGTCTCGCGCATATGATTCCTGCCGAGACGCTGCTTCAACTTCTCGACAGTCGTTCCAGCCACCACAACGTCAACATCTCTCGGCCTGCCGAGGCGATTCTCAAATAATCGTGAGATCAGCAACGAACGGAGTGTTCCACCGAAGAACACAGCGGGCGTGCCGGCTTCGCGAATGTCGCGAAGGGTCTTGACGATCGGTTCGTTCCATTGGCGATCGACGTGCCGGCAGAGATAGGCCACATCCTTGAGCAAGGCGCGCTTAAGCAACAACTTTTCAGAATCATCAACCATTGAAGATTTCTGCGTGCAGGCGCTTCGCGAATGAATCCGTCATTCCGCTAATGTAATCCGTCAGAAGTTGAAAACGGTGGTATTGTTCCGGAATTCCGTTCGCCGTGCGCCGGGCATGCTGGAATACGCGACGGTAATTCTGTGATAGCAATGCGCCGGATTTCCCCGAAAACGCGTTCGTTTTGGGCTCGCCCTTAAGAGGCATGTTCATAACGCCTTCGGCAAAGACATCCATCAGATCGTGGATTACGCGGCGCCCCATCAATTCCAGCTTGAGTGTGCCCGGCGTACAATAGACTTTTTCTCGTCCTATTCGCTTCAGCGTTTTGACCAACGAATTTGCGTCGCATGTCTTGACGAGTTCGCTCTTGAATTCGCCATTCATGATTTGCTCATAGTTGTCGGTGAAAGCCTTGTTTACTGATCTCACCGAAACCGAAATAGCGCCGGTTCGGAACGCCGATACCTTCACGTCGTCAGGCAGGCTGGACGGGTCGTCACCGGTGCTCAGAATCTTCTCCATGATCTTGAGGGCGTCGCTCATGGGAGGCGTGCACTCCGGGCTTTTCAATTGTTCCTCCAATTGTGCCCAAGAGAAGATGCCCTTCTTGATGGCGTCCTCAATATCGGCTACCGAGTAAACAATGTCATCCGCAGCCTCGACAAGGAAAGCAATCGGATTCCGATTGGCGCCCGTTCCGGTGCGCTCGCGTATCTGTTCAACGAGTTTAGTCTCCGATGCGAAAAAACCGGGCTTGCTCCTCGCGTGATCGAGACCATCCTTATCCGCTTCGTGGGATGGAGCTGTGTACTTGCAGAGCGCTGAGAGGGTTCCGAAAGTCAGGTTGAGACCGAAATAATCTGCGAGGATTTGGAGTTTCGCGACCAAACGCAGCGTCTGAGCGTTGCCTTCAAAATTCAAGAAATCCTGGACGTGCTGCGGATTTTCGAACCAATCATCCAAAGGTTTCTTGGGGCATTTAATCGCAAACCATTCGCGGATGGCATCCTCACCCGAGTGACCAAAAGGCGGATTGCCGAGATCGTGGAGCAGGCCACAAGTGGCGGCGATGGCTTCGATCGACCTGGTCTGGTCCGCCTCGATTTCCCCCTTTTTAAGCAACCATTCCCCAGCGCCAATTGCAAGCCCCTTGGAAACAGAAGCGACCTCCAGGGAGTGCGTTAGCCGAGTACGAACGGCATCGTGTGGCTCGAGCGGAAAAACCTGCGCCTTATCTTGCAACCGCCTGACCGGCGTTGAAAAAACTGCGCGGTCAAAATCTCGCTCAAAGTTGATGCGTTGGTCGCTTTCGAGGGTTGATTTTCGGACCCGATTCGGGTTGAGGAGTTTTGACCATTCCATCGCCACGATTGGTCGTCCCTTTCCAATATAAGCGGATAAGCGGATGCGAAAGCGGCACACGGTGCGTTACAAACGGAGCAATCTCGCCGGATTCTATCCAAACTGAACGATTGGGCCAATCTCAATCGATAGAGTGAACGGGCAGATTCTCGTCCCGGAACGATTCGAATGGTCATGCTGAACCGCGAAACGCCGGGCACCTGTTGTATTTGTGTCCTAACGCATGGCGCCACAACGACTTGCGCGACAATCGCATGGTCTCACAATCGGCTCGTCCTCCTCCGATGGGCCTGTTAGCATTCCAGACACGAAGCACATTCTTGCCGTCTCGATTTGTGGTGTCGGTTGTTATCAGGATCCGCGCGGACTGAAGTCCGCGGCTCGCCGGGTTCGGGTCGTATCTGCTCTGATCGCGAAGTGTAAAAAGGGCGTGCGGCACCCCGTGTGTATTGGCGCGGTCAAAGGGTGCCGCAGCGAGTGGAAGACAAATTAGCTATTGGCAACGGGCCTCGCGTCGGAACGGACGAAACCCGGTTTCCGGCTATCGATCGAGGGCGGAACCCCGCCGCGGTTCATTATACCAACCTAACCGGAAGATTTCCAACCCGACGTTGTGATATCTTTCCAAAAACCGCCGGTCGGGTGCATATTCATCGGACAAGGCGCTCGGCCAACACGACGAATCCTGCGGCATTGTTGAAAACAACGAACGCGGCCTGACTTTGGGGGGCTGGCGTACGTGACGTGGATTATCGGATGTTGACAACGCTTTCGGCGGTCTTGAAAGGAGCAAGCCCGGCTCGCGGACGGGAATGCGTGCGTCACGGCAAGTCAATCGCGTCCCCGGATCGACCGATGAAAACGCCATACGGACAACCCGCTCCCGGTTCCCGATTTTGGTGAAAGCAACCGCATGAGTGAAGACAGTCGTGCCAAAATACTGCTGGTCGATGACGACAAGGAACTGACGTTCATTCTGCGCGCGCACCTGGTGGCGGCGGGGTATGCTGTCGAGGAGTACCACGACGCGGAATCCGCGATCAACGCCCTGCCGCGATTTTGCCCCGATATCGTGGTCATGGATTTAGGCCTGCCGGGCATCGACGGTTTGGAAGCGACACGCCGCATCAAGAACAACCCCGACACGGCTGAGATCGCCATCATCATTGTCACCGCGCGAAGCGATACGGACCACGTTGTTCTGGCGCTTGAGGCTGGCGCCCACGAATATGTGGTCAAACCGTTCGATGTGGCGGAATTGCTCGCGAGGATTCGCACGGTGTACCGCCTGCGCGAAGCCAGACGCGAATTGAACCATCTCAACGACGAGTTGGCCAACCAGGTCGAACAACGCACGGCGCGGTTGCGCTGTCTGTACAATTTTACACGGTCGCTGAACGAGGCTGACTCACGCGACGAGATTCTCAACCTGATCATCGAGGCCATTCGCGAGGCTACGGGTAGCGAGCGCGTTTCGATTCTGCTGAAGTCGGCGGACGAAACACACTTTCATTGCGCCAAAGCCACCGGGATTGACGATCACGTTGTAAAATCAATCCGGGTTCCGATCAGCGACGGAATCGCAGGCAAGGTCTTCGCCACCGGCAGAACGTACATCGCCAACACGTTGAGCGACAAGGCTGAGGGTGACGCGCGGTACCATTCCGACAGTTTCATCAGCACGCCGCTGGTTGCGACATCGCTGATGACCAGCGAGGAGACGCTGGGCGTCCTGAGCATTACCGACAAGAACGACAACAATAGTTTCGCACCGGACGAGATCGAGTGCATCCGTTCGATCGCCGACTCGGGGGCCATCGCGCTGCACAACCAGTTGCGCCGCGAACGCCTGAGCGAATCGATCGATGTACTGCTGATGACCGTCGGTCGATTGGCTGAATTTCGCGATAACGAAACAGGCAGCCACCTCGAAAGGGTTCGTGAATACGCGAAATTGCTGGCTGAGGAGCTGGCAGCCGACTCGGCCTATTCGGACCAGATTACGCAGGAATTCATCAACGATTTGCACCGCGCCGCACCGATGCACGACATTGGCAAGGTGGGAATCCCCGACAACATTCTCTGCAAACCGGGCAAGCTCACCGATGAAGAATTCACGCTGATGAAAGAGCACAGCCGGATCGGTCGGGACGTGCTGGACTCCGCGATGGCGAAGACCGGGCCTGTGCCGATTTTGCGCATGTGCTCCGAGATCGCCGGCAGTCATCACGAGCGTTTCGACGGGCGTGGCTACCCCAACGGGATTTCGGGGGAGGACATTCCGCTTTCGGCCCGGATCATTGCACTTGTTGATGCGTACGACGCGATCACGAGCAAGCGACGTTACAAGTCCGCGACGGATCACGATCGCGGCGTTGAGATCGTGCGTTCTGAAAGCGGCAAGCACTTCGACCCGAACCTGATCGAGCCGTTTCTGCGCTGCGCCGCACGCTTTGACGAGATACGCCGCCTTCACAACGACGAAGACGCAAGCCTGCCTACACCTGCGCTTGTCCACGCCGACTGAGAAAAGGGGTCGGGAGTCGTTTCTTGGAACTTCCTGTGTTTTGGGTGTTTTCCACTCTGCCGATCCCTCCGCCCGAACGTCCCGATATCACCCCCCGATAAGAACACCCGTTCCCACGCACGGAACTGACTCAGCTTTCCCCGGCTGGGTCTCGACGCATTCTCGCAAGTTTGTGGGTAACAGGTCAGCAATCTGCACTGGCGATGTTTCGGCATGGAGGCGTGCTGGTTGAGAATAATGTTGGATGGGTTTGGGGGCGTCCGCGCGGACTGAAGTCCGCGGCTCGTGGGATGCATTCAAAGACCGTGCAGAATACGGGCGAACGCGGTCCTCGAGTGGATTGGCATTGCACACGGCTGACCTGTTATGTTTGTAGTATCGCTTTCAGAATTGAAGGGACATGATCCTTTGGGTATGATGGCGGTCGGGGTGCTTTGGGAAAAGTGGTCACATGGGGAGCGCAAGATGCTGTTATTACCAAGATCGTTGAGCACGTTTGCTGTTGCGCTGGCTGTTTGCGCGTCCATCGCGGCTGCTCGCGAGCCGGAGAACTTCGTCGCATTGAGCCAGTCGGCCAACGATGTGCTGGGGCTTCGGGCCAGCCGGGTTGTGGAGCTGGACGTGGCTGCGAGTCCCGGCCAGTCGTTCTCGCTTTCGGTTCCGCTGGACGGCCGTCAGGTCACGCTCGACCTGGCTCCTCACTCCGTACGCTCGGCGGATCATTATCGCGTGATGGTTCAACAGGCCGACGGCAAACTCGTCGAGGCTAAGACGGGGCCTGTGCGGACATTGCGCGGCGCGGTGCAGGGTCAACCGGGCAGCGTCGTCGCGGGATCGTTGCTGAAAGACGGCTTGTACGCACTGGTCCAACTCACGCCCGACGCTGAGTATTGGATAGAACCGCTCTTCCGACGGGTCGATGGAGCGTCGCGCCGGCACTACGTCTTGTATCGCAAGGCCGACGTTCTGCCGGGAGGACATTCCTGCGCCACGGAAGCGAGACAAGCAGCCGTCGGTATTCCGCAACAACCGCAGGAGCTTGGCGGTTGCGGGGGCGGCGGTGTGTGTGTGGCTGAGCTGGCGTGCGACGCCGATGTGGAATACTTCAACACCTACGGTACGGTCCCTGCCACCGAGGCGCGGATCAACGCCGTGATCAACACGGTCAACCTGCAATACGAAAGCCAAGTCGGCATCACGCATCAGATCACGACCATTATCGTGCGCACTGCCAATCCCGACCCTTACACATCGACGGATGCTGTAACGCGACTCTGCGAATTCATCACTGAATGGACCAACAACCAAAGCGGCGTGCAGCGCGACATGGCCCAATTGTTCACCGGGGCGGTCATAGACGGGACCACCATCGGAATCGCCGCGGACATTGGCGGCTCGGGCGTGTGTGTGAACAGTGGAGCTTGTACCGGTGGACCTTTCGGACCGCTGGGTTCGTATTGTCTTTCGCAGTCCGATTTCAACGGCAATTTCAGTTGCGCGACCGATTTGAGCGCCCACGAGATGGGCCATCTCTGGGGAGCGTTCCACTGTTCCTGTCCCAGCAACACGATGAACGCCGGCATTACCTGTACGAACACATTCACCGCCGGCTCGATTTCATCGATCGTGTCCTATCGCGACACACGTGCCTGTCTGACCAGCGGTGTCGGCTGCACCAAGGATTGCCAGCCGGGACACATACCGGAAGCTGAACCGATTTGCGTTATGAACTACGACGACGTCACCAACGGCGGCTGCAATTCCACTGTGCCGACATGGTCGCCCATCGGACTGAGCGCGGGCGTTTGCGGGGAGTCCGGCACATATCTACGCGATATTCCGTGCGTCGACGATACACCATGTACACCGTTCGGGCAGACGTGCAACACGGGCACCGGCATTTGCAACGGCGGTCCGTTCGGCAGCCGAGACACAGACTGGTGGCAGTTCACACTGACCGAAGCCCACGAAGTCAACCTGTGCGTGACGGGAGAGTTTCCCGTATTGGTGGGTATTGTTGACGACGGCGGCGGTGCCAATTGCGCGGGGGCCGCGTTCCTAAGCTCCAATTCAGGATTTGGATGTGTGGAGGTCTGCGCGACGGCCGACCTGACAGCCGGAACATGGACAGCATTCGTAAGCCCGAACACATTTGACAGTGTGGCCTGCGGGTCCACGTACAATGCGGAAGTCCGCTGCGACAGTGCCAACGGAACCCCAACGACTTATCAAGCGACTGTGAACCAGGGTATTCCAGACGGAAGCCCGGGCACGCCGCTGACACATACCATCAACGTTCCCGATTCGGTAACGATCGGCGACCTCGATATCGCATTGGTCATCACACACACGTGGGTCGGCGACCTGACTGTGACACTGGAACATTTGGGCACGAGTGTATCGCTCATCAGCCGCCCCGGCCTGCCCGACATCGACCCGAGCTTCGGCTGCTCGGGCGACGATTACAACATCGTGCTGGACGACGGCGGAACGGGTGGCCCGATCGAAGACCTGTGCGCAGCCACTCTGCCGCCTTCACCACCGAACTACAGCCCGGACAAGACACTGTCGGCCTTCGATGGTATGGACTCTGCCGGCGACTGGACCATCACCATTGCAGATTCCGCCATGCCGGACCCCGGCACGTTGGTTGAATGGTCCTTACTCATTGACAGCCAGGTAGCCAACCCCTGCACTCAGAACCTGTGTGCCGGCGTGGATTGCACGGCGCTGGATAACGACTGTGCTGCCGGCGTTTGTGATCCTGCGAACGGGCTTTGCGTTCAGGATACTGCCAGCTTCGCCGGAGTGGAGTGTCGTGCGTCCACAGGCCAATGCGACACGGCGGAGACTTGCGACGGCCTGAATGCGACATGTCCCACGGACCAGTTCGCCACAGGGCCTTGCGACGACGGCAACGCCTGCACACTGACTGATACCTGCCAAGCCGGCGTATGCACAGGAAGCAATCCGGTGGTCTGCACACCGCTCGACCAATGTCACGTGGCGGGAACCTGCGATACAGGTACAGGCCTATGCGACGATCCGTTCGCGGCGAATGGGACAAGTTGCAATGACAATAACGCTTGCACGCAAACTGACATATGCCAAGCGGGCATATGTACCGGAGGCAACCCCGTGATCTGCACGCCGCTGGATCAATGCCATGTAGCCGGAACGTGCGATACAGTCACGGGCCTATGCGATGATCCATTCGCGCCCAACGGAACAGGCTGTGATGACAGCGACGCCTGCACACAAACGGATACGTGCCAAGTAGGCGTATGCGCCGGAAGCAACCCGGTGATCTGCACACCACTTGACCAATGTCACGTGGCCGGAACTTGCGATACCGTCACAGGCCTATGCGATGATCCGTTCGCGGCGAATGGAACGGGTTGCAATGACAACAATGCCTGCACGCAGACGGACGCATGTCAAACCGGAGTATGCGTTGGAAGCAACCCGATAACTTGCACGCCGCTCGATCAATGCCACGTGGCCGGAACCTGCGATACAGTCACCGGTCTTTGCGATGATCCGTTCGCGCCAAACGGAACAGGCTGTAATGACAACAATGCCTGTACGCAGACGGACGCATGCCAAGCGGGCATATGTACCGGAAGCAACCCCGTAATCTGCACGCCACTGGATCAATGCCACGTCGCCGGAGCCTGCGATACGGTCACGGGCTTATGCGACGACCCGTTCGCAGCGAATGGGACAGGCTGTGACGACAGCGATGCCTGCACACAAACGGATACGTGCCAAGCGGGCGTATGCGCCGGAAGCAACCCGGTGATCTGCACGCCACTGGATCAATGCCACGTAGCCGGAACGTGCGATACCGTCACCGGATTATGCGATGATCCGTTCGCGCCGAATGGGACGGGCTGCAATGACAATAATGCCTGCACTCAGACAGACGAATGTCAGACCGGCGTATGCACTGGAAGTAACTCCGTGGTCTGCACACCGCTCGATCAGTGTCACGCAACTGGAACGTGCGACACAATCACGGGTCTATGCGACGATCCGTTCGTGCCTAACGGAACAGGCTGCGATGACAGCGACGCCTGCACGCAGACAGACGAATGCCAAGCCGGGCAATGCACCGGAAACAACACGATAATCTGCACGCCGCTCGACCAATGCCACGTCGCCGGAACGTGCGACACAGTCACAGGCCTGTGCGACGATCCATTCGCACCCGACGGAACGGGCTGCGACGATGGCGACCTCTGCACTCAAAACGCGACGTGTACCGGCGGATCGTGCGGCGGTGGTACGCCGGTTTCCTGCCCGCCCGACCAGCTTTGCGACCCCGGCGACGGGCAGTGCAAGGAATGCTTACTGGACACCGATTGTGCCACGAACGAAATGTGCGACATCAAGCTCGGCACATGCTTTGGCCTATGCGTGAATTCGGATGAGTGTGCCGACCTGATCGACAATCTCACGGGCATGCCGCCCGCCGACGCAGTTCGGGACAACGCCTGCTTGTGGTGGTCGTGTGGCGGGGGAACGTGCAGCAACGATCCAGCACAGCCCTGCGACATCGATGGCGATTGCGGTGCGGGCAACTCCTGCACACCGGGCGTAGCCAACACCTGCACATCGTTCGCACTAATCGAGCCATCCGACATGGGCAGCCCGTTTAACAACTGCGAACCGGACGGCTTCTGCAACAATTCGGACGTCAACCACGCATTGTTGTGCTTCGCAGCCTCATCGCCTTGCGAGAAAATCAACATCGACGCCGGCGGACCGTTCAGCGATTGCAACCCCGACGGATTCTGCAACCTCTTCGATGCCAACCACGCGCTGGCCTGCTTCGCCAACCAAAGCCCCTGCGATTGCTCCGGCGGCCCCGCCCCGCAGATCGGCTCCAACACAGTGGCACAAGTAACCTTAACCGCCCGAGCTTCGGTGCGTACGGTGCAACCGGGCCAGGTGTTTCAGGTCAATGTGTTCATTGATGGCTCGCTCGACGCATTGCAAAGCTATCAATTGCACACAGCCGTCACCGGAGGAAGCCGGGGGCGATTCGATCTCGTCGATGTGTCCATCGAAGATCGAGGTGACCACGTGTTCGCTGGGCAGGCGAGCCAATTCGACGCATTCAACATCGGAACGAGTCAGATGATCGGTGCGATGTACGGCGGTTTTGTCGACACGCCTCGAAACGCGTACCTCGCGACGTTCACCTACGAAGCCTCCACGGACGCGAGCGGAACTTTCGTCATCGATGTTCTACACGACGAAACCGTTGGCGATCAGACATTCCTGATCGGTGCCAACTATCGCGACCGGATCGAAGTAACTCAGACCAAACCGGCCATCGTATTCATCAATCCGGGAACAACGGAGGCTATCCGCCGTTAGATTCGGCAGGGTTCCGATCTTCAAACGCGTACGGCGGAGATCGAGCGACACGAAAAATGACTGACACAACACCCCAAAACCTGCTGGACCAGGCGACTACGCTGGCGAAGATGGCGAAGGACGAAGACCTCGGCGGTGGGGACGTGACGTCGGGGTTGATCGATCCCGCCACGAGGGGAACGTTCGCACTGGCGGCGCGACAGCGGGGAATCTTCGCGGGACGGGAAATCGTCCCAGCCATCCTCACCGCCTACGGCGATTCGATTCAAACTGAGTGGGCCGATCGGGGGCGCGACGGCGAGACGATAGGCCGGGACACGACCGCCCTTCTCACGCTGAGCGGCCCGGTGTGCGACGTGCTGACCGTCGAGCGCGTCCTGCTCAATTTCCTGCAAAGACTATGCGGCATCGCGACGCTCACGCGGGCCTACGTCGATGCGGTCGCCGGAACCGACGCTAAAATCTTCGACACGCGCAAGACGACGCCCGGCTGGCGACACCTCGAAAAATACGCGGTACGCTGCGGCGGCGGCTTCAATCACCGCATGGGCCTGTACGACGCGGTGCTCATCAAGGACAACCACCTCGCCGGCATACCAGCCGATCGACTGGCTGGCTTTGTGTTTGGATTACTGAATCAGCTCACCGCCGAGACGGGCGAGGCAGCCCGATCGACCATCAAATTCGTCGAGGTGGAGGCCGACACATTGGAGCAGGTTGAGGCGTTGCTGTCGGTCGTCGGAATCGATGTCATCCTGCTGGACAACTTCTCGCCCGACCGACTGCGCGAAGCCGTGACCTTGCGAGACGGAATAAATCTTCAGGGTCGCGTTGCGCTGGAAGCGTCGGGCGGAATCACCTTGGCCACCGTGCGTTCGGTCGCGGAAACGGGCGTCGATCGCATCTCCGTCGGTGCCGTCACACACTCCGCCCCGTCACTCGATCTGGGGCTGGACACAATCTGAACGCACATCAATTCATTTTCACCGATTCCGTCTTGGGCACGCGCATGTCATCGATCAAGCCGCGCCAGATATCGCACACGAAATCGAATTCGTATTCCAGAATATCCGCGAGCGTCACAAAATCCTGAGCGAGAATCGCGTCCTTGACTTCGGTAAGTTTTCCGCGAACCGGAGCCATGCGCTCGCTGAATTCATCCCTGCGCGCGGCAATGCCCGCTTCGTGCTGCCCAAGGAACGAAACCGCCTGAACCACAACGTCGTTGACCTTCAGCCACTGCGACACGCATTGCGAGAGAATCTTCATCGCCTCCGTCGTTTTCCCCTGTGCAAAAAGACCGGTAGCCTCTCTGCGCTGTTCATCGGCTGCGTTGAGCGCCAAGCGCGCTTCGACCAGCGCGTCGCCCACGACGACCCGTGGTTGGCCGGTCTCGACATCGATCCGCGCGTAGTCATCCGCAACGGCAGCCAACACGTCGGCCACCTGATC
The DNA here is from genome assembly GCA_024278775.1 of Planctomycetota bacterium. Next base: position 38,400 of record JAJRSP010000138.1, read on the forward strand.
GCCTTCGACATCGATCCCGTCACAGGCAAAACCGACGATCACGACGCCCTCGGAAGAATTCTCGATCCGAACCGCTTCAAGCACGTCATCAACGGTCGCGGACACCGCATGATCTGTGTTTGTTTTCCTGCCATCGACGTAGACATCCATCGAAAGCGCTCCCTTTTTTGAGTTTCGCCAGCGGGCGCGCAAAAGCAGCGCCCCAGTGGGTATCGACGCCCCACGGCAAGAAACATGCCCCCAACTGAGATGCGAAACAAAAAAAGAAACACCCTACGGCGACGGAGGCGGCGAATTCGGATCGAACGGCGGCGGAATCTTCCAAGCGCCCAGAGCAGCCACCATGTCCGAAACACCGATCGCCCGGGGCAGCGCGTACGATTCGCCAAACGCATAGCCCGCAGCCGCACCGTCCGCCGAAGCGTTGCCGCGAATGTATTGAACAACCCGCTCCACGCGCTCCTCATCGAATTGCGACTTGTAGCAGCGCACAGCCTCAATTTTCCGATCGATCGTGTCGGCGATATCCACAACGAACCGGCAATGATAGTGCGTCACATCCGCCGCCATCGGCACGGGACGATAGACAAGATGATCGATACGGTGCGGCTTCGTGCCGTCGAACCGATCGTCCCACTTGGTCAACTGCGAATAAAAACGCGCCGCCTCCGTGATGAGTTGAGCCTGATAATGATCCGGCGACGCAGACGGCGTGCGACCAGCCATCGTGACCACAATCCCCGGCCTGTGCCTCCGAAGAACAGTAGCCACCCTGTACCGCGCAACCGGGCCGTCCATCAACTCACGATTCGGAAGATCGAGCGTTTCACAATGCGCCACACCCAATATCTCAGCCGCAGCAGCCGACTCCTTCGTCCGCGTCTCGAACGTACCGCGCGGCGTCGGTTCGCCGGTCGTCATATGCACCATGCCCACGCGATAACCCTGATCGACGAGCTTCGCGATGGCACCCCCCATGCCGATTTCGAGATCGTCCGGGTGCGGAGCCGTGAAAATAATGTCCAGTCCCTTGTCAGCCATGCGTTGCGTTCCTCTGAAATCGATTTTCAATCACGGGTGGACTATAGACATCGGCCCACATGCGGACAAGTTGCGGGCGGCGCGTTGCGTCGGAACACGCACCGGCTAAGCTGTGCGCAGACAAAAACGACACGAAGCCAAACGCCGGATCGCCCCGAATCGCGACTCTTCAGGCATGTGCAATGTGAAGCTATGATCTGCCCCCGCATTGCGACGGGAAACAATCTTTTCCCCCCTTGCAAAGGGGGGATACAGGGGGGTCTGGACCAAGGCAACGCCTCGCTTCGCACGAAGAACCTCCCCCAACCCCTCCTTCTGAAGGAGGGGAGAAAGAGCGTAATCTTCGCGTCCGTGCAGCCCAACAGTGCTTGCTGTTATTGGGGATTGCAGATGGCTGAATAGTTACCCCGAATCAAACCGCGAGGAATGGCATGAAACCCGGATTTGAACCAGGCATCACGCGCGAAGTGCAGGTCACCGTCACACCCGAAATGTGCCCCGCGTTCGACGGCGTTGTCGTTCATCGGGTCTATTCCACCTGGTCGATGGTGCATCATATGGAACTGGCCGCCCGCAAGGTGCTTGTCGATTTCCTTGAAGACCATGAGGAGGGAATCGGAACGCGCGTGTGCGTCGATCACAAAGCGCCAGCCGTCGTCGGAACGCTCGTGACGGTTCGGGCGGAGTTGGTAAAAGTCCGCCGAAACGTCGCAATTTGCAGGGTGACAGCCTGGGACACCGACCGTCTTCTCGGCGAAGGCGAGCAGCATCAAGCCGTACTCACCAGGGACAGCCTCGCTAAAATCATGGCCCGCGCTTCGAATCATAAACGGAATGGATAGATCCGTCGTTGTTGCGTAGTCTTTGCCCATGCGCAGCGAGCCGCGAACTTCAGTTCGCGCGGACGTCCCAGGTGTCACAACCACAAGTCACCACGCGCGTCGAATCCGTTCTCGGCCCACGGACACCCCATCAACGACCCATCACCGCTTCATCGGCTCAAAGTTTCCCACAGCAGGGTCTTCGCGTTGAACAACGCATGCAGAACGATCGGCGCCAACAGAGAACCACTGCGCACATACAGCAAGCCAAGCAACACACCCAGCGCAGCCAGCGCAGGCACGACGTGCGGCTGCGGACTGTCACCACCGCCCGCGTGGATCGCACCGAACACCGTGCCCGTAATCAAGACCGCCGCCCAACGTCGCCCCAGAAGATTGGCCAGGCAATTCTGCACCATGCCGCGGAAAAAAATCTCTTCCGCAACCGGCGCGATCAACACCGTGCCAATCCAAAGCGTCACGATCGGCACCTCGCCCGCGCGCAGCGCATCGATCACATCGTGCTCGAAAACTTCATACCCGGGAAACCAGGTCGTGATGGAAAGAAGTGTCAGATTCAGAACAGCCCAGCAAACCGCCAGCGACGCAAGGAGATACACTCCGCCAAGCGCCGCCGAGCGCATGACACTGATGTCACCGAGCAGGAACCGCCTCGCCCCACCGTCCACCACGCGCCGGGCAACAACGAGGCAGGCCACCGCACCCAACAACTGCGCGACGTTGCCGCACCAGATCATCGACACGTCGCGCCGATCCTCAACCACCCAGCGCTGAACAGCCTCGGCCAGAATCGTCGCGGTCAGCAACCAAACGAGCAGCGGCGCGAGCACCGCTTCCGCCGAAATGCGATTCGGCGGAACGTGTGACACCAAAACCGAGGCGTACCGCGCACGAACCCATCGCGAAACACCCGCCACGACGACCGCCGCGCCGAAGATGATCAAGAAACGATCGGCAAGCTCAAGAACGTCAGTCACTACGATTCCGTGCAGCAAAGGGAACACCGGGGGAACCACGGCAAGCACCGCCACCCGCAATCGGCACGCCCTTCACGGTCGCCGAACGTTCGCGAACTCAGAACGTGATATTGGAAAAAACGTCGGTCAGCGATCCAAACACGAACGTCAGCAGGTTCTCGAGAAAGCCGAACAGCGCCGACAAAAACGTACTCAAACCAAAATCCACCAATGAACCACCCATTTTGAATACTTCCTTTAGCTAGCGAAAATCATATGTCAGCCGCACCGGCCGACAACGTACGACCATTGTCCGCCCGCACGACGTGTCCGAAAAGGGGATACCACACAGCAAAAGAAAAATCCACTATGCGCGCATCGCGACGATAGTGGATCGCTGATGATTGGAGAAACGCCGACCGGCACACGCGCCGCCATCAAGCGTTCAGTCAATCGATTGCGTAACCCGCACCCAAACTACAGGGTGATGTTGAGCAGGTCGTTAATGATGGTGGTGAGGGCAGCCAGGAAACTATCCAGCAACGTGCCGAAAGTCGCCTGGAACACATCGAGAATTCCACGAGAAATCGTATCAAAAAACATGACAAAAACTCCTATTTCTTGTCTTTCCTACTTGGCTGTAACCGCGCCTACAATCGGCTTCTTGCCACGGAAGTGTATTCTTGACTGGCAAAAGGCTCTTGACAAGGGGTAATCCTAAATATTTTGCCCCGCGAAAAAAGCCGCCCCCATGCGGTCCGCCATCGGCTGATTGGAAAAAATCAACGGCAGGATGTACTGAGTCTCGGTATTCGGCGGCCTGAGATATTCCGCCATCTCCGTGCGCCAACGCGTGTTGAACTCCATCAGCACATCCTGCGGGCTGGGCGCACCGATCGCCTCATGGGCGACGTCAGCCGCGATTTTCGCCGACCACATACCAGGGTAAATACCCTCCCCGCTGGTGGCTGACACAAATCCGCCCGCATCGCCAACAATCAGCGTGCGCTTGGCCACGTGCGTGTCCATCGCCAGCGCAACCGCCGCCGGCGTGGAGATCACCTCGCTGCGGGCGGCTACGTCACTCAGGTCAACATCGATCAAATCGTGGGCCAACGCATGCTTGCACAGGGTGGTGATCTTGTGGATCGTCTCCGCCCGCTCGCCTCCCGTCTGCACACTGATCGTGACCCGGCCTCGACCGGACACCACAACACCAATGCCCCCGAAATTATCCAGACCGAGCACCACCGACACCTTGGGCGGACCTGTTTTCACATCCTCCGCCTCAACATGCGCTGCCCACCACCCCGAAGGAATACTGCCCGGACCGAGGCGAAGCTGATCCAGCAATTGCGATTTCCTCCCGGAAGCGAGAATCATCACCGACCCCCGCAACGGCACCCCTCTCGACGGTTCAGCCGTCACAAATTCCTCGCCCAACCGGATTTGGCCGATGGACATCGCGTCGTGAAACGACACCCCCGCCGACTCCGCAGCCCGGACGAGCTTCTCGTCGAACCCCGCACGGTCAATCAGATAACCCGGCGTTGACGGGAATTTCGGTGTCGCTGTCTTGGTGAAATCGGCGTTGAAAAACGCCACATTGTTGATCGGCACGGCGTCAAGATCTTTGAGCTTCACACCGATCTCGCCCAACAACGGCACCACGCAACTCCCCAGCCAGCCCGCGCAAACGCGAGGCCGAGGGTGCTTGGCTGCATCGATCAACGCTACATGGCGATCCTTCGCAGCCATCGCCAGGGCAGCCGTCGCACCAGCCGGACCCGCCCCGACCACGATCGCATCAAATTGAGCTTCCGCCTTACTCACTGCCGCTCTTCCCTTGACCGCATGGGTCTATTCAATGTCCAGTAGTTTCCACAACGCCTGCTCAACCTGGGAGAATCGCGCGAGCGACTGTTCAAGCTCCCCGCGCACCGCCGCAAACGCCGGATCGTTCACCGGCGTCTCCCCACCGTTGGCTTCCACCATCGCAGCCAGACGCTCCGTCAAATCGTCCAGATGGGCTGACGCTTCGGTGAACTCCCGAACCGCGTCCAGAATATACGCCTGCCGCGATTCGGTCTCCGACGGCTTGTGAATCAATCGCCACGGCTGACGACGCAAGTCTTTCGCGACGGCTTTGAGATGCTCGCTCGCCTCCTTGGCATTGTCCACGATCGTAACAGCTCGATCCGCCCCCAGCACAGCCACGCGACGGACCTTGTCGCTGGCCACGTTCAGGTCCGCCAGCGCGCGGTTGATCCCGTCGGCTGCTTCGTGCGCTTTCTTTAACAGGCTTTTGGCCCGCGTCGGATCGAATTCGTCCACAATCGCCGGCACGACTGATTGATCAAGCGTGTCGACCATGTGCGTCACGCCTTCGACCGTTGTGCGCACATCCGCACGGTTCTCATCGATGATCGCAACGACACCCATCAGCGCCAAATCAACCTGATCCAATCCACGATGAACTTTTGCCAATATCGACCCATCGTCGCCCGCCTGAAGCTGCGCGCGCATCGCACCCGTCACCGCATTGACGTTGGTCAAAATCGAATCAATCTTGTGAATCAGTGCGGCTTTGCGATCGGGATCCACCGTATCCTTCAAGTCCTCGGTCATCGCGTTCACGTCGTCGAGGCTGACGTGAATCTTCGCAATAAGCGAGTCCGCCATAGACGGGTCAAGCTGACTCTTGATTTGCGACAGCAGACTGTCCGGGTCATCCGCGTCGAATTCGCGTGAAATACTGCTGAATTGAGCCGCGAAACCCGCGACCTCCGCATACAAAGGCCCGCCGTCCGTCGCCCTCCGCTCAGCCGTCCCGCGATTCACAATGCGCAGCTGCCCCGTATCGCCCAGCAACGAACCCGACACGGTGATCGAGCAATCCTCGCGTAAGCCGACGGCGGTGCGCACCTCGCCCACCAGCTCAAAATACAAGAAATTCTCAGGCCCGCCCTCTTCACGCGAGGGGGCTTCCAGAAGCATTACCCGTTGAATACTGCCGACCTGTTGCGGGCCGCAGATAATCGGTGCCCCCGGCTTGATCCGCGGAACGTCCTGATCGTGCCCGATCCGCACCACGATAGGCTCGGTCTCGTCGAAACTCTGCCCGCCGATGTACATCACGCCGACGACGAACAAAACCAGACTGAGCGTCACCGCGAGGCCAAGCTTAAAGCTGTCACGCTGCCGTCCCATTCAAGTCCTTCGATTCAAAAAGAAAACAATGACTCATCATTCCTGAGCGATGCGTCCCTATTTCGGTTTTTCAGGGACGACTATTTCCTGCCCTCTCCTTGCGACAATAAACATTCCCTCCGCAAGACCGGACATCCCAATCTTTTCCCCCCTTGCAAAGGGGGGATACAGGGGGGGGGCCAGGACCGGAACAACATTTCACTTCGCAAGAAGAACCTCCCCCAGCCCCTCCTTGTCAAGGAGGGGAGGAAGAGAACATTCGTTACCGCGCAGCCGCATCATAGCGGCTTTCACACTTCGCGAGAATGGACCGACTACTCGCCCGCGATAATCAACTTCTCAAATTCCGTCATGCCGTCGGCATCGGTGATAGGCCCTTCGCTCGCGCCCCGCAGGAACTGGTGCATCAACCGCTCGTCACGCCCGTCGAGCGTCCCGGGGTCGGCATCGCGAATACGCTCAAACTCGCAACGGTCGCCGATCTTCAGCACCCGCCCCTTGTCCAGCATGACCATGCGGTCCGCAATGCGAAAAGCCGAGTCCATTTCATGCGTCACCACGACACTCGTCACCTGCAATTTCCGAGACAAATCCATCATCAACCCGTCGATGGCTGCACTGGTAACCGGGTCCAAACCCGCCGACGGCTCGTCGTATAAGAGAATCTCCGGATCGAGCGCCGTCGCCCGTGCCAAACCCGCACGCTTTTTCTGGCCACCCGAAAGCTGCGACGGCATCTTGTTGCGATGGGCGAGCATCTTCACCTGCTGGAGCTTGAGCGTCACAACGATGTCAATAATCGACGCATCAACGTACGAATGCTCGATCAACGGCAACGCCACGTTCTCCGCCAGCGTCATCGAGCCAAACAACGCCCCGCTCTGAAAGAGTATCCCGAAGCGCTTGCGCAGCTCGTTCAAGCCATCCTCGCCCATGAGCGCAATGTCCGCCGGCTCGCGCATGTTCTTGGTGAAAAACAGAATGTGCCCGCCATTGACGGAGTATTCGCCGATCAAACAATTCAGCAGCGTGCTCTTGCCGCAACCGCTGCCGCCCATAATCACCAGCGTTTCGCCGCGGCGAATATCGAACGTCACACCGTCCAGAACGCGGATCACACCGCCTTCGCCCGTCGGAAACTCCTTGACCACGTCGCGAACCGAAATCGCCAAATCAGTCGCCGATCCCCGAGCGCTCGCCACCTCAGACTCCATCAAATTCCCAACGCATAGAAAACGGCGGTAAACATGGCATCGATACCGATCAATGCCACAATCGACTTGACCACCGTCGCCGTCGTCGCCCGGCCAACGCCCTCCGCACCGCCCGAGACGTTCAATCCCTCATAGCACGCGATCAACGCAATCACCGCACCGAACACACAAGCCTTGACCAAACCCGTGACGAAATCCGTCATCTTCAGGGCGTCCAGCGTCAGATTTATATACAAAGACGGCGGGACATCCAGAATGAACACGGAGGTCAGAAACCCGCCGAAAACACCGATGTAGTCCGCCATCACCGTCAGAACGACGATCATCCCCGCTGTGGCCAACACACGCGGCGTGACAAGAAACCGCACCGGGTTCAGGGCGTGTGCGCGCAACGCCTTGATCTCCTCAGCCTCCACCATCGCCCCGATCTCAGCCGCGATGGACGCGCCCGCGAAACCGCTCAGCACAATCCCCGTCAACAGCGGTCCCAACTCACGCACCACGGCGATACCGACCACGTCCGCCACACGCTCCAACTGCCCGTACGATTGAAGCGTCGGCGCCATCTGCAACGCCAGGATCATGCCGATGAAGATTTGAACCAGGAAAACAATCGAGATGCTCCGAACACCAACCCGCACCATCTGGTGAACCAACGCAGGCCAACCGAACCTGATCCGCGACTGAAACACGCCGCGAAAAGCCCACACCAGCGCATCGTAAAACAGATAAGTTACGCCGCCGACAAAGCTGAGAATCGACACAAGACGCGATGCCTGATCCCGCGTAATCGAACCCACGCCCGAAATCGCGCGATAGGCGATGTGGCTGCGACCGGCGGTGGATTCGGAAGACGGGTCACTCATGCAGCCGGAATCTCACTTTCCGATTCGGCGACCGTGAAGAATTTATCCAGACGCGTGATTTCCAGGACACTCCGCACACGCTCACCCGGGCTGAGCAACACCAGAGTCTGATTCTTTTTCTTAAGCCTGCGAAACACCTCGACCAGCGTGCCCACACCGGACGAATCGATGTACCGCACCTCCGACAGATCAAGCACCAGTTGCTTCAAATCCCCCGCACATATCTTCACCAGCCCCTTGTGAAACTCCGGTGCCTGATGCATGTCGATCTCGCCGGAAAGCCGAACCGTCGTCGTCGCACCGTCCTGCGTAACTTCTTTGATGATCTCACTCATGGGGCGAAAGCCTTTTGAACATGTCCAGTTGCATCCCGCCGCCGTCGGCAGGAGCGTACGACACCTCGTCCATCACCGTTCTGATGATGTGTACACCCAGCCCACCCGGGCGTACATCGTCCAGATCCCGACCGACGATCTTCGCCGGATCCACCTGCTTGCCAAAGTCCCGGATCGTCACGCGAATGCCCGCGCCTGTATCCGCGTCCGACAATACCCGGCTGATACACACATCGATCGGCTTGTCGCAAGGGCCGCCATAACCGTGACGAATCACATTGGTAAGCGCCTCGTCGACCGCCAGCATGATTTGTCCAATCGCGTCCTCGGCGAACCCGGACGACTGCGCGACCCGGTCCACCTCGATCCGCACCGAGGCCAACGCCTCCGGATCACTGGCGATGCGCAATCGGATGCAAACTTCGTCCTACAAAGCCGTCACCTCTTCGGAACCGCTGCGGGGGCGGTGTCGCCAGCCTCGGAACGCACCGTCAGATACAACCGCCAAGCCTCAACCGCTCGGCTGCGCTGCTCGGCATCGTCCGCGTAATCGTAATCCAACCTCATACCCGTCAGCTTCTCCAACGCAATGATGGCCGCAAAGCGAACAGCCGAATCCTCGTCCTCGAGACGGTCCACAAGCGCCGCCACACGATCGACATCGCCCGCGCGAGCAGCCTGACGAATCGCACGAACCCGCTGCCCCGCGTCAACAGAGGAAATACCCGTCCCCTCAGGATGGACGGACCGACCGCATCCCGCGCACAATAGAGAAAGACCGGACGCGACGCACCAGGGCACGACGAGCGCCGAAATCCGCAAACGGGAACATGCTCGGTTGATTCGGTTCATGGGAATCACGGCGGTCGTCGATTATAGGGGTCGCCCAATGGCGTGCAAATGCTTTATTGAAACCGACTTCTGATTCTCAAACAGCCCGGCGACAACGCGCCGATCTCGAAAAAGGGAGACCGTTTCTTGGCCAACGAGCCTTACACAATCCTTCAGCCGGACCGCAATCACCCCATGTGGACCGAAGCCCTGCGGCTCGCGGTCACCTCCCCCGACGCCGGCCCCCGGCAGGCAGACCAGAACATCCGACACCTGCTCGAATCCGCAGCCGTTCAAAAAATGACCCTTCGCCCGTTTTGCCTCGTCCGCACCCCCCAGCCGATCGAAGCCTCAATCATCGCACTGCGTTCACCAGGCCGAACAGCGATGCTGCTCATAGGTCTGCGTTCCGAAGAAAACCCGCCCGAAGCCCTCAAAACGCTGATCGAAACGACCGCCCGCGAACTCGCCGGCGAGGATGTCGTCCTCCTGCAATCGCTCGTCGCCCCCGAGCAGATCGCGACGGCCACCAGCCTGCGTGACACCGGGTTCACCTATCTTGCGGAATTGGTCTACATGGAAAGCCCGATCCGCAACCAACGGCCCAATCGACCCAGCCCGCACAATCTTCGCCATCTTGCCTATTCTGACGCGCTGCACGAACAATTTGTCTCAGCCGTGGACCTCACCTATCGCGAAAGCCTGGATTGCCCGGGTCTGAGCGGCACGCGCGATCCCCACGACGTCGTCCTCGGGCATCGCCATACCGGAGATTGCGACCCCGTGCGGGACTGGCATCTCACCATGATCGACGACGAACCTGCGGGCGTGTTGCTGCTCTCGCGTGTTTGCGGTCGCCCGCTTACCGAGGTCGTTTATCTCGGCGTCACGCCCGCGGCGCGCGGCAAGGGTGTTGGCGATGCGTTACTCTCGCTCGCGTTTGACGTTGCGCGCAAAAGCAAGTCCCGCGCGATCACATTGGCCGTCGATCGCGCCAACACGTTTGCGCGCGACCTTTACGCCCGCTGGGAATTCTCACCGATCGCAAGCCGCCGGGCGTGGATTCGTCGTATGCCTTTGTGAATGCAGAGGCTGCGCTTCTTTTCACCGAACTATCCACAACCCACCGGCTAATGTGCTTAATCTGTGTGTTGATTTTTTTTTCGGCGCGTAACCCTTTGTCCTGTTAAAAGCAACGCAACACACAGGGTGAATGCCGGGGTAATTACGTGTTGACGTTGCGCAGGCGGAGTGTTAATTTTGACGCTCGTCGTGGCGGCAATGTTGACCGAAACGGCGAACTTGATTCGGCCTGTCAAAGGCGAAAGCCTCGCGTCCAGAGTTTTGACAAAATCAAAGTTTTTCGCGCCCGTTTCAAAGGGCAAGTGGTGGATGTACGCGCATGGACCCAAGAGTAAACGAGCTTCACGATCGAATCGCCCAAAAAGTCGGCCCCCAGCGGTACAAAGTCTGGTTCAAGGGGACGACCGAGTTCGCCTTCGCCGACGAATTCGTCAGCGTGAGCGTTCCCAATCAGTTTGTCGGAAGCTGGATCGAAAAACACTTCGTGGAGGTCATCCGCAGAATTTCCTCGGACCTCGCGGGCAAAACGCTCGACGTTGCGTTTGTGATCGATCCCGAACTTGCGAAGAATCTGCGTAAAAAACAGCCCGATTCGCAGGTGGACTTCGTCACCAACAACCCCGAACGCGAAGCCCGGGCACGCAAGAAACTCGGCTCGCCACCACCCGCCGCTGTGCCCGATCGCTCCTTCGCAGAATTCGTCGTCGGGGAATCGAACCGGTTGGCCTACACGACGGCCATCTCCGTCGCGGAAGCGCCCTCGGGCCGGCAGTTCAACCCGCTGTTCATTCACGGCGGGTGCGGAATCGGCAAGACGCACCTGCTCCAGGCCATCTACCACCGGCTCAAGGAAGCCCTGCCGAACAAGACGTGTCGCTATCTCACCGGCGAGGATTTTACAAACAATTACATTTTCGCGCTCAAATCCGGGGAGATCGATTCGTTCCGCCACCGTTACCGCAACGTCGATGTGCTGATCATCGACGACGTCCACTTTTTCTCGAACAAAGTCGGTACGCAGAACGAGTTCCTGCATACCTTCAACGCCATCGACATCGGCTGCCGTCAACTGGTTCTCGCTTCGGACGCCCACCCGAAAATGATCAGCCAGATGTCCGAATCGCTCGTGACGCGCTTCGTGTCCGGCATGGTC
>JAJRSP010000139.1 GCA_024278775.1 Planctomycetota bacterium
CAGCGGGCGCCCCATGACGTTGGCGGTCTTGCTGATTCCGGTTTCTCAAACCCCCGCGCGGACGCGACGCGGACTGGCCAATGCCCCAACCCTGATCCCGTTGGTTCAGCCCGTTTCTCGGACAGACTCCTAGCCTTAACGGCAAAGGCTGTCGTATCGGGGGCACCTGGGGCAGTCCCAAGAACACTAGGTACGCGTGGCCTGCCCCCAATCTATGTACCAGGGGCTATGAGAGTCTGTACCTGATTCTTCTCCTCACCACCCCCTGCCCGTTGGGACAGGCGGAGCGTACCCTTCATATACGCTTCGTGCCCCCCTTCTTCCGCCGGAGGCTCGGTTTGCTCCTGCTAATCGACATCACGAGCGGCATGCACTCGATGTCCAATCCGCTCCCCAGCGGCGGCGAGGCTCTCGTAGGTTCGTTTCCGAGCACGCCGAAGCAACGAAACCATCGTTCTGCCGTCGGTTGTCGTGGGCAATCGGCGTTCCGTGTTAGTCTTATGTTTGGCGCACACTGCAATTGATCAAACTCAAAAACCGAACGGATGACCACCGCCCCGCCAGCTCCTCGAAGTCGATCCGGGAATAACTCAACCCGAAGACAGGCTCAGAATCACGCAACGAATGTCTCACCCCGCCCGGACGCCTCGACGCAGAAGAACTGTCCCGGAAATCGCAAGCAATAGGATCGTCATCATCAGCCCCCAGCGGCTTGTGGTGGGGACCACATGAGCAGACGATGGTATCATAAACTCCACCGTTCGGATGGAGTGCTCTTTAAGTGTCAAACTGATGACACCTCCCGATTGCGACACACCGGCCGGCTGCCAGGTCAGCCCGTTACTACCCGTGAGAAAAGTCTCCCACACATCGGCTCGATAGTACTCCCGGCTACTGAGGCTACTGATCGACACCGGTTCAGCCAACCGGATTTGTACCGCTAACGGCTGGTTCGGTTCTTTATTGATAAGAACCATACGCACGGTACCGGCGTCGCTAATCGCGAGTGACGTCACCGTGGGAAGGCCCACGACACCAGGGAAAATGCCGACTCCCGTCGCCGCAGGCGCATCGAACGTGGGGCCGGTCACCTGGGTCGGAAGAAGGTCTCCGTGCCACATCGTTGAAAAGGCGGAAAGCACGGGAAACACCGGCCTCTGCCTTCCCGCGTCGTCGACGGCACCGAAATACCCGTTGTCTAGAAGCGACCAGAAATCAGCCGTGAGGATATCGTCACGCTGAGCGAGCATCATCAACAGATCCGCCACGTACAACGCAGAAGTGAAACTGGCGATGTATCCGTCTGACGGGCTGCTGTTCAACGTGTACAGCGCGTTGTACTCGGTAAGGGCAAAGGGAATACGTAGCCTGGGAAAGTGAGCGTCAACCTGCGCTCGAACGGCATCGAGGTCCTGATTCACCAACCAGGAGCCGGCCACCACTTGTAGATACACGTCGTTCAACGGGGGCACGGTACCAAAGTAGAAGGGAAGGTACGCATCGTGGAGCGCGAAGTAGTCAGGCTCAACCGTGAGCGCCGAGAGTACGTTGTCGTTGAACACGTTGTCAGGAGGAGGCAGTATTTGCGAGAGCAGGTCACCCGAGAGCGGCACACCAAGCAGAATGGTTGGATCGGCCGCACGCATCGCCGGCACAAACGCGTTGACTCGCGTAGCGAATTCAGCGGCCGAAAGAACCAAGTCCGGACGCTCTCCGGTCAGATAGGGCTCGTTGCCGACCTCCCATAGCGGTACGGTGGGAAGAAGCCCGCCCGTCGGAGAGGGGATACGGTCGATATTGGTAGCGGTCACCCAAGAGGCCGCCTCGGCCGCACTGCCCGTAACCACATTGGCGGTAATCAGTGGCGTGGCTCCCGTGGACTGACACAATAGCAGGAACTCGGCCGGTCCGAAGTCCGCCCGCTCCAACGACCCGGTAAGAAAGTTCTCAATCATCCCGCGGTTTGTTAGCGGCCCCATAGCCACCTGCCAATGAAACAAATCGGCGAATGAGCCACCGGGATAGCGAATCACCGTGGGCGCAAGATCGGTCAAACGGCTGAGCAGGTTCGGGTCCAGCGAGAGGGAATTGGGCAGCAGCAAACCATCGCCGCGTTGGGTCCACTCGATATTATTTCCGAGAAGAAGCCGGTTTACTGGTTTCGTGGGAGCGGACGGTCGGTTATCCACCTGCACGACAACCGCCACGACAGCGGCGGGCGGAGCCGCCCGGAGGCATCCTACACAGGCAACAACGAATAGCCGGCAAACGGTAACGAACTGAGTGGTTATAGAAAGGCGCATATCAGTCATTCTACCGATACTCCCTTCGCATCACAATCAGTTTCTACCAGGACTCCAAAGCCTCAGCCTGCATATCACCAAAACGATGGCGCGGTGTACCTGAGACGCAAATCCCATACGGCACGGAAATCATGGGCTACGGCAACCAACGGCACCTATAATATGCCGTGACCTGAGCAACCAAACGGTGTCCATGGATGTGTCAAAAACATGGCATCTCCTCGCAGTTATCAGACTTGTGGGTTGTATTGATCCACTCGGCACTCCTACACTAAGCAATGCCTGATGTGGGTGACCAATCGTCTGGTGCCCATGCAGGTGCCCCCCATACTTGGAGGTGGAAAGACAATGTGGCTTCGTAACCCTTCACATTTCGCATGTGGATTCATGTTCACGTTGGCAGCCTGTTCGTCCGTAGGGTTTGCGCAAATCTCGCCACCGAGTGATCCGGTTGCCCAAACCCGCCCGACGATCGTGACTGGACCGGCACCGATCATTATCGATCAACCCGGATCGTACATTCTCGGCGGTAACGTCGTAGCAACCGGTACGGTACACGGCATCAAAATCTCAGCCAGCGACGTAACGCTGAACTTGGATGGAGCCGTGCTGGATGGTGCCCACACCGGACTGGTCGGCATCACAGTCATCGGGGTGCAGTCCAATTTGCACATTTACAACGGCACGATTACGCGGTGGTCCAGGAGCGGTATTGCAGCTACGGACGCCTCCGCAAGTCAATATGACCGTCTGCGAATCAACAACAACGGAACCGGCAACGCACATTCCGGGTTGATCACAGGACGTGAGTGCTTGATTACCGATTGCGTGTCTTCTTCCAACGCTGGCTCCGGCATCTCCACCGGACGAACTTGCGTGGTTCAATCGTGCATCGTCTCTGGTAATGGCACGTCGGGAATGGTCGTTGGCCAAGAGAGCATCGTGCGCGACTGTACGGCACGGGGGAATACCGGAGATGGAATCAACATCGGTGCCAGGAGTGTCATCACCCATTGTTCCGCCGCAGCCAACGGCGATGGGATTATTGCTGGCGTGTCCACGATCGTCGAGCGATGTACGGTGGTCAACAACACCAATGTGGGTGTCTCAGGCAGTGCCAACGGCGCAATCACCGAATGTGTCATCACCGGTGGCATGAAAGGGATTCTCGCTTCCTCACGCATCAGGATCGTGGCCAACAAGATTTCCAGCGTCAACGGGCCGTGCATTTACTTAGACGCCAAGTACAATTATGTGGACAGAAACGTCGTTGACAATTGCGTAAATGGAATCCAAACGGACAGAGGAAACGCCTCACCCAGTACGGACAACCTCATCATGAATAACGTGGCTAGCAACAGCTCCGGCAACGGATCCCCCTCGGCCAGCTACGACATCGGCCCGATCAACGCCCTCGCCCATGTCTCGTATGTACCGGGAGTAGACGGATTTTCCTCGACAGGCAACTACAACAACTTTTCACGTTAGGAGGCTTCAGTGAAGCGATTCATCGTCTGTTCAGCCGTCCTGGTCGTGACTCTTTCCGCAATGACGGCTTTTGCTCAGTCCAACGTGGATCCCAGCCAATCGTGGGCGTGGTCGGAAATCGGATGGACGAACTGGCGTGCCGTGGACGGGGGCGCGGATGGCGTCACGGTCCACGACACGATGTTGTCCGGACACATCTGGAGCGAAGCTGCGGGATGGATCAACCTCGGTAGTGGTACGCCGGCGGATGGCGTCCACTATGCCAATGTGGACGGGCTTGACTTTGGCGTGAATTTCGATCCGGCCACCGGAACCCTCTCGGGGTTGGCGTGGGGCGAGCAGACGGGATGGATCAGCTTTGACACGGGCACGCTGGGCAGTCTGAGTGCCACGTTCGACTTATGTGAAAACCGCTTCCGTGGTTATGCCTGGGGTGAAGCTGTCGGATGGCTCAACCTGGATGATGCTACCCACCGCATCGCGCTCGGTCCCGTCTGCGATAGCGGTGATCTGGTGTGCGACGGCGTCATCGCCCTACCCGACTACACTGCATTCGAATCTTTTCTTGGTGGACCCGATGTCAACGCATCATGCCCACTTTTCGATCAGGATAGCGACGGCGACATCGATCTGATTGACTTCGCGTCGGTTCAATCGAACTTCAGCGGTTAGCCTCAAACGGTCTGACTGGATCTGTCTATGGGCTGAGACTGCCGTCTCGAAATGGTCGACCCGCCTGATAACCCATTCGCTGATTCGCTACGAAGTCGGCCAATCGCCCGGCGTTTGCCTCTCGGGCCAGATCAATGGCATCGCCGGCGATCTGCGCCGCGCGCTCAAACTCACCCGTCTCGGCCAGCGCGGCGGCCAACGTGGCCAGCACTACCGGGTCCTTACGCCCGGTCAGCCTGGCAGCGCGCGACGCCAGCTCGACGGCCAACGCACCGTCTCGAATGTCATCCTGCGGCGCCGTCGCCAATAGAGACGCAAGCGGTTTCAACACCGAGAGGCTGTCCGGCGCATGCTCCAAAGCGGACCGAAGCGTACGAACGGCCTCCCGTGTCTTCTTGGCGTTCAGATACAGATTCACAAGTGCTGCGACGGACTTCTCATGGGCCGGATCAATTTCCAACACACGTTGGTACGCAGACACGGCGGCATCACGATTACCGTCTCGGGCGGCCATAATCGCGAGGTTGAATCGCGCGCCTACGGCAACACCTTCGGAATCGGCTATGGCCTCGAAACATGCCCGAGCCGCTTCGACCTTACCGTTTTTGGCGTAGTCTCCACCCTTGGTCATCACGGCACCGACCAGGGAGGGCGAGAGCGTCACGGCACGCCGCAAAAGCGGTGCCGCCTCCGACGTCTGCCCCGCACGAAGAAGTGCCGTCGCCAGATTGTACAACCCCTCTGTGCCGTTCGGCTTGGCATCCACGGCACGCCGATAGAAACCGATAGCGGCTTTCGTATCGCCGTTCGTCTGAGAAATGATGCCGAGTTCGTTCAGCGCCAGGGCATACTCCGGCTCCGCCTCGACGGCCTGACGAAGGTGGGCCAGCGCCTTGTCGGTTTGACCAGCACGGCGCAACACCTGCCCGAGAGAGCCTTTCATCAACGCATTCGACGGATCCAGTGTTAGGGCCACCTCATAATGTGAGATCGCTTCGTCATAGCGGTCGAGCGCCACCAGGGACTTCGTCAGCAAAGACAGCGCCGAACGGTAGGTCGGGTCAAGCCTCAATGCGGCTTCCAGAGAATCAATGGCCTCACGGTCTCGCCCCGCTTCTTGATAGGCGGCACCCAACAAATAATGAAAACCCATCGACATGGGGCTGGCACGAACCGCCGCCTCCAACTGTGGAATGGCCTGTTCCGGCCGGCCGTTCTCCAACAGCTCGAACCCACGCTTCATCTGATGGTATGCATCGAGCATGTCCTTGGGGTCCGGCCTTCCGGGTGTCAAAAACTCTTGAGATTCAGGGGCGGCCCCACCGGAAAGGTAACCGAGTGATTCCAGCTCGCGACGCGACTGGGCGTCCAAGACCACGGCGTGAGATGACCCCGGGTTCATCTCGTCGTAACGAGCGACGAGCGCTTCACGCATTTGCCTGGCCACATCCGGGTATTGCTCTATCACGGAGGTCAGTTCGCCGGGATCAACTGACCGATCAAACAATTCAGGTCTCGTTGACGAAATATACTTCCATTTCGCAGTCGTTAGCGAACGTTGCTCGGCCCATCCAAACGACCAGCTCACGTCATGCGCTTCTCCGTAACTCCCCCTGGAGGATGAGGATAACGCCGCGCCGTGGATCGCATCGGCGAGCGACAGGGAAAGTAGCCCTTCCGGCTGCGACCACCCCAATAGCGATAACACGGTCGGAAACACATCCACCACCTCAACCACGGAGTCGATGCGTCGTCCCGGCGGGAACGAGGGGTGGACGAATACGAGCGGCACGTGGATATTGGTTTCGTAAACAAAGATCGTGTGGCCCCTCTCGCCGTGTTCGCCGAAGCCCTCCCCGTGATCCCCGACCAACACGATGAGCGTGCGACCCGTAAGCCCCTGCGCCTCAAGCCAATCCACTACGCGTTGGACCTGCGAATCCACATAGGCGATTTCATTGTCGTAGGGAGGGGCCAATGGGTTATGAACCGGTTTCGGCGCATCGTATGGATCGTGCGCGTCGTAATAATGAATCCAGGAAAAAAAGTTTCGATCCTTCACCGTGCTCAGCCAAGCCAACGCCTCCTCGGTCACTTCGCCGCCGCGACGCTCCGGGTCACTGTGCGCATGAAGCCCCTTGGACCGACCCATATCGTCGCGATAAACATCGAAGCCTCGATCCAATCCGTAACGCCTATCCAGAACGGATGATCCGATGAACGCGCCCGTGGCATAGCCGTGTTTCTTTGCTTCTGAGGCAAGCGTTGTATGATCGTCTCCGAGAGAATCTCTGGCATTCACGCGCACACCAAGCTCGCGCGGATAGCGCCCTGTCATCATGGTGGCGTGGGACGGCAACGTGAGCGGCACCTGGGCGAACGCCTGGTCAAACTGCACCCCCCTCGCGGCCAGCGCGTCGATCGCCGGCGTCGAAGCACTCGAATACCCATAAGACCCGATACGGTCGGCGCGTGTCGTGTCCAACGTAATGAGGACGACGTTGGTCCCTTCGGCAAGATGCCGGGACAAGCTATCCACGTCCGGGGCCGGAGTCGATGTTTTTGGCTTACAACCGGGAGCCATCGCGATCAGACCAGCTGCGAAGGCGTACACCAAGACATTTCTTATCATGGGAAGATGTTAGCTCGAAGTTTCGATCCATGCCAACGGGGAGGCGCAGGCACCCGGACTACAAATCGGCGGGAGGAGCCACGATTATCTCCGCACAGCGAAGGGGGACCACCCCTTTGGTTCGCGCTGTACTCCTATTGACCGGACGAGATGAACGGGGCTTGCGGCCTGCGATAGCGTGTCCTACGAACTGCTGACCAGATCAACTTTCAGCGCAACACTCACGGTCCAATGGTCACGCCGCCACCTCTCGCATTGAGAACCGCCGGCCGATTGACCACGATACTTTCGGGGTAGCTCCCTGTCGATATGTAAACCATACCACCCGGAATCACAATCTGAACCGCCTCCAGCACCGTATTAAACGGGAACAAAACCGTTCCGTTTTCGATTCCACTACTGTTCGCCCCATCCACATAGACGGGATTCAACCCATAACGGAGACAAGAAGGATCGACGGATTGTCGGATTCTGGTGATCACCCTCTCGTGCAACCGGATATCCATGTTGGCCAAACCGCCGGGGCAACTCTTACAATAGCTCATAATCGTGCCCTGCTGGCAGGCGTAAATCCCGTTCCAGCAGTCATCGAAAGACTGCCCGCAATTGTCGATCGGGGGAACGTAACAGTGGGTGTGCGGCGAGCCGAACTGATGTCCCATCTCGTGCGATACCACGTGAACGTCCCACTGGTCCAGGCTGCCGTTCTCCAGCGGTCGCGGAAAAACACCTACGATACCGGAAGAGACACCGTAGCCCCACGTGCTGTTACAGAGTACATCCAATTCCGCAAGACCGCCGCCGGCATTCTTCGGGGTCAGGAAGTGGGCAATGTCACGATCGACGGAACCCATATTGGCACGCCAGTACACTTCGAACTCCTGCAGTAGCGTCCCCACGGTCGAGCCGGTGTATGGATCGTTGACGGTGGACCAGATGCGGAGATACGGAATGTAGAACTGAACTTGCACGTCCCGTTCGTAGACACTGCTGATCGCACCCAACAGTTCAATCGTATAGACGGCCGCTTCGTTCAAATTGTCGAAAGACTGCCCGTACTCATAGTCGCATTCGAGAGCGACAAAGGCCACGCGGGACGAATAGCCGCCGAGAGTCGCCACCGCAGACGGCGCAACGGGCGGCGACGGCTCACGTGCCGTGCGGGTCTGACATTCAAACGCGCCCGGCGGATCATCGGCCCCAACGGCGAATCGCTCATAGATGACGTGTTCAAGAATCGCGCCGTCGGCCCCCCGCTTCCGCCCGGGTGCGATAATGTACTCCCGTCCGGGAAGTCGAATGAAACCGTTGGTTTGAAGTGAAGAGACCCCGAGATAAACCTCCGAATCAGGCTCGTTCACGACGCGTCCGCGAAACAGCGCGACCTCCGGATGCGGCATCACCCGGTCACCCTGATCAGTGCCCATGACGATCTGCGTCTCCGGAGAGGTCACCTGGAACCGTTCCAATTCCAGATCCACCCGCTTGCCCCGCTCCAACGGAAACCCCTTCACCCGCACCCGTGCATGACCCTGCAACGCCTCATACGCACGCGGACCGACTTGCAAGGCAGCCCCAGCTTTTCGTTGACGATCCGGAAGGAGTTGAAACGGCGTATCCATCGTCACGACGGATGCCATCGGATCCGGTATCGGCTCCGCAACCCCATCGCCGCACGCCGACAGGACGACAGCAATCAGCCACAGCCTGACCACCATAGGGCTACGACGATGCACGCGCAGAACCGGAGGAGCGACAGGCTGACACCAATGATTGATCTTCATGAGCACGCCTCCGCAGCGAGCACCTATTGCAGGCTCACCAACACGAGCACCAATCCAGAACCCTCAGAAAGCGAAGTCATGGCTTTGCCGATGATCGCACCAGACGCGCGATCTCGGTCGTTCACTTTCATCGCGTAACCGGGACGGGGCGACGTGGCGAGCTGATCCCCGGGTCGAATCGCACCATGCGACGCATCACAAAGAGAATACACCCGCCCGGGTAATCGACCACGCCCAAAGGGCGTGGCTTTAGGAAGGCCCGCCCGAGCGGGCCGAGCGCGTCGTGAAGCCCCCGTTGGGGGCGATCATGTGGGAAGCC
>JAJRSP010000140.1 GCA_024278775.1 Planctomycetota bacterium
AGCTATTTGTGACCATTGGTCTCTGTGCCGCGCTGGCCGCATTCGGATGTAGGACCCGCCGGGTGACCGTCGTTCACCACGAACGCCCGAGGACCGTTGTACGCGAAACCGTCTTCGTCCCACCGGCCCATCCACGACGACGCGTGCATCCGGTACCTGTAGAAACAGTTTACGTGCAAGAGCAGCCGGCGTCGTCGCGGCCGGCGCTCAAGGTCAAACATGTACACAGCCCGAACTGCGGCCACGTCTATGACGGAGGTCGTGGCCGGTGGATCAAGGTGAAACGCCGGGGCCATGTACACGGCGCGAACTGCGGCCACGTGTACATCAGCAACCGCTGGACCATCCGGAGGTAGAACCAACCAGTGCAGGCACTCCTTTTTCATCGCTCGGCCCGTGTGTCTCGGTTCACGCTTGTGTGACCGTGATCGAATGGCGTGGTTCCGATCGAATCGGGGGATGCCGCTTCTTCTGCCCCGCTCGGGACTGAGACTGGTGTGATGGTATTCTGACCGCCTCTCGGCGTTTCCATCGAGGAGCCCGGTACGAGGCTACGAACTGATCGGAGGAAGCCTGTGAAGAATCACTCCCGTACGAAATTGCCCAAAACGAACTTTTCCCGGACCGCACGCACCAGAACGAAACATGGCATGGCCATCATGACCACACTGCTCCCAGCCTGCATGGGGCTGCTCGGCAGCGGGCAACCCGCGCAGGGAGGGGCCATCATTACAGAGATCGTCCGAACCGGTCTCGTGGACCCATTCGGCATCGCCATCGACGCTGAGGGCAACGTCTACGTGACGGGGGCGAGCAGCGACAACGCCTTCAAGATCACGCCCGACGGCACCATCACTGAGCTCTTGGACGCGAACGGCGATGGCGCGGGCCATGAGCCTGACCTGCCTGTCGGCATTGCGGTGGATGGTACGGGCAACGTCTTCGTCGCGGCCACGGTCAGCGACAACGCGTTCAAGATCACACCAGACGGGGTCATCACCGAGATCATCAACTCCAACGGCGATGGCGCGGGACACGTCCTGGATTTTCCCGAGGGTATCGCTGTGGATGCGGCAGGAAACGTCTATGTGACGGGTGGGATCAGCAACAATGTCTTCAAGATCACACCGGCCGGGGTCATCACCGAGATCATTGGCCGGTACGGCGACCGCGCGGGGAATCGCCTTTCTCACCCTGAGCGTATCGCAGTCGACGCCGTGGGCAACGTCTACGTAACGGGATTCTTTACCAACAACGCCTTCAAGATCACGCCCACCGGGGTCATCACCGAGATTATCGACGCCTCCGGTGACGGCATGGGGCATGCCTTCTCGCAACCCCGGGGCATTGCCGTGGACGGCACGGGGAACGTCTTCGTGACGGGGGTGAGCAGCGGCAACGCCTTCAAAATCACGCCGGGCGGGGTTATTGCGCAAATTATCGACGCTGGCGGAGATGGCCTGGGCCGGGTTCTTAGTGAACCTTCGGGCATCGCCTTGGACGATGCGGGCAACGCTTATGTGAGCGGGGAGAGCAGCGACAACACGTTCAAGGTCACGCCAAACGGTGCCATCTCTGAGATCATCAACGCGTCCGGCGACGGCGCAGGACATGACCTTGACCGTCCCTACGAAATCACCGTAAACGGCGTGGGCAGCGTTTACGTCACGGGAGGGTGGAGCGACAACGCCTTCAAGATCGAGTTTGACTGCAACAGCAATGACATCCCAGACGCAACGGACCTGGCCGAAGGGACCAGCCAGGATTGCAACCACAACCTCGCTCCGGACGAGTGCGACATGATTGGCGACGGCGACTTCGATGTGAACGGTGCCGTCGATCTGGACGACTACACCGCTTTCGCCGACTGCATGTCGTCACCGGATCAGCAGCCCCATCCGGCGACACAGGCATGTGTCAACGCCTGCCTGGCCGCGTTCGACTTCGATCGAGACGGCGATGTGGATCTGATCGACTTCGGCGTGTTCACTAGCCGGTGGTAGACGCCTTCGCATAGACCACGGGAAGCCCTTCACCGGTTAGTGCGTCGGTTCGACGATGCTCAGCAGAAGCTCGGCCATGCGCGTGGCGGCGCTGCCCTCACGGAGCGGCTCCACCACGTCCGACAACTCATGGCTCATCTCCCTTCGCAGGTCGGCGTTTTGCAGTATCTCCATCGCGGCTTGCAGGATGGGTCGTGTGGAACGGTAGTACGGCATGAACTCGGGGACGATCTGCTTACCGGCCAGAATGTTGGGCAGGGATAGGTGCTTGGTGTGGAGCATCCACCGCCCGATCAAGTGGTAGAACAGCCGGGAAGCGTTGTACATCACGATCATCGGCTTCTCGTGAAAGGCGACTTCGAGCGTGGTGGTTCCGGAGGCCACGAGCACGAGATCGGCGGCCCGGATCAACTCCCGGTGTCGATGGGGCTGGGGAATCACGCGGCCCTGCAAGCCGGCCTCTGCAATCAACCGGTTGATCGTCTTTCCGATCCGCTCATCGGCCACCGAAACGCCGAACGTCGCACCGGGTAGCTCCCCGGCGATGGCCGCGGCCACCTCCAACTGCCCCGGTAGTACCTCCTCCACGACATGGGTCCGGGAGCCCGGCAGGAGCGCGATCACCGGATCCCCCGATCCACGGATGGCGTCGATGGCGTCTTGATCCACGATCTCAGCCCGGATTTGCTCTGCGAGGGGGTGGCCCACGAAGGTCGCGTCGATACCGTGTCTCCGAAAAAACGGCTCCTCGAACGGCAGAATCGCGGCCACCGCATCGACCTGATCTCGCAGCTTGTGGATTCGATAGGTGCCCCAGGCCCACATCTGGGGTGCGATGTAGTACAACGTGGGGATGCCGGCGGCTTTGGCCCGCCGAACGAGTGGCAGATGAAGCGTGGGCGAATCGATCACGACGCAAGCGTCAAACGGGTACTGGCGGAGGCAGGCATCGGCCGTGGTGATGAGCTTGGACGCTCTCCCGGCCGCTTTGAGGGCTCCGAGCAGCATCCCGGCGTGGCCGGTCATGTCGAAAACAGGCTCGCAGCCGGCCTCCACCATTCGGGGACCGGCCACCCCAACGAATCGGACATCCGGGCAGAGCGTTTGTGTGGCCCGGATCAGCGTCGCCCCGTGGCGGTCGGCGCTAGGCTCTGCGGCACTAATGAAGACCCGCAGGGAGCGGTGGTTGAGAGATTGGGAAGGCGTCACGCTGCAAACGGCTCCGGTGCCCGGTATCCCAGCTTAAGCGTCAGATCGGCGTGGCACGATACGCCAGTCGACACGGACGGTCAATCCGGAGGAGCGGACTGCAAAGCTCACAGGCGGGCGGGTGCCCCATTCTTTGCCCCAAGGCAAAGGGTGGGGGACGAAATCGGAGGCGGTAACGAATTTGGGAGGGGAACAGAGTCTTGCTTGCAAAGTCCTTCCCCCACCCTTCGGGAGTACCCGAAGAATGGGGCACCCGCCTCTTTGCCAAACAGAATTGCCATACCCACCCTCACCTTCTCCAGCCCTGTGTCGATGTGGCCATCGGGTTTCTACCCGGAAAGCCGCCCATGGTCACCGGAAACAAGACCGAAGCTGGTCGTATCACCCACTATCGTCGGTTTGGCTAAACAAGATCACAGCCGAAGAAGAAACTCCAAAAAACCACACGGTCAGCCGTTACTTCGACCACGGCCCCGTCATCGCGAGCCAAAAACTCCTCCAATCGCTCCAACGAGAAACTTGATCGTCGCCGTCCCAATCCATGATCCGGCAGGTATTGTCCAGAATCGCACCGTAGGGCCACTCGGTGAAACACGGTAGCATCTTGGCGAAGTCTTCGAGATCGATATCGCCGTCATCGTTGGCGTCACCATATGTGCCGATGGGCACGAACCGTACGAATCCGCGTCGATTGACCACGTTGACCCCATATCCGGCGTTGTTGTCCGAGGTGTTGTCCGCGATCACGATCGTTTCGGGGTCCATAGAATCCCAGTTTTGAGCAGCCACGAGATAGTCGAAGCTGATCCGTGCACTGTCGATAGTATTGGGTTCATTGCTGGAGATGTCCGTGGGCATTGGATCGCTGTCCCCGGGATTCCAATAGTTTCTAGGGGACTTGGCAAAGGGAATCGGATGAATATCGAGCAGTTGGCTTGGGGCCACACCTCCGTTCTCCATTGCATAAACGTGGACCCCAAACCACAAACGTCTTAAGTGGGCATGCGTAATGGCCACATTGGTCGGTGTCGCTGAGATATTCGGCGGGCTTGTTTCAATCGCACCATCCATGGTAAGAAAACTAATAAACTCCCCCCCGTTGTTGTCGGGCGTGTTGTCCCAGATGACCGGCTCATCGCCTAAAATGCCCTCACAAGGTCGGAGACAGGTGGCGAACTCAAAACTGATTCGTGCGCTGTTCCAAGCATTGGGAACCGAGTTGTTGATGATTCCTGGCTGCGGATCAACATCACCAGGATTCCAGAATAGGGTGGGATCGGAGACTTCACCAGATTGCCACAGGTGAATGGGGTCATCAAGCCGATCACCATTGTCACCGAGATATATCCGAAGCGCAGCCCCGAGCTGCTGCAAGTGGTTCTGGGCGATCAAGGTGTCCGGAGTACCCGCACGAATCGCCGCGGTCGTGGCAACGAGTACGGTTGCCACGCTGAGAATGATCGTCAAATCTAGAAAACGCCTCATGCTTGAGCCTCCTGGAAAAGACATCTCTTTTCGACGAGCATCAAGGGGATGCTCATTTCAGTTGAAATCCGAGACTAACAGCCTATGGTGGACAGAGGTTTCTGAAAAATCCGCCAATTGGCGAGCCCCGCCGACAGGATTGTGACTCGACTTGGGCAAAAAGCAAGAGGGGTAAGGGAGCCCGGGGTTGGGGGCGTGACAGTTTTGGCGGCCTGAAATCAGGCCGGGGGACAGCATGTTTTCGCGTACCCATCCCCCACCCTTCGCCTTGCAGCGAACAATGGGGCCACCGCCAAAGGTGTCTGGCACCCCCGGGGTTCCGCAAAAAGGCCGTGAACCCGGGCTTGCTCCGTCGGGGGAATCTGTTAGACTGGCGGGTCCCAGTGAGTTCGTAGCGAGTATAACTTAGCTTCGCATAAGGCTTTGGAGGTGTTGTTTGGCATCTGAGTTGGTACGTCAATTGGTCGACGCGGGGATCCATTTTGGTCATCGCGCAAGCCGCTGGAATCCTAAGATGGCTCCGTACATCTATGGCAAGCGGAACACGATTCACATTATCGACATTCGAGAGACCGTGAAAGGGCTGCTCCGAGCGAAGAAGTTTATCGCGCAGATCGTGGCCGGCGGTAAGGATGTCCTCTTTGTCGGCACGAAGCGGCAAGCCAAGCTCATCATTGAGCGGGAGGCGATGCGCGCAGGTATGCCGTTCGTCACTGAGCGGTGGCTTGGCGGCACGCTGACCAACTTCCGCACGATTCGGTCGCGGTTGGCTCGCCTGGAAGAGCTTGAGCAGGCAGAGCTCGACGGCACGGCGCAGGAGTACAGCAAGAAGATGATCTCGACGCGAGCGCGCGAGCTCCGAAAGATCAAACGCAACCTTCAGGGCATCCGTGAGATGGATCGGCTGCCGGGTGCGGTGGTCGTCGTCGACGTGGAACGCGAACACAGTGCCGTCCGTGAGGCGAAGAAGCTGTCCATTCCGACCATCTGCTTGATCGATACCGATTCCGATCCGGATTTTGCCGATCTTCCGATCCCGGGTAACGACGACGCGATTCGCTCGATCCAGACGGTCGTGTCTCACCTGGCCGACGCCGTAGAAGAGGGTAAAAAAGGTCGCACCGAGGCACCCGATACAACGGACAAAGATCAGGCACCGCGTCGCCGGTCTTCCAGACCGGCCATGGGCCTCGCTCACGATGGCTCACCTGAGGCCGTGGCCGCGCAGGCTCCGGCGGCGGCTCCCGTGCCCGCCGTACCGGGCACCGGTAGCGATGGCAGTGGTGCCGGCAATCCGGAGCCCTCTGCCAGTTAGGACTGGTGTCAAATGGTGGCACCTGTCCGACTTCTGTTGGTCTGGCTTCTGGCGGTCTGGAACGGACGGGCTTGGTGTCGTCTGACACCATGGTCCCGTGTCAGAGTAGACTGGACGTCGCACCCGCCTCGCAGTGGGTGTACCGCGACCCGTCGCGGGAAAGACATCAATAAGACATTCATAACGGCTGGACGGGGCCAAAGGCAGGGCTCTTCCAGGATGAAACATGGAAGCGTCTCGACGTGACGCGTCCCGAAAGTGGAAGGTATCGCAAGATGGCAGCAATTACCGCACAGATGGTTAAAGAGTTGAGGGGGAAGACGGATCTCCCAATGATGGAGTGCAAGCAGGCGTTGACGGAGTGCAACGGCGACTTCGAGGCGTCGATTGAGTGGCTCCGAAAAAAGCACAAAGGCAAGATGGCGGATCGCTCTGGCCGAATGACCGGCGAGGGGCGTATCGGGGTCTATATCGATAACGAACGGAAGATCGCCGGCTTGATCGAGCTGCAATGTGAAACGGCACCGGTCGCCAAGAACGATTTCTTTGTAGACCTGGCCAACAACTTCGCAAAGTTCGTCGCCGAGGGTTCGGCCGATGCGCCGGATCCTGGAGCTGTCCGCAGTGATCCTGCGCTTGATGCACAGTTCACCGAGGTGTACGGCAAGTTGCGTGAGACGATGAACCTGAAAAACTGCCGCCGGGTCACGGGTGAGCACCTGGCGTCGTACATTCACCATGATGGCAAAAGCGGCGTGCTGCTCGCGTTGGATGCAGAGCCGAAGTCAGACAAGAACGTCGCGGCCGACCTCTGCATGCACGCGCTCTTCTCCAAGCCCCTGTCGATCGATCGATCCGGCGTACCGGCGGAACAGGTGGAGAAAATCCGAAAGGATGCAGAAGAGATGGCCCGCAGCGAGGGCAAGAATGACAGCATCACCGCCAAGATCGCCGACGGCAAAGTCAACGCATTCTACGCAGAACGCGTCTTGATGGAGCAGCTTCATGTGAAGACCGACTACTACGGCAAGAAAAAGATCGGTGAGGTACTCAAAGAAGCCGGCGTTAACGCGGTCACCGACCTGGTGATCCTGCAGGTAGGCCAATAATTTCGGAACGCTGTGGTGGGGCTTGAAGGCCCCCTTTTCTTGCGCGTCGCGTTTGCGGGATGGAGCCGGTAGCCACATGGGATGCCCTTTTCCGGGGCGTCTCCACAAACCGGACAGGATCGGATAAACGATGGCTGAAACGAAATACAAGCACGTCCTGTTAAAAGTCAGCGGCGAAGGGCTGTGTGCTGAAGGTGTCGGCGGCATCGACGGGGGTGAACTCGGCCGGCTTGCGGAAGAGATCAAGCTCGTGGCCAAGCTCGGCGTACGTGTGAGTGTGGTCGTGGGCGGAGGCAATCTGGTCCGAGGCAGCGTGATTTCCAAAAATTCACCCATTGAAGAGGCCACGGGCCACTACATGGGCATGCTGTCGACGATCATCAACGCCCTCGCCGTTCAGGATACCCTCGAGTCCATCGGCGTGCCCACGCGTGTGCAGAGCGCCATCGCCGTGGCCAGCGTGTGCGAACCCTTTATTCGACGGCGTGCCCTTCGTCACCTCGACCGCGGCCGCGTCGTTATTTTTGCTGCGGGGACGGGAAATCCTTTCGTCACGACCGACACCGGCGCGGCGCTTCGGGCTTCCGAAGTTCGGGCGGAGGTGCTGCTCAAGGCCACCAAGGTGGACGGCGTGTACACCTCGGACCCGGTCACCGACCCCTCGGCCACGCGCCTTGATCGACTCACGTACAATGAGGTGATCGACCGACGACTCAAGGTGATGGACGTCAGCGCGGTGGATCTGTGCCAGCGAAACCGTATACCGATCATCGTGCTGAATTTGAAAAACCCCGGCTCCATGCGTGCAGTCGTTTGTGGTGAGCGTGTCGGCACACTAATCGACCGGGGTGCTTGACGGCGCGTGCCGCTCGAACCTGTCGAGGCCGCCCTGCCCATCCCCACCAACCATGGAAGCCCATCCGGAGTGCTAACCGATGCCGTCAAACAAGATTGAGAAGGAATGCTCAGGCAAAATGTCCAAGGCCGTGGAGTTTTTCAAGCAGGAAATCCGCGGCGTCCGTACGGGCCAGGCCGCGCCGGCACTGATCGAACACATCAAGATCGAGGTGTCCAGCTATGGCAGCGTCATGGAGCTGCGCGAGTTGGCTACCATCAGCGTGCCCGATTCGGGAACGCTGTTGGTCAAGCCGTTCGACCCGACCACCCTCACTGATATCGAGAAAGGCTTACAGACATCAGACTTCGGCGTCACCCCCATGAACGATGGCAAGTCCATCCGCCTTCCCCTGCCCCCGCTTTCCGGAGAATGCCGGCAACAACGTGTGGGACAGGTCAAAAAGATGGCCGAAGCGCAGAAGATTGCGATCCGCAACGCCCGGCGTGATGGAAACAAAGCTGCTGATGCCGCTCAGAAGGACAAGACCATCAGCGAAGACGATGCCAAAAGCCTCAAAGATCGCATCCAAAAGATCACCAAAAAGCACGAAGACGAGATCGAAGCGACCCTAAAAACCAAGACGAAAGAAATCGAAGAGGTGTAAGCCGCAACCTCTCCGGCATAGCGGGTGGTGGAGCCGCCTTTCTACTACGAAAGGGTCACGCCGAGTTGGCGGGCCGCCGCCTGGACGGTTTGATCGAGAAGCGTGGCGATGGTCATCGGACCCACGCCACCGGGCACCGGCGTGATGAGCGACACCCTCTCGATGGCCGCATCGAAGTCCACGTCACCGATATTCCCCAGGTTGTATCCGGCGTCGATCACCACGGCCCCCGGCTTGATCCAATCGCCTTTGACGAACTTTGGTTTTCCTACCGCCGCAATGATTACATCCGCACCACGCACGATATCAGCCACGTGCCGCGTGCGTGAATGACAAAGCGTCACTGTCGCGTGCGCGTTAATCAGCATCGACGACATCGGTCGACCGAGGATCGGGCTGCGCCCGAGAACCACGGCCAAGGCACCATCCAAAGGCACCGCATAATCACTCAGCAGCGTCATGATCCCACGGGGGGTACACGGGACGAACGCATCAAGACCGAGAATCACCCGACCGAGTGTGGCGGAGTTCACACCGTCGACATCCTTGGCTATGGGGATCGATTCAAACGCCGCACGGCGATCAATCGGACGGGGAACCGGATGCTGAATCAAGATGCCGTGAACGGTGGGATCGGCCCCGAGCTTTTCGGTCTCGGCCACCAGCTGCGACGTCGTCGTGTCACGGGGGAGTTCAATCTTGATGGACCTCAGTCCAAGCTCTTCACAGCGTTTACCTTTGGTGCGCACGTAGGTGGTCGAGGCCGGGTCGTCGCCAACGAGTACCGTAGCCAGCGCCGGCGTCACACCGCACTCCCGGCGAATCTGCGTCACATGGCGTTTGACGATCTCACACAGCCTACGAGCCGACGCGCGGCCGTCGATGAGCTTTGCGATTTGATCCGGACTGTACGAGGTGTCACTCATGCGCGGATGGTACACGGCCAGTGACAGAACGTCACGGGAACCCAGCCGTAAACCCTCTCGAACCGCCTCCCCGTAGTGTGCCGCAATTCGTGGACCGACACCTACAGTTCGAGCCCCATCGCAGAAGCGATCGACAGCACCGCAGCCTCCAACTCACTCGCTCGACCGATTTTTTCTCGCATGTGCCCGTCCGGTGTGGTGATCCTGACGCACACTGAGCCAGATCCGGGCGAGGTGAGTTCGACGACATAGCCCTCGGCCTCCACCTCTGCCAGGATCATCCGGGCTTCGGCAGTGAGTAGATACTTGGGAAACGGCGCGTCGCACCCCACGCGCTGGGAGTCATATTGAGACATCTGTCAGTCTCCGACACATGCGATCTTCGATCCGCCGCGTTGCTGATAAGCAAGACACGCACCACCGCGGGCCTCAACAGAGGCGCGGACCGGCACCCTGATCCACCTTGGTCGCCCCGCCCGTACGTCGGCGCGTCGCCCTCGGCACCACAGGAGTCTACAACCCGGTGGACCACTAAGACGATAGTACTATTCAATGTTCACCCACGTCGGATGGTCGAGAAAACCGTGGCGGAGAGCGTAATAGCACAGGAGCAACCCTCACAACCGGAAAAACCGGCGCGTGCGGCCGTCCCTTCTATCGCCATCGAAATCACCCATTTGTACGGCGATACGGACGGAACCGCTGCCGAATACGAACAAGACCGCGTGGAGGTACGAAGCGCTCACGATCGACGGTTAGCCTACCGCTGACCGCCGCCGATTGGTCGTGCCGGTGGAACCCGTCGACCCATCACCGTCACGCTATCGATGACAGGCGAGGCAGTCAGTGGAAACACTCCGCTCTTCGTGGCAGGCCAGGCAATCCCCCATCCGCATCACGAGCCGGTTGTAGCGCGGCGGCACCAGCAATGTCGGTTGATCCCGGTGACACTCCAAACAATCAATCTGCCCGGACGTAACATGCCGACGGTGGGAAAAGAACACATCCAAGCGGGTCCGCGTCACGCGACGCCAGGGAATATCCTCGTCAAGATCGTCGAAAGCAAAAAGCGCGTCTTTTTGCGGATTGGTATTTTGCTCTTCATCAATATCATGGCAGTCGAGACAGATCGCCTTGCTCGGCAGACCGGCAAACACGTTGGTGCCCGCATTCCGATGGCATTCCATACACTGCATGTTGGCGCTTTCGAGATGCACCACATGATTGAACGCAATTGGCTGCTCCACAGGGTCGCCGCGCAACACATAGGGCCCCACGATGACGGCGAGGCCAACGACGACGACCAGGATAGCTGTGATTGATATAACGCGACTCATTCCAGACAAACTCCTTACGGTCGGGCCTTCCTGACGTAACTCCGTTTGATACCGATCGTCACTCGGACCCACCGGGTGCGGATGTCTCAGACGATGCCTCCAGAGATCTTAAAAACGCCAACAGATCAACCATTTCTCCGTTGTAAAACACGGGCCAGGTCATACCCGCTTCGGACATTCGTTGAAGCATCGTTTCCCCATGGTTCCATAGCGCCGTCGCCATATCGACGGGCGAGGCGTCACGACGCAATTGCGAGACGATCGGCCCCACGGCACGGGCCACCTCCGTACGCTCGTGGCAAGACGAACACCCCTTTTGGATGAACACCTGCTCACCACGCACGATATCGCCCTTCTCATCGCGGTTCCGCAAGGCGAGGACATACGCCAGGATGTCCGCTAGTTCCTGTGCGGCAATCGCCTTCCGCTCGACCCCGCGCTCGCTCATCAGCTTGGCCATGTCCGACGAATGGTTCCACATCCGCGAGGCGAGACCGCCGGCGGACACCGGCAAATCTGCCGTGGACAAATCCGGCCCGGCACCGGGGTGGCATTGCGCACACCCCTTTTTGGTGAACTGTTCCCGCCCCCGTGAGACGGACCCCGGCTGGAGGTAGACTTTCTCCGCACTGGTGCCCACACTCCGCACATAGGCGACAATATGGACCAGGTCACTTCCTTCCAACTTAGGCCAGCTAACGCCGTTCTGCTTCATCGCCGCATCCATGAGCGGCGCATGCTCCCACATCAACTGCGACCAGATAATCGGATTTGCGTAACTCCCCCACTTAGCCAAGTCGGGGCCAATACCACCGTCAGACGCATCAACAGAATGGCACGAGGCGCAACCTCTATTCTGGAGCAACTCTCGACCGTGTGCGGGGTCACCCGGTTCGTCCAAACTCCGAACAAAGAAAAGCAACGCGAACAGATCGGCCATGTGCTCACGCGTGAGCGCAGGCGGCGCGTGCCCGGTCGCTTTCATGCGACTCAGCATTTTAGGAATATGATTCCACATCGACCCGGCGAGCTTACCGGGCGTCATACGTCCGGCTCGACTCCGCCCCAAGTCGGGACCGACATGGGCACCTTGGTCCCAGATCGCATGACATACGGCGCATTGTTTCTCATGGAACACACGCCACCCCCGCATGATGTTGCCGCTCGCCGCCCCTTCATCAGCCGTATCCTGAGCGACCGTCATCGGAGCCACGCACGTCAGGACCGCGGCTTGAGCCACCAAGGTAATCATCGCCCGGCGAAACCAGAATGGTTGCATTGGATTCATCTCTCCACTCCCATGCTCTCGGACGGTGATGTCGCCGCCGGAGGCGTCTGCGGCTCGGGCAAATAGGATTTGAGTCGCTCCGTTACCTCGGCGATTGACTTCTCGCGACCTTCTTGAACCTCCCAAATCGACACAATCGGAAACACCTTGGTAAAGAGCACATACAAGAGAATGAAGGCGGCCGTGCATCCTGCGAGAATGGACCACTCCACCCAAGTCGGGCTGTAGGGAGTGGTCGATGCGTGGGGAAGCCTCGGCTGTGACAGCGACGGGACCACGATAATGAAGCGCTCCAGGTACATACCGATATTTACGGAAATCGACGCAATCACCGTTCCCGCGATGGTGCGCGTACGTTTCCGAGAAAGAATCGTCACCGGAATGACGAAGCAGGTGGCCACCATCGTCCAGAAGTGTACGGAAAATGCCCCGGAGATCTTCATCCAGAAAATGGCCATGTGGGCAGGCTCATTGCCGTAGAAGGTCGTTAAAAACTCGGAAACGGTGAAGTAAAACCAAGCGAAACTCATCGCCAACAACATGAGTCCCAGGTTGTTGAAATGAAGCAACTTGAAGTATTCGTCCAGATGGTAAACCCAGCGAATCAGCGCCATCGCACAGATCAACGCGGCGATTCCCGAGAAGATCGCACCAACGACGAAGTAAGGACCGAAAATCGCGCTATGCCACATGGGCTGGATGGTCATGGCGAAAATAAAACTGATCACCGTGTGAACGGAGACGGCCACCGGTATCACCACAATCGCCATCACACCAATAATGGTTTCGAGTACACGGTATTGCTTCGGGGTACCGGTCCAGCCCAAGGCGAGCAGGCGATAAAACCAACGGTATTTGTTGGTATGGTCACGGAGAATAGCAATGTCAGGAATCAGCGGAAGATACAGGTATGTCGTACTCATCGTCAGGTACACCGTGATGCTACACACATCCCAAAGCAGCGGCGACTGAAACCGACCAAAAAAGATGATGTTCATGAGGCGATCCGGTCGCCCCAGGTCGATCAGCACGTTGCCCACACCGAACAAGATGACCATGACGGTGATCACCTCTGCGGAGCGGGTGATCGTACGACGCCACTCCGCTCCCAAAATGCGCAACACGGCCGAAATCAACGTGCCCGCGTGGCTGATGCCGATAAAGAACACGAAGTTGGTAATGTAAAAGCCCCAGTACACGGGACGACCCAACCCGGTGACACCAAGCCCCTTTCGGAACTGCGTAAGGTAGGCAAACACCGCAAACGCAATGATGGAAAGGAGTACGCCCACGGTAAAATAGAATCGCCCCCCCGTATGGAGGATCGGTTCGAGCAAAATCGCGTCCTCTTTGAGGGGAGGAGGCGTCGGTCTGTGACGTGTGGATGGCATACTAATCACCCTCGCGAAGATAAATGACTTTCGGTTCGGTTCCCAGATCCTCAAGAAGCTTGTAGGCGCGCCGACTGTGCGCCGACTCGGAGACCTCGCTGTTCGGATCCGACATATCACCGAAGATCATCGCCTTGGTAGGGCAGGATTCGACGCAAGCGGGAGTGTACTCGCCAGGCACCATCGGACGGTTCTCGGCCCTGGCGTTATCACGCGCGTTTTGCAAACGATGGTGGCATAACGTGCATTTTTCGACGACCCCTTTCGGCCTGACTGAGACGTCCGGGTCGAGCGATGTGGCCATGGGGTCGGGCCAGTGCGGCTCGGTCCAGTTGAAATAACGAGCGGTGTAAGGGCAGGCCGTGGTACAGTAACGACAGCCGATGCAACGACTGAAAATCTGCCCGACAATACCGTCCTCATTAAGGAAGGTGGCACCAACCGGGCATACCTTAACACACGGCGGGTTATCGCAATGAAAACAAGGGCGCGGCAAAAGGCGTTCCAGCACCTTAGGCTGCTCACCTTCTCCGGCAAATGGAATCATCTCCATCCAGGTGAAGCTTCTCCCTCGATCAGCCTCCTCCGGTCCGGTCGGCGGGAGATTGTTTTCCACCTGACAAGCCGTCACACATGCCTGACATGCCGTGCAGCGATCCAGGTCAATCGTCATGCCCCACTTAGCCATTTGCACACATCCAATTCAATGCGGCAGCGCACGTGCCGCCTAAACCTTATGAATCGTCGCCCGAGTACCTGTCCAAAGCGAACGACCCGTCAACGGATCGGTCCGGGCATCGACAAGATTGGCGGGATGGTCACCAATACCCGCACACCACCGTCCGCCCGTCTCGTGACCGAAACCAAACGGAACCGCAATCACCCCGGGCATCAAACCCGGGTAAACTCTTACCGGAAGCACGAGCCGCCCCCGAGGCGTGCGCACTTCAACCTTGTCATCCATGTCCACCCCAAAGTGCTCAGCGGTTTCCGGGTGAATCTCGACCCAAGTGCGCCACTTCTGAAACATATACGCCCCGGCGATGTCATTAAGCCACGGCAGATTGGCACTCGACACCGAAACGAGGCTGGGCAATGGGTAGACATGCAACTCCAGAGGGAACGCATCGTCTTCGGCGAGCGCTTCCGTCGAACAATACGGCAAGCACCGTCGGTCAGGCTCGGGCATTTTTTCCGACGGCGGGATCGCCTCGAAGGACCGAGCCAAAAAGAGTGAGCTGAAGGCAAATTTCCCGGGCGGCGATTGGAACACGCGCTCCCACTCGCGATGGAAATAGATGGGATCCGTCCATCCCCCCCCCTCATAGACGTTCTTGCGAAACGACTCGAAACTTTTCGAAAACGGCGCTCGCCAACCCCGGGCTTCAAGAAGTTGCGTCCAGCTTTCTTCATTCTCCGGACCGAACGATGCTCCCTTTTTGGCATCGAACAGCTCGCGGCACACGGCATCGACGGCCTCCTTGGCACCGGCCCAGGGCAAGGCACCAGAGATCGTGTCACCGAGGCGAGAACCTATTGACTTGACAATCGAATAGGGGTCATGCGTGTCCTTCGGCTGATCCATCACCGGTTGCGCCAGCGTCACCACCGGGTGCCCCGTCAAAGTGTGTCCCACATTAAAATCCCATCGGTGCAGGCTATGCAGCGACGGTAAGATCAGATCCGCATACCGGTTGCTGTCTTCGTGATAAGCGGAACAAGCGACTACGAACGGAACGGAAGAAAGCGCTTTTCCAAAACGCTTCCCCTCTGCAAGCGAGAACACCGGGTCGGCTTCCACCAGAAAGAGGGCTTTCGTGGGATTCGGCTGGCCACTCTCGATGGCCTCAGACAGCAAATCAATGGCGCTGCCTACGAGACGACGCTTACCGGGCGGATCGTCGAGACGCCGCTTGATCAGTCCCTGATCGGCAGTCTCATCGACCGAAAAGGTGTATCAAGCAAAGAGAGCGTTTGAAACACGGTAACGCCGCCGGGAATGTCGAGGTTGCCCACCAACGCGTTTAGACAATGGATGGCCATCCGGTCATAGGTCGCCGGTGCCTCACACCCGCCCCCGTCGTAGCCCAACGCAATACCGGGCTGGCTCACGCTGAATTCACGAGCGATCCGGAAGATGTCTCCCTCTGCAACGCCGGTTCGAGCCGTCACGCTTGCCGGCGAATACTCCTGCAAGACCATACGCCGGAACCCCATGTGGTCAACGCCGGCTTGGTCTGTCCAATCATTGAAACCGAAACCATGCTGCTCGATGAAGGCGCGATCATAAAGGTCCTCACGTATCAACACGTGAGCAATCCCCAGCGCCAGCGTGCCCTCCGTCCCCGGTCGGATGGGAAGCCACTCATCCGCCTTGACTCCCGTGATCGAGTATCGCGGTGCCACATGTACCCAGCGTGGCCTGAAACCGGGCCGCCCCCGACGAAAATCGGCAAATGACCTGGCGGACTGCTCTGCGGACCAATGGGCGTCCAGCCAACCACTGGAGAATGACAGCACATACGACGCGTTGGCAATGTCGTAGCCAATTCGCTGGCGGATCCCTTGCGTCGCGAGCACGGTCGGATGAACGTCAAGGTTGTCGTCGGGAAACGCGTCGATGAGGTTGGGTGAGCCAAAAGCCTTCATGAAACGTTGCCACGCCACACGCGTGAGCCCCCTGTCTCGCCCGATGACGGTGCATAGAGACTGAGGCCCATCCGCGCGAACCTGCTGCAACTTTTCCGCGATCATGTCGAAGGCGGCATCCCATCCGATCGGCTCCCAGCGTCCCGCCCCTTTTCCTCCGACCGACCGAAGCGGTTGTCGGATGCGGTCGGGGTTGTACAGGTCCTGAAGAACGGAAGAAGCGCGGGAGCAAAGACCGCCACGATTGATGGGGTGATTCTTGTTGCCGCGTACGCCCACCGCACACCCGTGGACCATACGGATCGAAAGCCCGCATCCTCCCGGACACATCGGACACAACGTATTCACGAACCGCTCATGCGGTGGAGAATCTTCGTTGGTGGCATACTCCACGAACCATGAACGGGGCGCCGCCATCGCACAAGCGACGTTACCGTAAGTTACACCGAGTGCCGCAAGAAAATCGCGACGATTGAGAGAGAGCCAATCCTTCATTGGCGAGCCTTTCGCCTAATGCCCATCCGGTTTCATAGTACGCCTGCGCGACGCCACAACAAAGCTCATTTTTACGGGTTCGATATGCTGACCCGTTTCATCTGTCACGAGCGTTTCCGTGGAGTACTCGTAATGCAGATCAGCCGTAAGTATCAGTCGCGTGGCCTCAACATCACGGAACGAAATATCTATGGTTCTCACTTCATTCGGCTTGATCCGTGTATCACTACGCACGGAAGCCGCATCCATCATCAGTTCATGCTCGCGCAGGATGGGCCGACCATCCTTATTCAACATGACAATCTCAAACGGAATCTTGCGCTGACCTACCATCCGACTACCATCGTGGATCGAAACATCCAGATACGCCCGATGCATAGGCATCCCGGTCGGGAAACAATGCCCGCTCCCCTTGTTGGCTACTTTGACATAAACCCAGATACGGTCGCCAAACCATTCGTAACCAGCCAAATCAAGTGTGACCGCCTCACGAACACGATCCAAACTGTGAGATCCAGACACGTTGTGCAGATTGATCGTCTTACTCACATCCCTCTTGATATTTAAAGCGACCACTCGACCCGGGATGAGCGGCATGTGACAGTCCTGGCACTGCGTGCCCTTCTTGGCGTAGGAGCTCTTCTTCCACTCGCTGTACGTTCCCAGAACTGTCACACCATGATCGTTTCGGAACTCGTGACACGCAGCGCAAAACTCAGAACGACTATGAAGCTCACTGTGGATGATTTTGTGGGCGGGCGATTGGGCATGACGCAACGGCCCGTACTTGGTTTTCCCGAGATCCCATCGGATGGGATCGGAGGTATCAGTCAGGTCTACGGCCTTGATGCTGTGACAAAAATCGCAGGTGACGCCTTCGGTCGGGGTCACATCGTTACCTTTGTCTGAACCGGGTTGTTCCCGAATGGTCGGCGCATGGCACAACAGGCACACGCGCGACCGGCTCTTACCGTATGCATCAATGGTGCGACGGTAGGCCGCCTGAAACACAACATCCGACCAGGCCTTGGCGTGCATGGACTCTCGCCAGACGGCATGAATGGCCTGATGACACTCACCACATACGTCCGGAGAGGTCCAACCGTCCGGATTGATCTCCGGCAACGGATGCGAAGACGCAGAAGCGCCATCTGCAGACATGTCCTGTGCTTTGGCCGCGTTCCCCATGCCAATGAGAATCGACAACAACACAACAGCGATGTGCCGGGACGCCCTAACACGGATGATGAGGCCCGCGGTGAACCTGGACATAACCGACGGCTTCGGCTGGATAGGACCAACATTCATTGGCGACCACTCCTTTTATCCTGGCACTCGACAAGGGCGAATCACCGCACGGATGAGCATGGGGTAAGATCACACGCACCCGGCCGCTGACTGGCTACCACATCATTTCCGTCTGCCCACCGGTCATCTCAACCAGCAGTCGTTAATCTAGGACATATGCTTCGCAGCGCTCGTCTGGAGATCATGCACCCACATCATCTGCATCTTCTGCAGCCGACGACCAATGACCCCGGCCAAGTTACGCATAAACAGGTAGCCCGTATGGGGATCGGCACGAAAGAACTCCTCCAGAGCCGCACGACTCAGCACCGTCAATACGCAATGGGTGGCACACTCGGCACCCAAGGTAAACCGGTAAGGATGAACCAGTGATGACCAGGCCACCACATCGCCGGGATGCAACCTATCCATGGCCACTTCGCGCGTGACATTCATCACCTGTAGGGGGAAAACCAGATCCACCGCCCCATCCTGGAGGATCATGAGCTCACTCGCATCCCCATCGCGATCAAACAAGCGGTGCCCTGAATCAAGAGAGACATGCCGACCTTTGGAACAAAGCTGCTCCACGACGTCCGGAGCAATGCCCTCAAAAATAGCCGACTGCGAGAGTGTTCGTTCTTCGCTCATTATCCAACTCCGCCCGGCACGAACCCAGCCACCATGAACCGTCGGTTCATTTTCCTACCTTACCAACAGCCAGCCCTGTTAAGAGCCGACTATGGAACCAAAACTCAAACGCCCGCCAGTGGCGAATACCCTGCAACTACACAGCGAACACGCTGCTCGGAAAGCCATTCCTCAGGCGATACTCCGATCTGGCCTTTCAAGTACATCGTGTGAACAAGCCTCCTGCGGAATGCAAAGCAAACTCCCTCCATCGCACTAACACGATAAGGATGAAAACTCCCGCCCGTATGTCCTGTTTTTTTCTGGCACGTTGCGTTCCAATCAGGGAGGTTTGCAGTCGTACCGAAGGTCCATGCACACCTGCGCGTCGTCACTTTGTCGTCAACGATTCGAGGTCAAACGCTGTTGACCGGACGCGACCGGCAACACCAAATTGCTCGTGCCATGTAGGATTCCACGAAACTCACACATCAAAAGAAGTTTTGAAAAAACGAAAACCCGTCTCCACCAATTTCACAATGTCCCCGTACCGGGACACGACCGGACACGCTGCCATGACATGCCGATCGGTCTTACAAAACATGGTCAGCCCCCAGCTACACGTGTCACCCATCTCCCCGAACACCTGTTACCCGTATCCCCGGCCTGTGCAAAAGCATTGGAGGAACACTTCACAGGGGCGAGGAATCTTCCGGAACAAACCACACATAAATATCCACAATAACTGGAATTATCGGACGGTAGCCAAACTGCCCGATAATTTCCTGGATTTCTTCCGCCATATCTCGTTATGCTGTGTTACAAGGATTAGCAAGGCGCTTCGTCCCGTCACATATGCTCGGGTATGCCCCTGGGGCATGGAGGGGCCGTTGATGCGTCACCGGGCGGTCCCCGGCCTGCTGATTGCCGACGACATACGCTCTTGGGAGATTCCGTGCCCGCATACCCGAAAGGAGAAGCTATGAAGTGAGCCAACCGGCCTCCTGTTAGGATGCCCAGATCGTTTTTGGGTTTCCAGACAACCAACAGCAGGAGATTGGCTCATGGACTATTGTGGCATCGATTTGGCGG
>JAJRSP010000141.1 GCA_024278775.1 Planctomycetota bacterium
CCTCCGGGGGCCCTTTCCTCCGATGGATACTGAGCGGCCTTCCCCCTTTCGAGCGGACGCCACGCAGCCTTTCGCTGCCCGCGCCATGCAGCCTTCTGCCCAGACGCAGCAGCCGCTCCCCGCCCCTACGACTCAGCGCCGAATACCCATCCACCGTCGCCGCCAACCGAGCCATGTTCCTATCGCGTTCACCCGACGCGCCCGCGTCACGGATGGGCACAAGCGACCGTGTAGTAGGATCGACGCGGCACACATCGAGAAAGCACTGACCGGGGATGCGTATGTTTCGGTTGCGGGTGTCCCACGATGTTTCTACGTCAAGGCCGACACTCTCCTTGAACGCGGCAAGCATGGGGCGAAGCTGCGACGGCGTACGGGGTTCGTGCCTGATGATTGCGTAAAGCCCGGACATTCGGCAGGGCATGTCGTGGCCATCGACGAGCCACCTGCCCGGCGACTGAACCCACATGACGTCGAGGTCCAGCCGCTCTGTGATACCGTGGAAGGTGGAGACCTGCTGCCAGAAGGCGTCGTCGATGGACAGCCACTCGTCGGATTCCACGGAGAGCGGTTCCTTGCGTCCTCGCGGCGGATGCCTATCGAAGTCGAAGATTGTGAACGAGACGGATGTGTGGTCGGGGTATGTCGTCAGGTAGTGGTCCTTACGCCCGCGCCGTCCGAACGGCCTGAGCATGTTGTCGATGATCCTGCCGTAGGGGCGCGAGCCTTCATCTAGCCTGGCCAGCGGAATGCGGCGCGTGCCGACCAGCTTCCATTCTCCTTTGGCAATCTCATCGTTGGTGTTCTCCTGCCGGATTCGACCACGGTAGCCGTCGAAAATGTTACTGCCGTAGGTGAGCCGCTCCTTGCTGAATCGCGTGGGGTGGGCGGTATCGAGAATCTCCTTGCAGAAGGCCGAGGCGTAGAAGTCGATGGCGGTGTTCGAATCGAGGTGCCGCATCATCTATTATAGCGGTTGGTTTGAAACGGGGATCGGAGGGGTGGGGCCTCTGGGGTGGACCCCCGTTTCGAGTGCCCTTCGGTGGCACGGCGGATGCTCGGGAAGGATGCTGCTCAGGATTCAGCGTAGGGAGGGGCCACGCAGCGGGCAGAGAAGCGGACGCCAAGGCGGCGACCTCGGATTGGATTACTGATGTGGCTTTTGATTCTGAACATCGACAACCCGGCCGTTGTCGCTGACGTAGATGGGGAAGCCCTCTCGCTGGAGCGTTTCGACCTCACGATCGACGGCCTCGCGCAGGCCGTCGCAGATGTCATCGAGTTGCTTGTCGAGGACTTGTTCCTCAGTCTCGTTTGGCTGCATCTCTTATCCTGTCGAATCGTTCCTGGTCGTAAACGGTGGGCGTCTCTCCCAGACGCCCCCGTGCCACAAGCACCAATCTCGTACCCGAATTATCGCATAAGGCCCACCGATTCGCCAGCGGCAAATATATCTGGAACAAGTTCTTGAGCCCGCGCCAATAGCGGCGGTCGATGTCCGCAGGAGGGACGTCGTGGCCGCCTCGTTGAACGCGCACGGAAACCCGCTTCTGCGCGAGTTCCGCATTTGACAGCCAGACATAGACCATGTGGACCAGATAGCCGTCATCTTGGGCTTCGCTGAGAAACCGGACATGGGTCTTGCCGGCGAAGGTCGTCTCAAAAGCGAATGTTTCACGGTGTTTACGAAGCTCGCGCATCCGACGGATCATGACACGGCCAGCCTCGATGGCGGAGTCAGTGGCAAGAGCCCTGGCGATATCGTCGGCGTTGAGAAACCGCTCTGTCGGAAATCGCTTGGGCAGAATGGTCGCGGCGCAGGTCGATTTGCCGGCTCCGTTGGGGCCAGCGATGACAAATATCTTCGGGTCGGACATCGCTGCTCAGGGTATCAGCAACTGGGCGATGCGGTCAAAGATTCGGGGCAGTACGTTGGAAAATGCCGGATTGACTGCGATCCGGGTGGGGTGGGCGATGTCGAGCATCTCACGACAGTAGGCCGAGGCATAGAAGTCTATCGCTGTGTCCGAATGACCGTGCGGCATTCCTTATTATAGCGGAGGGTTTTGAAATAGAGATCGGGGGCGGGTGGGATCTCTGCGTCGGTGCCGATGTCGGGTGCCCTTCGCTGGCACTACGACCGCTCGGGGAAGATGGCGTTCAGCATCCAGTATAGGGAGGGGCCCGCGCAGCGGGCCCTTTGGGATGTCACATGCACCACTCTTGTGATGCCCTTATCCCATCCCCCTCTTGGCCTTCTCGTACTCATCCACCGCCTCGATGATGCGCCCATACGCCCTGGTCGATGCCTGGATGGCATCGCCGTCGTCCGGCGGCTCCACGTTGAGCAAAACTTCGCAGTCGCAGAACCCGCCGCGCTCCGCCAGCCATTCGAGTGCTTCTTCGCAGTCATCGCACTCGTCGGAGTATTGAAGGAAATCGGTGGCGATACGCATGGTGTTGTCGCACCCATCCTGTTCGAGACGCTCGCCGAGATGCTTGAACAATCCTGCCAGCCATTTCATGGTTGATCCTCCTCACTCCATTATAGCCCAGCGGCCGGAGTAGCCTTGGAAGGTCGAAGGGGATGAAGCCTTCCGGCATCTCCCGCAGCGACCGAGCGTGGCGTCCGTCGCGTGGTCGAGTGATCCGTGTTCGGGCGGCGCGCCCTACGGGAAC
>JAJRSP010000142.1 GCA_024278775.1 Planctomycetota bacterium
CACCGATGATGAAGTTCCAACGATCACTTGTCCTTCAGACATCACGGAGTCGAATGATCCTGGCGAATGCGGCCGTAGTGTTCCTCCGCCTGATCTGAACGGGCTGGTTGGCGACAATTGCCCCGGCCTGACGTGGGAATGCACGGTCCCGAGTGATGCCGATACGGTCTTCCCGGTCGGCACGACACCAGTGGTTTGCACGGCCACAGACTCGGCCGGTAATTCGC
Organism: Planctomycetota bacterium; assembly: GCA_024278775.1. The sequence goes on from JAJRSP010000142.1 coordinate 228, forward strand.
GCGGGTGCCTGTACAACGTGACGATTACGGATAACGAAGACCCGGTCGCCATTGGCCCCGCCGGACCATTCGAGGTGCCAACCGACCCGGACGCGTGTTGTGCGGTCGTCGAGTTCGACGCGCAAACGGACGCCACGGACAACTGTCCCGGTGTGGTCATCGATTGCGTTCCGCCAAGCGGAACCTGCTACGATGTGGGTCCCACCGCGGTGACCTGCACAGCTACGGATCTCGCAGGCAACACGAATGGCCACTTGTTTAATGTCGTGGTCGATGACGGGGAAGATCCCACGATCACCTGCCCGGCAGATGTCACGCAGACGGCCGATGCGGGTGAATGTTCGGCAATCGTCCTCGATCTTCCGGTGCCGACTTGTACGGACAACTGCGAGTGCTCGATTGTCTGCGAACGAGACGACGGGCTTGCTCTGGGTGCTGCGTACCCCGTGGGTGCGACCATCATCAACTGCACAGGATCGGATGGTGCCGCCCCACCAAACACGGCCAGTTGCTCGTTTACTGTCACGGTGATGGATGACGAAGCTCCGACGATCACCACTTCTCCGGATGTCACACAAACGGCCGATCCGGGCACATGCGGTGCGATCGTCTTCTATGCTGATCCGATCGTTGATGACAACTGCCCGGGCGAGACGTGGGAATGTGTCCCCCCCAGCGGCTCGTTCTTCGATGTCGGAACTACGCTGGTGACGTGCACGGCCACGGATGCGGCCGAAAACGCCAAGAGCGCTTCCTTCAACGTGACCGTCACCGATGATGAAGATCCGTCCGTCACGTGCCAAGCGGACATCACACGGACGGCCGATTCGGGCGCGTGCTCAGCGGCCATCGATCCGGGCATGGCGACCTGCGCGGACAATTGCGAGTGTTCGGTCGCATGTGCACGAAGCGACGGGCTCGATTGCTGGGCGGATCCGTACCCTGTGGGCTCAACTACGCTTACCTGGACGGCCACCGACCCGGCAGGTAAATCATCGACCTGCACGCAGAGCATCACGGTCACCGACGACGAAGATCCAACGATCATCTGTCCGCTGGATGTCACGCAAACGGCCGACCCGGGTGACTGTTCGGCGACCGTCGATCTACCGGTGCCGACTTGTACGGACAACTGCGAGTGCTCGATTGTCTGCGTGCGAGACGACGGGCTTGCTCTGGGTGCTGCGTACCCCGTGGGTACAACCACCATCAACTGCACAGGATCGGATGGTGCCGCCCCACCAAACACGGCCAGTTGCTCGTTTACCGTCACGGTGACGGATGACGAAGCTCCGACGATTGATTGTCCAGCGGACATCACGCAGCATAGTGATGCTGGCGAGTGCGGCGCGTTCGTGACTTATCCGGATCCGATCATTGGCGACAATTATCCGGAACCGACGTGGGTGTGCGATCGCCCGAGTGGGTCGTTCTTCGACGAAGGCACGACGACGGTCACTTGCACCGCCACCGATGCGGCGGAGAACCAACAAACCTGCCAGTTCCTGATTACGGTGCTGCCGATGAGCTACCTGGATGTCACGATTCGATTGGAGGGTGTGAACGTAGGCTCCCTGAGTCGCTGCATTAGCTTTGGCAGTTGTGACGCGGGAACTGGCGCAGAGCCACCGATGCGCGTGGTCGATTTCATCGGCGGCCTCGCCGAAATCGAACTCGAGGTGCCAAACGTAGCCATATGCGTATGTGCCAAGGATGAGCTGCATACTTTGGAGCATTGCGTACCGCTTACTGTTGCCGGAACGAGGTTTGAAGCCGCGCTCACCGAAAATGACAGTTTGCTCTGTGGTGATGCGGACAATGATAATCTGGTTGACATCAACGACTTCGGTCGTCTCTTTGCCGATTATCTGACGCCGATGAACGCTGACACTATCTGTTCCGAGGTGCCCCCGCCGCCGTACCATCCTGAGTTCAACGGCGACGGCGTCGTGGATGCACTTGACTTCACATGCATCGTGACGAACTTCCTACAACGCGGCGACGATATGACCGCGTGCTGCACGGAGCCGTGTAGAGGTCCGCGTAGCCGACAGGATTTCCCGCGGGTTGCGGATCTTGTGGGTCGAGGAAGTGGGACGACTCAATCGCGTGGCGTCGTGACGCTTGCAGAGATGGTCCCTGAGCGGCGTGTCGCCGTAACGTTCATCGCGAACACGATCGGAATGGAGGCGGCTCGCGCCGCGGACATCGATCTCAATGGTGTCCTCGATGCACGAGACATTGCACTCTTTGCCGAAACCAGAGGCATCTCGTTGCCTGCAAGGTTCCGGGACATCGTGATGGAAGAGGTGAATACTGCTGAGGCCGCACTTCCGGTCAACATGCAGCAGGACCGCTAGCCGGTCCCTCATTTGAGATGTAGTTCGGTAACTGGTTTCCCCGGCGGCCTCTTTGAGGCCGCCGGGTTTCCAGGATGGGTACTGGTGTTCGACTACTAATAAAGGCTATTGCGCCATAAAATTGCTTGAGCTTTAGGGACGACAATGGTCTAATGATTGAATCGTCCGGCGTGACACGCCACACCTAGATTCGTCGTCGAGCTGCTGGGCTCACGATGGCCTCGGGGATCATCTGCGGCCATACGGATGTATGTGACAATTTGAGATGTCGTTGGAACGGAGGGGAAACTGCCCAATGAATCGCTTAACGAATCGTGTTTTTCTCGTGCTGGCTACGTTCTTAACGACCGGCAGTCTGCTACCAAGCCTGAGTTTGGCATCCCCCCAGGACCGTACGACCCCTGAGGGGAACGTGCGCACCGCAGGCGTACTGGGCACCCCGCTCGTGGACCTGGAGCTAGAGCCGTCCGCAGGCATCGTGTATATCGGTCAGGTCTTCGAGGTTCGTTTGATCGCACGGAGTGACGCCCCAGTTGACCAGTCCATTTCTTCGATTGGCGTGGCTTTGCAGTGGGACGCAGCATCCATCGAGCTTCTGGCGCACAGCAACGACGGGCCATACACTTGGTTGTTATCCGGTTTCCCGGATGATTCTTCGTTGGATGATCTAAACAGCTCCTTCCTCGACGGTGACGCGTTCTACCAAGCACTATCGAGCCCGGCCTTCCCTGCTCTTGCGACGCCACAGGGGTTGCACGTCACAACCTTTCTTTTCGAGGCGATACAGGCTACGGACGCGGCGGCAGTGTTGATTGCGCCGACGGTAGGTGCTTTCACTGTGTCGCAAGTGGCTGGTGCGGATTTCGTGGGACAGGAGATCACGGGCCAACTTGGGACGATCGCACTTCGCGTTTGTACTGGCGGACCGGGTGATGATGACGGAGATAGTGTTGAAAACTGTTTCGATTTGTGCCCAGGAACCCCGCCGGGCGAGCCGGTGAATGCTGATGGTTGCGGATGCAGCCAACTCACCTGCGATGATGGACAGTTTTGTAACGGTGCCGAGAGCTGCTCGGCCGGCGTGTGCCAACCAGGTGAGCTTCCAGATTGCAGCGATGGAATAGAGTGTACCGCGGACACGTGCGATCCGGCAGCGAATGGAGGTGCCGGGGCGTGCGCAAACGATCCGGAGCCAGCAGGAACACCATGCGGCGACCCCGGCGACACCATCTGCAACAATCCCGATAGTTGCGACGGCAACGGAGCCTGTTTGGATAACTTTGTGCCTGTCGAGACGGAATGCCGAATCAGCGCAGGCGAGTGCGATGTGCCCGAGTTCTGCGACGGATCCGGCGTTTGCCCGACCGACGCTTTCGAACCAGCCGATACGCCATGCGGTGATCCGAGTGATACGGTGTGCGATAATCCTGATAGCTGTGATGGCAACGGAGTCTGTTTGGATAACTTCGCGCCGGTCG
>JAJRSP010000143.1 GCA_024278775.1 Planctomycetota bacterium
GAGTTGAACCTGCACAATTTCCTGACCGGTCCGTACGCTACGACGCTCAAAGCCACCATCACGTATGCGTTGGCCGCCTCGCTCTTGCTATATGGTTTTATCTATCCACTCGCGCTGAAGTTACGCTTACGGGTTGTAGTCTGGTTGGATCAGCACGGACTGGCCGCGCCGCCGTTGTATGCCAGTGCATTTTTCGTGGCCGGTGCGATTCTCGAAGTGGGACCGTTTCGATTCAACGAGGGGGAGGTGGCGGAGATTCTCGTGGGCGTGGCGCTCGTGCTGACGACGGTCCATTATGCCTATCTGCAGCGTCACCGTTTATCGGTGTCTCCACGGCCGTCCGAAACGATGGTTGGAGTGTCTCGGCGGCATGTGGCGGTGTTGGCGGTCGTGACCGTGTTGGCCGCCGCCACCACACTGGCGGTCTACCACTCGCCGTCCGGATACGCACGAATTGATCGGCGCGTGCATGCCGGGATGAAGCGGTTTGCCGGTCGATACGCCAGGTACGAGCGTTGGGATGTCGTGGTAGACCTCTACGAGCGTCTTCATCAGCGCGATCCCGAAAATGTTGCGACACTACGCCGCCTTGCCGAGGCATGTGAGAAGTTGGGAGACGAGAAGTGTTTCCAACGCCGGATAGAGGAGGTGCTGGCGATGGACCTTCGTCGCTACGAGAAGAACCCCGACGGCGCGGGGGTCAACCGTTCGCTTGCGCGCACCTACCGACTCTTGGGTGACCGAGCACGCGCCAACGATCATCTGGCGAAGGCGCTACGATCCAGTCTCAGGCGTGTGAAAGAACGTCCCATGAGCCCCGATGCCGTCTACTCGCTTGGAAAAACCTACGCCATGATGGGACGCAAGGGCGACGCGTTCGAGACCATTTCGAAAGCCTACCGGCTGAATCCCGCCTCGAAGAAGCTACGTAAGGCCTACTATCGAGCGAAGCGAAAGTTGAACCGCGTGTCCTAATGCCGCTTCCTCATCGGTTGGCCAGGTAGCATGCCAAGCACAGCGCGGCCATGTGTCGCGCCGGGCTTCATGCCCGCGCCTCCGGCTTGGGCATGCCACCCACCTTCGTGATACCCCGAGCCGCAGAGTTCCTGGTCCCCCATTCTTCGGGTACTCCCGAAAGGTGGGGGGCGCACCGCCGCGCGGTGTGCCCCTTCCACATCCCATAATCGCCCACCGAATAAAATGAGCCGTCATTCACTTGAATGTACTTGCAACTGAAACGCAAGGTCGTACGATGCGGGTGTGACTAAGAAGAAGGACTCTCAGTTGTCTTGCGCTTCGCTGCTCAAGGTTCTCGCCGACGAGACCCGGATGGCCGTGCTTCGCCAACTCATGAAGCGTGCCAAGCATGTAGGCGATATCAACGACACGTTGGGGATCGAACCGACGTTGCTTTCCCACCATCTGAGGGTGTTGCGTGAGGCGGGTCTGGTGGTCACGCGGCGTGAGGGGAAGGCGGTGGTTTACTCGCTGGCACCGGAGGTGGAAGACGTTCGCACCGGGAAGGCCATCAACCTCGGTTGCTGCCTGATTTCGTTCAAATGAGACGCTCAGATACCAAGGAGTTCACGTGAAAAGACGACTGGTGCGAATCGCTATGGTACCCCTGCTTGCAATGGTTTTTTTTCTGTCGTGTTCCAAGTCGAACAACGATAATGAGAAACTGGTGCTGACCGGCTCCAGCACCGTGGCACCGCTGGCCGCCGAGATCGGCAAGCGGTTCGAATCGCTCCATCCGGGCGTCCGCGTGAATGTGCAGACGGGCGGTTCTTCCCGCGGTATCGCCGACGCCCGGCAGGGGCTTAACGATATCGGTACGGTATCGCGTCCGCTCAAGACAGAGGAGCATGATCTGCGTGCCTTCACGATCGCTCGCGATGGCATCTGCCTTATCGTTCACGAGAGCAATCCCGTGAAGGGGCTTTCAGACAGACAAGTCGTCGACATCTATACGGGAAAGATATCCCGCTGGAACGAGGTGGGCGGTTCGGATGCAGAGATTACCGTCGTCAACAAGGCAGAGGGCCGCGCCACGCTGGAGCTCTTTCTCCACTATTTCAAGCTCAAGAACACCGACATCCACCCCGGCGTTATCATCGGAGACAATGAGCAGGGTATCAAGACGGTGGCGGGCAATCCCCATGCGATTGGCTATGTCTCCATCGGTACGGCGGATTACGACGCGACCCACGGAGTGCCGATCAAGCTCCTTCCGGTGGGCGGGGTCGCAGCGTCTATCGAGAACGTGCAGAACGGCACTTTTCCGTTGTCTCGTCCGCTTAATCTGGTGACCACGACGGCACCCCAAGGGCTCGTCAAGGAGTTCATCGCATTTGCCCGCTCCGCCGAGGTACACGACATCGTCAAGGAACAGTACTTTGTCCCGATCAAGAAATGACGCCTTGCTCCTTTGGACGTTGCGTTGTTGTGCGGCGATGGCGGGTGCCATCGTTCTCTTGATCGCCGTGTTTCTCGTCAGCGAGTCGCTGCCGGCCTTGCGTCACATCGGCATCACGAGGTTCTTTTCCGACGCATCGTGGCACCCGTCTTCGGATGCTTCTCGGGGTACGTACAACCTGACGCCGATGTTGTGGGGGACGCTTATCGCGATGTCCGGATCGGTGCTGTTGGCGACGCCGTTGGGCGTTGGGTCGGCCGTGTTCTGTCACTACTACGCCCCGCCCAGGATAGCCCGTCCCTACCGCAGGCTCATCGAACTGCTGGCCGGCATTCCTTCCGTCGTGTACGGTTTTTGGGGGCTTGTCGTACTGGTGCCGCTGATCCGTCGGCTTGCGCCGCCCGGTCCGAGTCTACTCGCGGGCATTATCATCCTCACCATCATGATTCTGCCTACGGTGGCGTTGATGGCGGATGCGGCGTTGGCGAACGTGCCAACCCCCTACCTGCGCGGCGCGGCGGCGTTGGGCTTGTCACGCTGGGGCACGATCCGGGGTGTCGTCTTCCCCACGGCGAAGTCCGGTTTGTTCACGGGTGTGATTCTCGAAACGGGGCGTGCCGTTGGCGAAACGATGGCGGTTCTCATGGTGTGCGGCAATGTCGTCCAGACCCCCAGCCGCATCTTTGATCCGATTCGCACGCTCACCGCCAACATTGCCTTGGAAATGTCCTACGCCATGGGCGATCATCGCTCGGCGCTGTTCGTGAGTGGTCTGATCCTCCTCGGTTTGATCGTGGTATTGGTGACGGGGGCTGAGATCCTGAGCAAGGGGCACGTCTATGGCTGAGACGGGCGGTCCGGTGCTTCCACTAACCACGTCGCACGTGCAGGATGCCGTGGTTACGGTCGTTGTCTGGATGATAGCCTTGTTGGTGACGGGAGTTTTCATCTGGCTGCTCGGTGACATCATATGGCATGGTATCGGGAACATCTCTTGGTCGTTTCTCACCGAGGCGCCGCGTAACGCGGGGCGTGAGGGCGGCGTCGGTCCCATCATTGTATCCACCGCATTGATCCTCGTCGTGTGCATGGTCGTGGCGTTGCCCGTGGGCGTCGGTGCTGCCGTGTTGCTGGCGGAGTTCACTCCTTCGGATAACTTGTTCGGTTTGCTGGTGCGTCGGAGTCTGGATGTGCTCGCCGGCGTGCCGTCAATTGTCTTTGGCTTGTTCGGCAACGCGTTCTTCTGTGTGTATCTGGGCATGGGGTTCTCTATCCTCTCCGGTGGTTTGACGCTGGCGTGCATGGTGCTGCCCATCCTGATTCGCTCCACCGAGGAGGGGTTTCGATCCGTGCCCGATGACTATCGCCTTGGAGCCGCGGCGCTGGGCATGTCGCGTACCGCTTCGCTGGTTCATTTACTGCTGCCGGCGGCGGCACCGGGGTTGATGGTGGGGCTCGTGCTGGGTATGGGACGGGCGATCGCCGAGACGGCCGCGCTGATCTTTACCAGCGGCTACGTGGACCGTATGCCTCAGTCACTGTTTGACTCAGGACGATCATTGTCGATTCACATTTTCGATCTTTCCATGAACGTGCCGGGTGGTGACACCAACGCCTACGCCTCGGCCCTGGTGCTTATCGCGCTGCTCTTGATGGTCAATGGCACGGCGTCGTGGATCTCCGATCGCTGGCTGCGCAGGAGGATTATCTCCGTATGAACCCATCTCCGGAAAGACAGGTATCCAACCGCTGTATCGCGGAAGCCCGCGCGGATAAGGCTGCGTTCACGCTTGGCCCGCTGGAAGCAGGGCCCCCTTGCTGCGTGCCCGAACCGTTGATTCGGGTCGAAGGGTTATCGGTTCATTATGGCCGCAAGCCGGCTTTCGAGGATGTCTCGCTGACCATCAATCGGGGCTGCATCACGGCTTTGATCGGTCCCTCGGGCTGCGGAAAGACCAGCTTTCTGAACTGCCTCAATCGACTGACCGATTTGATTCCCGGTTGCCACGTGAGCGGGCAAATCATAATCGACTCGCTTGATGTGCGATCCCCGGCTATCGACGTTCGGGCGCTGCGCCAGCGCGTCGGGATGATTTTTCAGAAGCCGAATCCATTTCCTCTTTCGATACGCAAAAACCTCGAGCTACCGCTTCGTGAACACGGCGTAAGAAAACGCGAGCCGTTGGGGGAAGTGGTGGAAACCGTTCTTCAACAAGTCGGTCTTTGGGACGAGGTGAAAGATCGACTGGATGCGTCGGCCATGACGTTGTCCGGCGGCCAACAGCAGCGACTGTGCATCGCTCGCGCCATGACGTTACGACCGGAGGTGCTTCTGATGGACGAACCGTGTAGTGCGCTCGATCCCATCTCCAGCGGCGTGGTGGAGGAGTTGATCGTTCGCTTGAGACGCGAGTTCACGGTTCTGATCGTGACACATAACCTTGCGCAGGCTCGTCGGATTGCCGATTGTGCCGCGATGTTCTGGGTCAAGAACGGATCGGGCCGTTTGGTCGAGCAGGGTACGGCCGGTCAAATCTTTGAAGCGCCTGCGGATTCCATCACCGCTGCCTACCTGAAGGGTGGTGTGGGTTGACTTCCACCGGCGATCGCGGAACGTCGCACTGGAAAACCAGGCCTGAAGAGCGGGTGCGCCGCGTGGGTAAGAGCACCCACCGAGGCTGTCTTTGCCATCTGCTGAATAGACAAAACTTCCAAAGTATTTTAGGGTGGCACGCGAATGGATTATCGTGATTCCGGTTTCGGCTCCTGCCGGAGAAGATACCGGCCAGACGGATCGACGTTCTTACCTGTAGGAGAAAACCTATGAACCCCAAACCAGTTAGAAATCACATGCGCCCGTTCGTGAAAGCTTGGATGGCGGTGGGGGCTATCTGCGCGACTGGGATGATGGCCGGTTGCGCGCCGAGCGGTGCCTGCTGTGATGGCAACGGCGGTTGCAACATCATCACGGAAGCCACCTGTGTGGGGGTTGGCGGAACGTACCAGGGTGATGACACATCGTGCGGAGCGAACACCTGTCCGGAACCGCCGACCGGTGCGTGTTGTGATGATACGGGTGGTTGTAATGTAGTCAGGCAGTCGTCGTGTACGGGTGTTGGTGGGGCCTATCAGGGCGACGGAACGACGTGTACGCCCAATACGTGCCCGCAACCGGTTAGCGGTGCCTGCTGTGATAGCAACGGTGGATGCAATGTTATCACGCAATCCACTTGTACGGGAGTGGGTGGTACTTTTCGGGGCGATGGTACGACGTGCGATCCGAACCCCTGCTCCGAACCGCTGATGGGGGCATGTTGTGACGATACGGGTGGCTGCAACGAAGTCACGCAGTCATCGTGTACCGGTGTCGGAGGGACCTATCAGGGCGACGGAACGACGTGTACTCCCAATAATTGCACGCAACCGGTTACCGGTGCTTGCTGTATTGGCGCAGAATGTGCGTTGATCACATCAGCTTCATGCAGCAGCGGTGGTGGTACCTATCAGGGCGATGGCACGGCATGCACGCCGAATCCGTGCTCCGAACCGCTGATGGGTGCGTGTTGTGATAGCACTGGTGGCTGCAATGTGGTCACACAATCTTCGTGTACGGGTGTGAGTGGCACCTACCAGGGCGACGGGACAACATGTACGCCCAACAATTGCCCTCAGCCAGTTTCTGGAGCATGTTGCATGGGTGTAGAGTGTACGGTGTATACATCGACTTTATGCGGTACCGCAGGCGGCACCTACAAGGGAGATGGATCCGTCTGTACCCCCAATCCGTGCCCATAACACCGGTATGGGCACGATCGTGGCCTGACGATATGATGACATGCCGTTGTGCGGGGGTGGAACCGGGATGGACCGGGGCCTTCCTCGCCGCGATCTATTTCTGTAGGTTGCCACGGCATGGGAACATCCCCCACGGGTAAGGCTGCTGCACAATCAGGTGACGGTTCATCAGAGCCCGTGCCGAGTGCGAACCCACCCGAGATGTCAAGCACGCTCGACTCTTGGGTGGATGAACACGCGCAGTCCCTGTTTCACTACGCATTGCCACGCGTCCGAGACCACCACGCCGCTGAGGAACTCGTGCAGGAAACCTTCCTGGCTGCGTGCAAGGATATGGGCTCCTTCCAGTCGAAATCGAGCCCGCGTACGTGGCTGATCGGGATTCTTCGCCACAAGATCACAGACCTCTTTCGCAAACAAGACCGGAGGCGTGAGACTGCTTCGTTGGATCAAAGTGACTCGACGATAGACTCCTGGTTTGATGGCGAAGGCAAGTGGATCAGCCCCCCCGCACCAATCGAGCTTGACCCGGCCGTGGTCGGGGAACGCATCGATTTTTGGAGGGTCTTCGAGGATTGCCTTTCCGCATTGCCGGTCCTACAGGCGGATGCCTTTTCGTTGCGGGTTATGGATGACGAAAAAACGGAAGAAATCTGTAAGGTTTTGTCGATTTCCTCGACCAACTTATGGGTACTTCTTCACCGCGCACGGGCACGGCTGCGGGCGTGCCTCGAAGCCAAGTGGTTCGATGTGAACTCCGGAGAGACGCCCTGATGCTGTCGTGCAAAGAGGTTACGAAGCTGGTCTCGGAGAACCTGGACCGAGGCCTGCCGCTCTGGAGACGCATAGGATTGCGACTGCACGTCTTCATGTGTCGGGGGTGTTCCGCATACAGACACCAAATCGAGTCCTTACACGCGGTCGTGTCCGATCATTATAGTGCTGACCAATCCGCGAAACATAGCGAAGATCTTTCCGATGAGGCTCTTGAGCGACTCAAACAATCGCTCCACACCGATCGGTCCCACTTCCAATAGAAACCGAAATCTCCGAGGACCGTTGTAAGGTTCTCGTGATGCGGAACGACTCACTTCTAGAACGGGTACATGTTGGCCGGAGAGCGGTAGGCAGACGCCTGCACGGCATCCCTGGTGATGTCGTGCAGCGTGTGTCGCCGTGATGAGGGCCGCAGGAACCAGCGGAGAAGAATGCAGTGACGCCATCTACATCCATGACTCTTGCTCAGGCGGTCGAGGCGGACTGGTGTGTGATCGAATTACCTGATCATCCGCAAGAGGCGACGAGACGACACCGTCGGAGTCCGATTGCGATCACCCTCGTGGCATCCTTCCTGTTTGCTGGCGGTTATGCGGCGTTCCAACGAATCGGAACGACCGCCAACGCCAACGTTGTGGAGTTCACGCGTAACCTCGCGGGCGGTTTTTTGGCCGTGGGGATGACTAAGGATCAGCCGGGTTTCATTGCGCTGTCGGCGTTGGATCAGGACGAAGTGGACGTCAATGCCGTTCGGGCCAGTAACCTCCTGGCGGGTACGCACACCGTGGTAGAGGTTCAGACGCCGCAAGGTACCACACGCACCCGGCTCCGTGGTCCACAGGTGATTCTGGTAACGGCGCAGGGGGATGTCGAAACCTACCCCGTTGATTGGACGTGGGAGGAGTTCAATACGCTACGCGATGCCGCGGATTGTTCCCGCGCGGCTGCTGTGAAGAAGCATCGATGCGGGGTTCCGTTTACCGACTTACGACTGGCACTCACTAGGTGGTCGAATGATCGCGTCCCCGATCCCGTTCGGGCTTTTCTGAAATCGTCCGGTGGTTTTGGGGCAAACGAATATACGCATGATTGATGTCACGGGTGTGACACAGGGATTATTAAGGAGAACAGGACAATGAGAAAGTATGTGTTATCAACAAGCTGTGTGCTGATCTTGATGGGATCGAGCCTCGCGATGGCGGCCACTCCGAAACCGGCGCTCGATGGGTACTGCCCCGTGTGTCTCGTGAAGATGGACAAGCTCGTCAAGGGCGATGCGAAGTATTCGTCTGTTTTTGATGGACAGACCTATCTGTTCCCCGGCCCGGAGCAGAAACGGATGTTTGATGCCAACCCGGTGGCCTTTACGCCCGTGCTGGGTGGTGAGTGTGCGGTGTGTAAAGTCGAAAAGAGCAAACGCGTCGCCGGGAAAGCCGAGTTTCATACGGTTCACGATGGCCGACTGTATTTGTTCCCCGGTAAGAAGCAGCAGGAGATGTTCGATCGCGACCCCCAACGCTATGTGGATGCTGATCTGGCGCTGGGCGGTGCCTGCCCGGTCTGCCTCACGAAGATGAACAAGGTGGTGCCGGGGAGAGCCGAATACACGAGCGTGTACGATGGTCAGCGGTACCTCTTTCCGGGTCCTGAACAGCAGCACATGTTTGACGCGCAACCCGCCGCGTTTGTTCCCGCCATGCAAGGCAAGTGTACCGTCTGCAAGGTGGAGAAGCATAAAGATGTGCCGGGTAGCGTGGCGTATCATGTGACACACAAGGGGCGGCTCTATCTGTTCCCCTCGCAGAAGCAGCTCGATATGTTCAAGGCCCATCCGGATCGCTACTCCAACGCGGACGTGGCGATGGGCGGCTACTGCGCAGTGTGCAAAGTCGAAAAGGGCAAGGATGTCAAGGGCAACCCCGACTTTGCCATTGATTACAACGGCAAACGCTATCTGTTCCCCTCGCAGAAGCAGCTCGATATGTTCAGGAGCAACCCCATGAAGTACGCCGTGCATTAGGCATCATGGTTGCACCGTGGCCATCCACGGCGTACCCACAGGATGCGGCACCCGGGAGGTCGAACCGTGCGGACCCTCCTCCCGGGTGCGGTGCCGAGGTTGGGATAGTAGGGCGGTCTGATACTCGATTCACTGAGGAGCCCGGACGGGGAGGTGAACGTTATGGCGAGTCCGAGTCAATCTCATGGTGTCATCGCCGGTGCCCGACTGGGGTGGGATAACGCCACGTTGATCGACCGGAAAGATCTCACGGGAGAATCCGCCGTATTCCGGATAGCTTCGGACGCTCCCCTGTTTGAGTTCCTGGCCGGTCAATATACGACGGTCGGGTTACCGGCCGACGCCTCGCGGATCAAAGGGGCTGACCCGGACGAAAGCGACAACGACCGTGGCGGGAACAAGGACGACCGCCGGAAACTCATCGTGCGGGATTATTCGATCGCTTCGTCGTCCAAGGCTCGTGACTATGTGGAGCTTTATGTTACGCTGGTGAGGTCCGGGGCGTTGACCCCGAGGCTGTGGGGGTTGCAGCCGGGAGGCCGCCTCTGGCTCGGGTCGAAGGCCAAGGGGCTTTTTACGTTGGACGGTGTTGGACCGGATCGTGACATTGTATTGATTGGTACAGGCACCGGTTTGGCACCCTATATCTCCATGATTCATGACTACCACCAGTGCCACACCGGACGGAGGTTTGTGGTCATCCACGGTGCGCGCCATGAGCGAGACCTCGGCTACCGGGAGGAGTTGGAAGCGTTACAGCGTGAGTGTCGTACGATGGACTACGTGCCGACCGTCAGCCGACCGGAGGAAGATTCGCAGTGGTCGGGTCACATCGGGCGTGTGCAATCGGTCGTATCGGATGGGACGTTGGCGAAGGCCTTGGGCGGCGCGATTTCGACGGACACCACGCATGTGTTTGTGTCAGGTAATCCCGAGATGGTGGAAGATATGGTGCGCGTGTGTACGGGTCAGGGGTTCAGGCTTCACATCGCACGCTCACCGGGTAACCTACACGTTGAACGGTATTGGTGAGGCTGGCGAAATTGAAACGTAATACCGATAGGGGAACCATAGCTACGTTGATCGTTGTGGTGGTCGACAGGTGTGCTTCCCGGCTATACAGCAGATGAAATGAACATGACCATCACAGTTCCCTTAACCATTCACGGGCACGGTGAGTTTGGCCGGCGTGTCGAGGCGAGTTGTGGCGAGCCGTTGCGCGCCACCTCGATCGATACGATCCAGGTCAACATCGGTCTGACCTGTGATCTGGCCTGTCGTCACTGTCATGTGGAATCTTCACCCAAACGCACGGAACAGATGGATTGGCGGACGATGATGCTCGTGCTGCAGGCGGCGCATCGGTCCCATGCCAGAACGCTGGACATCACCGGTGGCGCACCGGAGATGAATCCCAATTTCCGTCGGCTGGTGACGATCGCGCGGGGGAAGGGCCTCGAGGTGATCGTGAGAACCAACCTGACGATCATGCAATATGACAAGTACACGGATATGCCTGAGTTCTATCGAGACCATCGCGTGTGTCTGGTGGCGTCGTTGCCGTGTTACCTCCCGGAGAACGTCGATCGGCAGCGCGGTCTGCAGGTCTACGAGAAGAGCATCGAGGTGATCCGCCGCCTCAACGCGGTGGGGTACGGTATCGAGCCGGACTTGACGCTCGCCCTGGTCTACAATCCGGTCGGTCCGGCATTGCCTCCGATTCAGGCCGAACTGGAATCTGATTATCGCCGCGAACTTCATCGCCGTTTTGACATTTGCTTCACGCGGCTTCATACCATCACGAACATGCCCATCGGACGGTTTCGATATGACCTGCGGCGTGATGGTCACGAGGAATCCTATATGAAGTTGCTGCGCGAGTCGTTTAACGCTGAGACCGTGGAGGGGCTGATGTGTCGGTGCCAGATCCATGTGAGTTGGGATGGGACGCTGCATGACTGCGATTTCAACTATGCGCTCGGGTTGCCGACTCACCCGGGGCTTCCCCGACACATTCGAGATTTCGACCCGGAAATAATCAAGGACCGTCGAATCGTCACCGGCGAACATTGCTTCGGTTGTGCGGCCGGTTCCGGGTCATCCTGTGGAGGTGCTATCGTATGAGTTCGACTTCGACCACTGCCGTGAAAGAGAGCCCCGTCTCCGAATCCGCTGCACAACCAGTGCGGTCGGGTGTCGTGTCGGGTACGATCCGGAAGCGTTCCGGAATCATCCGCGGTGTTTCCCTCGCGCTCATCGTGATCGCGTTATTTGTAATGATTCGATCGCTTCCGGTGGACCGGGCCATTGATCTTCTGAAGATGAAAGTGGACGATCTGGGGATCTGGGGTCCGGTCGCGATGGGTGTGGTCTACGTCTTAGCCGCGCTCGCCTTTTTCCCTGGTTCCGTGGTAACGCTCGCCGTAGGGGCCACGTTCGGTTTGGTTTGGGGGACGATCACGGTGTCGATAGCTTCGACGACTGCGGCGGCGTTGGCGTTTCTCATCTCTCGTTACCTTGCACGCGACAAGGTGGCCCGGCAAGCTCAAAAGTACCCGAAGTTCCGAGCGATCGACAGCGCGATCGGCGAGGGCGGGTGGAAGATCATTGCGATGTTGCGATTGTCACCAGCCGTGCCGTTCAGCCTGGGGAATTACATGTTCGGGCTGACGGCGATCCGTTTCTGGCCCTACGTACTGGCGAGCTGGCTGTTCATGCTCCCGGGCACCTTCATGTACATCTATCTGGCCCACATCGGCTCGGAGGGAGTCAAATCGGCCGCGGGGGCTTCGGGTGGAAAATCGCCGGCGGAATGGGCACTACTCGGCGTGGGGTTGTTGGCCACTATTGGCGTCACCGTGTATGTCACGAGGCTCTCGCAGAAGGCGCTACGCGAACGGACCCAGATCGAGGCGGCCACTCCGGAAGCGGAGGGGGCAGGTCCATCTGCGACACAGAGCGATGCCGTAGTGACTTCCTGGCCGTGGGGAACGACCCTGCTGGCGGTGGTGGCTGTTGTCATGATGTCCGCTGCGGCCTGCCTCCAGCAGCAGCGCGCCAGCCTGCGGAATCTGTTCGGACCGGCCCCGGTGACGCTTCACGAAGCATACAGTCGCCAATCCGACGGTCCGACGTTTGACCACGCCGCCTTTGACCGCCTGCTTCGCGAACATGTCGACAAAGACGGTTGGGTTGACTATGAGGGTTTTCAAGCCGACGCGGCGTTGTTGGATGACTACATCGCGTCGCTACAATCGGCCCCGTTTGCGGACCTCGATCGAGATGAGAAGCTTGCGTTTCTCATCAATGCTTACAACGCTTTTACGCTTCGGCTGATACTCGATCACTATCCGATTCAGTCCATCAAAGACATTTCCTCCGCGAAGCGCTGGGATGCCAGGCGTTGGCATTTCGGTGGGATGACGCTCAGTTTGAATCAGATCGAGCATGAGCAGATCAGACCCAAGTTCTCCGAGCCGCGTGTTCATTTTGCCTTAGTCTGCGCAGCGATCGGCTGTCCCAAGCTGCGTAATGAAGCCTATCAGGCCAAGCGAATCGAAGCGCAACTGGAGGACCAGACGCGCTACGTGCATACGCACGATCGATGGTTCCGTTATCGATCCGGTGCGAAGGAGGTCCACCTGACAAAGCTCTACAACTGGTACGGCTCGGATTTCAAGCAGGTGGCCGGCTCCGCGCTCGCGTTTGCGGCTCGTTATTCGACATCGCTACAGGAAGCGATGGATAAAGGGCAGAAACCGAAAATCAAATGGCTTGACTACAGTTGGACGCTTAATGACAAAAAAAACAACCGCTGAATCGCTGCGGCCAGGTGCCACGCCATCGAAGGACGAAAGGCTCGCGTGTTCTTGTGGTGCCACGGATTCGATTGTGGAGAACTTTCCACAGGCCCGACCTTTCGACGAACACAATCGCGCGTTGATCGCCAACGTCCACCCGACGGACTGGACTAACCCTAAGCCGTCGGGTCGTTACAACATGGTGGTGATCGGTGGTGGTACGGCCGGACTTGTAACGGCGGCTGGTGCTGCCGGACTCGGCGCGAAAGTGGCGCTCATCGAGCGTGCCCTCTTGGGCGGTGATTGTCTCAACGTCGGATGTGTTCCCTCCAAAGCGCTGATCCGTTGTGCCCGTGCGTTCGCGGAAGTCCGAGACGCCGGTGGTTTTGGTGTGACCGTCCCGGACGGTGCGGCCGTGGACTTCCCGGCGGTGATGGAACGCATGCGGAAGCTCCGGGCGGACATCAGCCCGAACGACTCGGCGCAGCGATTTCGCGAACTCGGTATTGATGTTTTCATCGGCGATGCCAAGTTCACCGGTCGCGATTCCGTCGAAGTTAATGGCCGGACGCTGCGTTTTGCCAAGGCGTGCATCGCCACGGGGGCTAGGGCGGTGCCGCTGCCAATTCCCGGTTTGGCGGAGGCCGGCTACCTGACCAACGAAACCCTTTTCTCGTTGACGGAACTGCCTCGACGATTAGCGGTGATCGGCGCGGGACCGATCGGGTGCGAGATGGCTCAGTCCTTCGCCCGGTTCGGCTCCGAGGTCACTCTGGTGGAGGCGTTGCATCATCTTCTTGGCCGCGAAGACGAGGATGCCGCCGAGCGAGTCGAGCGAGCCCTGGTGCGCGACGGGGTGAAGATCAACTGCTGTGCGAAGATCACC
This sequence comes from Planctomycetota bacterium, assembly GCA_024278775.1. Next base: position 13,695 of record JAJRSP010000143.1, read on the forward strand.
GGGGTGCGTCGGAAGGGTGACGAAACCGTCCTCACGTTGGAAGGAGAAACGGGCGGCGAGATTGCGGTGGATGCCGTATTGGTTTCCGTGGGCCGGGCACCGAACGTTGACGGACTGGGGTTGGAAGCCGCCGGTGTGCAGTTCGATACGAGGCAGGGCGTCACAGTTGACGACCATCTGCGAACCACCAACCCGAAAATCTTTGCGGCCGGCGATGTCTGCTCTCCCTATAAGTTTACGCACGCCGCCGATTTCATGGCCCGCATCGTGATCCAGAACGCACTCTTCTTCGGCCGCAGCAAGGCTAGCGCCCTGACGATTCCGTGGTGTACCTTCACCGATCCGGAGATCGCCCACGTGGGTCTGTACGAGTCGCAGGCGCGGGAGAAGGGAATCGAAGTGGATACTTTTGCCGTGGAAATGTCCGATGTGGATCGCGCCGTGCTTGACGGTGAATCCGAGGGTTTTTTGAAGGTGCATGTGCAGAAGGGGAGCGATAAGATTCTCGGGGCGACGCTCGTGGCCAGTCACGCGGGAGATATGATCTCGGAAATCACGCTGGCGATGGTATCCGGTGCCGGGCTCGGTACGCTGGCCAAGACGATCCACCCCTACCCCACGCAAGCAGACGTGATCCGCAAGGCGGGCGACGCCTACAACAAGACAAGGCTCACTCCGCGTGTGAAGGGCATGTTTGACACGCTGATGCGTTGGAGGCGGTAGCCGCGTAGGGGATGTGTGTGGGGGTGATGTGGCGAGCGTTCTTGAGGGGGGCTGGGTGTAGTTGGTCTTTTGCGGTTGTTCAGCGGCGGCGGTTCCTTGAGTGTTTTCTTGGTCGGGCACGATCACGATGATGATACAGCTTCACGAAAGACGTACGGGCCGCGTCGACTGCGTAGATGCTGCGACACAAGAGGTGTCCGCTGTCGCTTGTGAGCCCCATCACCGGTGCCAACGCCCGACGGAGCCATCCACCGGGTTGCGGCACCTGTCGGTCATCATTCCCACGTTCAACGAAGAACGGACGATCGGCCACACGCTTGAGGGTGTGTGCCGTGGAGGCGTGTGGGAGGTGATCGTGGTCGATGGCGGAAGCACCGACCGAACACGCGAGATCGCCTGTGCCCAAGGTGTGACAGTGATCGAATCGTCTCCTGGTCGTGCGCGGCAGCTCTCAGCGGGCGCATCAGCCGCGACCGGTGATACCTTATTGTTTCTGCACGCCGACACTTCATTACCGAGTGGTTTTGATGAAAATGTGTTTCTCACGCTGAGTCGGCCGGGTGTCTGTGCCGGGGCATTCCGGCTGCGGATCGATTCGCAGAGGCGTGCATACCGGCTCATCGAGAGGCTGGTCAACTTCCGATCGCACGTGAGGCAGATGCCGTATGGTGACCAGGCTATTTTCGTGTCCGCAGAAGCGTTTCGAGAGGTCGGCGGCTTTCCTGACGTGCCGATTATGGAAGACTACGCGCTGATGAGGCGGTTGCGGCGGCTCGGTCGCATCCGGATCGCACCGGCCGTCGTGGTGACGTCCGCCCGCCGCTGGATCGAATACGGTGTGTGGCGGACGACGCTTCGCAATCAAATCTGTATCGCGGCCTACCGACTCGGCGTATCCCCGTCGAGAATCGTTACCTGGCGTGAGCGGAGGCCACGCGATCGGTCACCGGTTACTTGAACTTTCCGAGATACGCCGCGGTCGGGTATTTCTTCGCGTTTTTTTTCATTTTGTCCGCCAATGCGGAGGACAGATCAATGTTCATGGTCTTGGCGAATGATACCGTGTAGGCCAGCACGTCGGCCAGTTCTTCGCGGATGTCGTTCATAGCGGCCGCGTCATCTTTGACGGCCGCCAGCTCATCCGTGCGGAGCCACTGGAAGTGCTCCATGAGTTCGGCCGCTTCAATCGCGATCGAGGCGGAGAGGTTTTTCGGATCGTGAAACGGCTGCCAGTTTCGTTCGGCCACAAACGCTTCGACCAGATCAATCAGTTCCTGCACCGTCGTGTCCCGATCGTTCACGGCGCTTCCTTTCGCTTGGGAGACAGAGCGTCACGGCTTACGGCGTACATCGGCCACACCGGTCCGTACAGAAACCATCGATACAGAAACCGGTGCCGCACTGCACATCATTAGCGCAGGCGTTGTTCCCGCAGATTATGTTCGACGGACACGTGCAAGGCCCCAGAATAGAATTCACCGAGGCGTAAGAGGTACCGAGGAAAGCTTGGACGACGGTCGCGATGTCCTTGAAATCGACGGCGTTCATGGGGCTGACGACATTCGGCTGAAGCTGAGCAACGGATTTGATTGGGGCACCGGGATTGCCGAGGAACTTGGCCACATAGGCCTGGATGTCTTTGAAATCCGGTTGAAACGGCGTTGGGGAATAAGGGCCGACCACATCACCGAAAAACGCAGTGGTGATCACGAGCGGGTCCGACCAGCAACTCTCCATGGCCAGGTCCGGGCATAACACCGACGCACGCTGCACGACATAACTCGAACTCGGCATGATTTCCGCTCCGTAGACGGAAATGATGCCTTCGCTCGACCAGTTGTGGATATAGGGATCACACTGGAGCGGGGCGGCGGTAAACGTTAACCCCGGCTGCGAGCTATCCTCTTCGGGCGCGGCGACCGGAGGGCCGACGTAATACTCGTTGTTGACGGGCACATTGAATCCATCCAACGCGGTGACGGTGACCCGAATGATCTCATTGACACCACTCGGTGTTGGTGGTGGTGCGGCAAAACGTAGATACCGGAGCGTGTCATTGGTCTCGGTGGTGGGGGCTGCTGAAACCGGTGGGGCACCCACAAAGGTGAAGTCCATGACACTGCCCGCCGCGCTGATGCCGTTGATGATAACACCGGAATCGGAGGCAACGCCGAACTGATACCTGTCGGTACTCGGTACGCTGGTGGTGGTGATCGAACGCACTCCGTCAAGGTGGTACACATCGCCGCCGTCGCCCCGGTTGTTGTCGCGTTCGAGATCATAGTTGCCGTCTGCTTGCAACAGGGCGACCCGGTAATGGCGGTTGTTCTCCGGCCAGCCCGCCTGACCGGGATAACCTTCGTCCGTGTTGCAACACTTCGCTTCATCGATATGCCAGATGCAAAGCCCACCCTGCGGCATGATACTCTCCACGCCGACAGGCTGCCGGTTTTCGATCAGAAGGTATTCATTATTCGAAAACCCGATGTCGATACGGAACACCTCCGGAGAGAACTCGACCTGTGCCGCCGAGTACGTTCCCGGTCCGATGACCGTCGGTGTGACCCACCCCAACGCAATTTTGCTGTGAGGGCTGAAGTGCGGCGGGTGAAGCTGCGAGCCGTCAAATCCCCACGAGTTGCCCATCATGCCGTAGGAACCAAGCCCGGCCCCGTTGCCGCTGGTGTCGTAGAGATCGGGAAGACCGAAGAAGTGGCCCGTTTCGTGGCAGATGACGCCGATGCGTCCGATCTCGGTGCTTCCACCCGGTCCCCAAAGACCGGGGCTGACGTGGTAAGCGCTGACTCGAACACCTTCGTTCGAGGTCCATGACGGGATCGACCATCGATGTGACCAGATCCGATTCGGGCTGTTCATCCCTCCCCACTCGGCACCGTAGCCGGAGTGAATAAACGCGATCGAGTCAACAAAACCATTTCCGTCCACGTCAAACTGACTAAAGTCAATCGAGCTGTCGGCCGCTTGTAATGCACTCCGGATAGCGGACCAAAAGCGAGAGCTGAGCCCGGAAGCGCCGTTCGCGTAGTAAGACTCGGTCTGTGGCAGATCCACCCATCCGACTACGGTGGAGTCCAAAGAGAACTGGCCATAGGAGTTTTCCAGGTAGACGTCGCGAACGCTACCGGTCGGCGCGAGTACGGGGTCACCGCCCACGGCGTTGAACAGCGTGTCGATGTCGGCGTTCGAGGGGAGTGGACGCGTGAGATGATCGGCGAACCGCATCATGATGACGATATTCTTCCTGGTCCCGGTGACTCCCGCGGTCATGGCAGCCGACGCATGCTCCGCCGCGAAAGCTTGTTTGTGTTCCTGTCGAAGACGCAGACGCACGCTCGACGGGGGCAGTGTCTTCGGTGAAAGCCCTACCTGCGCCGGGTCGACATCGCCGACACGCCACCTCGTGGGCGTGAGCTGTTGGGTGTCGTCCAGAGTCGCATAGCGATAGGTGTTGTTCTCTCTCACGACGGTGAACCCGCGGGTATCTTCCAGCCAGTGAAAGTATTCGTCTCCCCGAATGTAGAGTGTGAGGGAGGTCCCGTCCGGCTGCTTCACCGTGAACGGATGAGGGCAGGCTGGAACGGCTACCGTGATGCCGGCAGACACGAACGTATGCACCGCAATAACGGCCAACCACAGACGCCACGTTACAATTTTTCGAGCGGTGGTATTAGCCGCCGTGCCCCCATGAACAACGGTGTCGCCGGAACCTCCGGCGCGGTAATGGGAAAGATACTCTTCTGATGCAACCAAGCGATTCATATACCAACTCCCGGCAGGAAATACAGTACACGCAACGGATCCCAACCGGGGGGGACTCGTCTTTACGCCGACACTGACGCCCCCTACACCCCTGCTAACCCGCGGGAACATGGTAGCAGTTTTCGATATTGGATTCAAGTGTGGATCGGAGGGCCGAATAACAGGCGTGCGGCCGGGGATTGTGGCATTGATCCGCTACGAACCACGTTGCAAATGGTGCAACCACCTCTGCCGCGCTGAGCTGCATAAGGAACGTACCCCAATTCTGTCGGAACTGAGGCTCGGGAAGAAGACATCCACGATCTGGGTGGCGAATCGAATCCTCACCCATCCGCATCACGCAGGACACTTTCTGCGCAGGTGTGAACAAGACGTTCGTGAATCAGGCTTCGGGTTTGGGAGGGGGATTTGCCTCTGTGGGTGGTTTTTGCTTAATGATTTTCGGCAAGGGGCCGAAGTGGATGTCTTCGACCGAGGGTGTCGGCTTTGGGTCTAGCCGGTTGTAGATGTCGCCCCCCTTGCGGCTGATGATCTTGCCGCGTTCGTCTACGATCAAGTTAAACGCTCCGTTCGTCTGATCCTTGTAGAACATGGTTATCACAAAGTGTCGTCCACCTTGGTACGCAACAGCCTCAGGATTTCTGAGCTTCGGCACGGTTAGTGAATCCGCCACGCTTGCGGGCAAAACGGCCTTGTACCAGAGCGGCACCACGTCTCCCGCCTTGGGATCGGGGCGTACATAGGCCTTGTGCCGCACGCCGAGGCTTGGCTTTAACGCAAAGAGAACATAGGGAGCAGATACTTTCAGTTTTTTTATTCCACGCTCTTCAGGATACACCTCGCAGTTATCCCCGGAAACCACAAGAACCTTCGCCTGTGCAAGCCACACGACCGACGGTATCGTACCATCATGCCACACCTCGTAGAGCACCTTCCCATCCAAGCCGTAAACTCGGAGCGCACGCCGAGAACGAAAGTGAGAGAACGTGACCACGAGTTCCACACCGGGATGCTCCGGGAAGATGTCCGCCACAAGACGCAGACCATCTGGACCGAAATCCGCCCCCTTAAAAAAGTCTCCCGATTCCACCGCCACTTCATCATCCTGGATGGATGAAGACCAGAGTGGTTCGTTGAACTTTCCATTGGAGACATCGAACAGCGACACCGTTCTTGCGAGCGGTGGATCTGCGCGGGGAGAAAACCCTACGACTGCA
>JAJRSP010000144.1 GCA_024278775.1 Planctomycetota bacterium
CCAACGCCAATCCGCCAACCCATGCCTTCATTGTTTTTTGTGTTTTCATAGCTATTGGTTCCTTTCTGAACACCCATAGGCGACCACCATCCCCCTTTTGACAGGATTCCGAAGTTTTTTTTGACTTCCCACCCGACAACCACGTTCGGACGCGGCCCAGAGACACGATATTGCATACGTCGGACCCCGCTTGGGGGGTATGGCTGGAACAATTCGGCGAGAAATGGCCCGGGTCGAGCGAGAAACAGTAGCCCCTCTGAGTTGATGATCCGCCTCGGCATGCAGCGAAACTGATATTTGTGCTGGTGGCTGCGCGATTGGTGATCCGGGAATCGTTGGTTTTCGACGTTCTTTTTCCCGGATGCGGATGCTTTCATTTGTATTTACACCCGGATTCCGTGAAAATAAGAACGATGGCCCCATCCGACTCAACACGAATGAGCTTGCTGATGAGACTACGGGATCGCTCGGACAGCCTGTCCTGGGAACAGTTCAACGAGCGATACGGTGAGTTGCTCTACCGTTACGCCCGTCAGCGGGGTGCCTCTCATGCCGACGCGGAGGATGTCGCCCAAGAGGTGGTCATGAATCTGTTCAAAGCGATGGAGGGCTTCGAATATGACGCTCGAAAAGGGCGGTTTCGTGGTTATCTGCGTACCGCGGTGGTCCACGCGATGGGGAGAAGAGCCAGAAAAGAGGAGAAGCAAGGCAGGCCGTTGGACCCGCAGACCCTGGACTATCTCCAGGCCGAGAGGGAAAGCAGTGCCGACGTCAGGTGGGAGCAGGAATGGCGGCTGCACCGCCTCCGGTGGGCCTTGCGATCGGTATCGTCCGAATTTGAAGCCGTCACGCTGAAAGCCTTTGAGCTGCACGCGTTACGCGGTGTGGCTGTGGAGGCGGTGGCCGAACAGCTCAATATGAGCAAGGCCAGCGTGTATCAGGCGAAATCGCGGGTTCTGCGGCGGGTGAAGGAGCAGCTCGCGTCGCTTGACCCGGATGATAACGTGTGACCGTACCGGCGGCGATGGCGAGCAGGCCGGACGGTGCGGTCGGTAGGCGTCTAAAAACTGTGTCAAACCCATCCGTCTGGGTGTCTATGGTTAAGGGAGCGGATTTGCACGCAGTGAAAGGGTGTGAATGACACGGGGCACCTGTCCATCTTGCGGATCGAGTGACGTCGCCAGTGATGTCGGCGGTTCGATTCGTTGCACCTGCTGCGGCGAAATGATCAAGCCGGGAGCCGGTGCGGTCGCCATACCGGCAACAGACGATGCCGATGCGCTGGCCGCAGACCTTCGCCTTGCGTTCGGTTTTGAAGGAGAGGGCTCACGATCGTCGGGCGATACCTGGCGGGTGCCGCGCGGGGATTCCCTTCTGCCGTGGGAGGAGCAAACGCTCGTCTCGGGGAGCCAGTTGGCCGATTTTCAGGTGGTTTCTGAGATAGGCCGCGGCGGTATGGGCATCGTCTATCGGGCGCGGCAGGTCTCCCTTGGGCGGGACGTCGCGCTGAAGGTGCTGCCACATCTCGCCCGGCACGGACGCGCCGCGATCGAACGGTTTCGCCAGGAAGCCCAAGCCGCCGCCCGACTCAACCACGCCAACGTCGTTCCCGTCTACGCCCAAGGCGAACACGAAGGCCACTACTACTACGCGATGAAGCTCGTGCGGGGTGAGGATGTGGCCACTGTGATTCATTCCAACCCGCAGCTTCTCAGTTCAACTCGGGCTTCGCGGCTGTCCCACACCCCCGGTGGTTTCACTGGTCGACCGGGTGACGGTTCTTCGGCAGCCACCCTTGAATCACCCACCAGGGAACCAATATCCACACGCCCGACCGCACCGGAGGAACACTCAACCGGGGCCGCGCCGACCAGTGACGAGGGACGTGACGTGCCGCAACGCAGTGTGGCCGATTATCGACACATCGCGGCCTTGTTGGCTGCCGTGGCGGACGGGCTCGCCCACGCGCACGCGGAGGGTGTCGTTCACCGTGATATCAAACCGCACAACCTGATTCTTTCTCAAGACAATCGGATCTACATTACGGATTTTGGTCTGGCGCGTCTTGCGGATCAACCGCACCTGACCATGTCCGGTGAGATCATGGGGACGCCATCTTATCTCTCACCGGAACAAGCACGCGGCGAGTCTTCTTCGGTGGATTACCGCTCCGATGTGTATTCGCTTGGCGTGACGATCTACGAAATCATCACCGGACGGCGACCGTTTGAGGGAGAGACGCGCGAGCAGATTATCCGTGCCGTTTGTGACAAGGAGCCCAAGCGTCCGCGACAGATTGTCCCCGGCCTGCCGAGAGATTTGGAAACCATCTGCCTCCGTTCCATCCGCAAGGATCCCGACGCACGTTACGCCTCCGCCGCGGCACAGGCCGAAGATTTGCGCCGCTTTGCGGAGGGCCGCCCCATCCTCTCGCGGCGTGTGGGCGCTATCGAACGGGCAGGCAAATGGGTCCGGCGTCATAAGGCTATATCCAGTGCGTTTGCCGTTACCGTAGGGCTTATCGTAGTGTCGGCGGGTTGGGCGATCAGCGCTGCTGCGGCGCGACATCAGGATGCGCTGGCCTTGGTCGACTCGGTCTATCGGCAGTTGGCCGACGTCAATTATCGAAACGTCTCGGCCGTGGAAGCTGATGTGGCTGCGGCGATCGAGCTTGGGGCCGGGCCGGAAGACCTCCGGTTGGTTCGGGCGTTGATGGCGATGGGGCGGCGCGATGCCGCCTCCGCGATTGCCGAGTTGGATCAGCGTCTCGCTGAGAATCCCGCAGACCAAGAAGCGGCCTACCTACGGAGTTGGGCGCTGTGGCGCAACCGATCGTTTGACGAGTCGCGTCAGGCGGTCGCCGCCGCAGATGTCGGCGGAGGTCCGGCTTCGGCCGAGGCATGGTTGTTTCGTGGGCTGGCTGTTCATCGTGACAACGCGCCCGAAGCCATTGTGTCGTACCAGAACGGTGTGCGTCTCGCGGCCGACCGAGGTGAGTTTATGCCGCAAGCCGAAATCAATCTGGCCAGAGCACGCAATCAGCACATGGCGCGAACCCACACGTTGGAAGGTTTTGACGAGGCGGAGGCGAAGCTGCGGTCGCTGATCGACAGCGGACACTACGAAGACTTACCGTACTATTTGCTTTCCATCGCCTACCGTTTGGCCGGCGAAGTATACGAGAGCAATAGCAGCATTCGCGACGCGGCCACTGCGAAAGACTACTTTGAAAAATCGCTTACCGTCGCCCGCCAGGCGCAGCAGCGCTGGCCCGGCCGCGTTCGTTGTTTCCACGCGGAAGGGCAGTGTCTCGAAAGCCTCGGGCGTTATGCGGAGGCGGTGACAGCGCGTAGCACCGCCATCACCAACGCCGGTGGTGGTGCGGCCGCCGAAGAGGGCTACTACTATCGCTGGCGGTTGTACTACTGGCTCGATCAGTTCGACGCGGCGATGGGCGATCTGCAAAAGCTACAGTCCTTCCGAGAGAAACAGGACTACTATCACTATGTCTATCCAGCGCTCGTATCAGCAGAGACCGGTGATCTCCCCGGTGCCCTGGCCCACGCTCGGACCATCGCAGAAAAGTTTCCCAATCAGACACAGCCGGTGCTATTGACGGCGTCACTTCTTCGCCTGTTTGGGCGGGGTGATGAGGCCACGACTTTGTTGACAAGCCACCGATCGGGAATCGACTTCACCAAGGGTGTCGAAGCGCCACAGACGCCGGAGTGGTTCGAGGCGATGTACGACTTCGCCTCCGGTAATCGCCCGCTGTCCTCGTTGGAGGATTTCGCTGCGGCCACAGAGGAGCCGTGGGAACTGCTGGCCGACGCCTACTTCCACGCCGGGGCCATGGCGCTGCAACGTGGGGATGTAGAAGCCGCTATGGCCCGGTTTTGGCAATCTTATCGGACCTATCGAGGTGATTGGGGGACGGCGAGCGTCTCCCGGGCGATCGTGGAACGCTTGGAGCGGAATCCGAGCTGGGGGGGGTAGGAATCGTATGGGGTATTTTGTTACAATGGACCTGTGTCTCGACGCGCTCGTGCGTTCGTGCGGATTGCGTGAGACTTTTTGGGGAGAGCATCATGCAAGCTAACAGAAACCGGCGTCGCGCAGGGGTGCTACGCTTCGGCCAAAGATGGTTGTGGGTGGGTGGTGTGTTGGTTATGGCAGGGTCGGGGTGGGGTTCGCCGCCGAGTCAACCCCTGCTGCCACCGCTCTATTCGTTCGACAGTCAATCTCCCACGGTGTTGGATGGTACCGTGGTCGCGGATTCGATATTGCAGCTTGGTGATCCGTTGCCCGTGCAGCTCGTTTCCGGTAGTGGTCTCGGGCTGGGACAGCCGGGTGATCAGATCGACGCGTTGTCGTTCAGTCAGGTAACCTTTCCTGCCACGGGGACGTTTTCCGTGTTGTTTTCGGTAGATCGCGCCACCGTGGGTGCGGTACCGCCGAGCTCGCTTCTCGCGGCGCAGGGTGTGCCGTTTAGTGTTCAGGATCAGGCGGCCAAGGGGCACGCTGCCGGTGATCAGTTTATCAGCCTGGACCTCTTTCAATTCGGAGCGAATGGTACCGCCGGTAGAATATTGGGTTCGGGTAGTAACAATTCCCAGGTGCGGAATAACTTCGATGAAGGTGGCGTAGACTTCGCCGCCCAACCGAAGACGAGTTCAAGTGGATCAAGCACAGACCCCGAGGATAACGTCAACTCGACATCGGGAACGGCTGCCGCGTTGATGCGCGTGGGTGTTCCCGGCGGCGTGTACTTTTCCCTCTGTCGCGATCCGCAAGGTACGTGTGAGTCACCATCTCTTACGACTCTGCCCGGCGCTTTACCCAGTGGCGCTAGCCTTTTCTTTCATCCGAACCCCGGGCAGCCGGGAATAGCTCCCCGATTGTTTGCCGATTTTTCCAGCCTGGGGCTCCAACAGAATGATGACATCAACGCGGTTGTCGTGTTGGATTTCGATGCCGATGGTCAGTTCAACGGTACGGATCGCGTGGTCTATTCGCTGGCCCCCGGCTCGCCGTCGTTATCCACGTTGCCGGGTGCGAGTGCGGTTGGTGCCGCGGCGGATGTCTTTGTGGTCTCACCCGGCGGGGTGGTGACCCTGCTCGCTCCGGCCGCCATACTCGGCCTCGGAACCGCCAGCGACAATATCGACGCCCTGGATTTGCTACCCTGCAGCAATGGTTTCGGTTGTGCGTTGGCTCACGGCCTGCGTGCCGGCGAGATTCCGACGGTTTCAGAGTGGGGTGTGGTGATCTTCGCGCTGCTTGTTATGTCAGCCGGTGTGGTGGTCATCCGACGTTCGAGGATCCATTGGCGGGTTGGTTGATGCGTCATGTCTTTAAAGCGGAGGTGTCTTTCTTGGTGGGGTGTCTTAGCCCACTCTGAGGCACCGTAAGTTTCATCTAATAGTGTTTTACCTGGACTTACCGGACGCTTACCATGCGGGTAGAGTTCCTGTGGGGTCCGGGCCGGGTACGGGTTCTCGGGGATGCCGGGTGGCTTTCTGGAGCGTGTTCTGTGTGGGGTGGGCGCTTCGGCAGGCCGGTTTGATTGGGTGGTTCCGCTGAGTTATTGAGGAGGAATGGTGATGAGAGCTTTTCGTTTTGGATTGACGGTAGCCTTACTTTCGATTGTGACTTATTCGCCGGCCTTGGCAGAAAAGACGCGCATTCATCGTCGGGGAATGCAGGTGGAGGCGCGGCAGGATGTGAGTCAGGACACCGGGCAGGTGGTTACTGACATCGGATCAGTCGCCGCACCACCTAACGATTGTCTGGCCAACTGCCAGATGCATGCAGAGGGTGTGCTGAGAGAGTGTCTGATGAGTGGTGGTTCGCCGGAGCAATGTGGTCTTCTGGCGATCGCCGCGTTCGAGCAGTGTGCTTCCAACAACTGTAATGGTGGACCGGGCCTCTGCGAGTTCCGATGCGCGGGCATGGCTCAGACGGCCTGGGAAGAGTGCTTGGCCGCCGGTGGCACTGATGCCGACTGTGAGGATGTAGCCCGGATGACGCTCTGGGCCTGTTTACAGTCGGACTGCGGACTTGAGCCGCCTACGCCGCCGTGCGAGGTTCGCTGCCATCACGCAGCCGAACAGGTGTTTGATCGGTGCCGTGAAGAAGGCGGTTCAATGAGTGACTGTGCCGAGCTATCCCGGGGTTTCCTGGCGACTTGTCTGGAACAGGATTGCGGCATTGTGTTGCCTCCGCCACCGTGTGAGCTTCGTTGTCTTCATCTTGGCGAAGAAGCGTTTCGGCGTTGTGTCGACGCCGGAGGCAGCGAGGAGCAGTGTGCAGACGCGGCGCGCGACGTGGTTCACGTCTGCCTGCAGGATCAGTGCGGGGTGGATCCGCCGGGATCGCCTTGTGCGCACCAGTGTGAGGAGGCGGCCGAGCGTTTGTTCCGTCTGTGTGTCGAAAACGGAGGCGCTCCGGATGTCTGTGCGGAAGAAACCCGCGACGCTTTGTATGCCTGCATCGTGAACGAGTGTGGCATTGACCCGCCGCCCGTGGATCATTGTGCGCGTCGATGTGAGGAGTTGGCAGAAGACGCCTACAAGACCTGTCGAGCCAACGGCGGTACCGAAGATCAATGTCGCGTCGTGGCTCGTGACGTACTCGGGCAGTGTCTCGTGGATAATTGCGGAGTGACGCCCCCTCAGCCGACTTGCCAGGAGGTGTGTATGCGAGATGCGCACGATCTGTTTGAGCAGTGCGTGGCCGCCGGTGGCAGTCGTGACGTTTGTGCGGAAGAGGCGCGAGCGGCGGGCGAGGCTTGCATTGCCGGCTGCCCGTAGCCACTTTTTTCGGTTATCGATCCCACCCGCTCTGGTGTAACCGAGTGGCGGGTTGAGTGACCATGGGCGACATCTGTGGGAGATGGGGCCGGGGGTGGTCCCGTCTCCCTTTGTCGTTCGGGAGGGCTTTGGGGAAGAGGACGTGTCAGGGGAACGGGATTGAGCGAGGGTGGGCAATTGTTCAATACACGGAACAACGGGTTGGGGGGACGAGTTTTACGTGGCGTCGCGTGGGCGTGGGCGTTCGTCTTGGCGTGCGGGCTGACACTTCGGGCCGACGTGGGGGAGTTGCTCTGGGTTCAGGCTGATAACACGATGAGACGTGCGGACCCCACCTCGCAGTTCATGGATACCGTGCTTCAATGGCCGGCCTTGGACGGTGCGACCGGCTTGGCGGTGGATGACGTGACGGGTCGAGTCTACTGGTCTCAGACTTTCGGGGATCGTATTCTTAGCACGGACCCGACGGGCGCGGATGCGCAGATTGTGGTCGAGTGGCCGACCGTGCAGAACGCCGTGGCTTTGGCCGTTGATTCTGTCGGTGGAAAAGTGTACTGGGCTCAGCAACTTCTATTCGGTGATCAGATCCTTCGCGCGGACCTTAACGGTCAGAATGTCGAACCGCTTGTGGGCTGGCCTGATGTGGACGGTCCGGTGGCGATCGCAATCGATGCTGCGGGAGGCAAGCTGTATTGGGCGCAAACCTTCGGCGATCAGATCAAGCAAGCCAACCTGGACGGCACGCTAGTGGGCGTTGTGGCGCAGTGGCCGGAGGTCTCTGGTCCGGTGGCGCTGGCGTTTGACGCCGTTGGTTCACGGATGTTTTGGGCGCAGCGGAGCCACCAAAACGATCAGATTCGCGCGGTGGATCTTACGACTCACTTGGTGCAGACCGTGGTCAGTTGGCCGGATGTGGACGAGCCGGTGGCGCTGGCGGTATCGGATGATGGTGTCGATTTGTATTGGGCTCGGGCGTCGGCGAACGCGGATCGAATCCGAAGGTCCGATGTAACCGGTCTCAACGTGACGACGGTGCTGTCCTGGCCGGAGGTGTCTGCGCCGGTGGCGATGATGCTCACCCAGCCGTCCGGCTGCTCGGCACCGGCGGTGGTGTCTCTGGGGTCACGATATTTTTCATTGACCGTGGCGTCGGGTTTGACCCCGGTGGCGTTGCGGGTGGAAGGTGACCCTAACAGTCCGAATGCGTCTTGCGTGCTTGGCTATGTGCAGGCAGACGGGTCGCTGGGTGTGAGCCCGGTGTTTGCCGCGGCCGGGTCGTGGGGCACAGTGGCCGTGTACGGTCCGGAGGTGATCCCGGAGGCTCGCTACGTGGTTCGCGCAGAGTGCGGATCGGAAGTTGTGAGTGTGTCTTCCAGTCCACGGGCGACCACGACGTGGCTGCGGGGGGATACGGATAACAACCTGACTTCGGATTTTAAGGATATTTCGCGAGTGGTGAGTGGTTTTCTTGGAGAGTGGGGCACGGGAGATCCGCCGACCGCGGTGGAGATGGTGGATCTTGCCGGGCAGACCGGTATTTCGTGTTCGGTGAACGGGGAGATCAATTTCCGAGATATATCCTCGGCTGTACGTGCGTTTCTCGGGGATCCGAATCCCTGTCTCTCGATATGTCCGTAATGGATGGGTGTGAGGATTGGTCGATTGTCACGAAGATAGGCGAAACATGGCATGATGCCGAAGCATAACCTAGAAGAATCTCGTGCCGGGAGTTCGACGGCATGCGTGATCGTGATCGAGGATGATGCGGAGGTGGCCGTGGTCATCAGGGACAGGCTGGTGGCCTTCGGTTATACCGTGGCTCACGCGCCGACCATTGGCGCGGGGCGTTTGATGCTGTCGGAACGCGAGTGGGATGTCATCGTACTTGACCTGATGCTTCCGGATGGTAGTGGGTTGGATTTGGCGAAGAGCCTTCGCGCCGCCGGGAACGAGACGCCGATTCTGATGCTGACGGCTCGTGACACGGTTCATGAGCGGGTCGAGGGTTTCCAACACGGTGCCGACGATTACCTTTGCAAGCCGTTTGATGTCGATGAGCTGGCCGCCAGGCTGGATGCTATTCTCCGTCGCGCAAAAACAGCGGATCGCCACAAGCTGCACTATGCGGATATTGAGCTTGATCTGCTCTCTCGAACCATGACACGGGCCGGTTCGGAGTTGACCCTTTCTTCCCGTGAGGTCGAGTTGCTGGCGTTTATGATGCGGCATCCGGAGGAAGTACTTTCCCGCGATCGTATTCTTCGAGAGGTCTGGGGTGATGAAGCCGAAGACGATAGCAATGTACTCAACGTCTACGTGAATTACCTACGAAACAAGGTGGAGGGGTGTCTGCATCCGCGAATTATTCATACCGTTCGCGGGGCCGGATATGTGCTGTCTGAGATAGATCCGGAGGTTCTCAAGGACCAAGGTCAGCTGTAGGCAGCCGTGGCCAATCGCGCGGGCACTGGCGCTGTTCATGTTTTCTTTACGGAAGTAGGTCTGCCGTACTGCTGCTTTGCGACAGCGTTGTGGACGCGTGTTGATCGAGATCGAGAGTGGCATGCCTGGGCCTAGGCGCAGGCATGAATCCACGACAACCCGAAACCATGGCCGCGTTTCGCTTGGCATGCCACCCGGCTACTCATTGTCTACGCCACACGTAAGCTGTGATGAAGCGCTACGGTGTTTTTGGTGTGGCGTCCGTCATCGCGGCATGCTCCAGCGCCGCGCGGAGTGCTTCGAGCGTAAACGGCTTGACCAGTTGGTCCACGATTGTCGCCTGTAGCTCATCCGGTATTTCCTGCTTCACCGACCCGGTGGTGAGAATGACCCGCAGGTCCGGCTGTGCGGTCACGAGACATTGGGCGAGCGCGAGACCTTGATTCTCTTCAAATTGCCCGTCGATCACCGCCAGCCGCAGAGGCCAGGACGCCTTCGCGGGCGCTTGCCGGGCTTGCTCCATCGAGGTGGCCGTTAAGACGTCGTAGTGCCATTGCGTGAGCGCATCGCTCCACGTTTGCAAGACCAACGGGTCGTGATCGACAAGTAAGACAGTCGTTCGTTTCGATTCTTCGGCGTTGGTCTGGAGGGGGACGGCATGAAGCGGCGCATCTCCGGGGGGGAGGTACACACGGAAAGTCGTGCCTTGGTTCGGCACACTCTCAATACGGATGAACCCGCTGGCGTTTTTCACGGCGGAGTAGGCCACCGAGAGGCCCAGTCCGCGGCCGCGCCGCGCCGCCCGCGATTTGGTGGTGAACAACGGTTCGAAGATACGCCGCTGCACATCAGGTGACATGCCGATACCGGTATCTTGCACCGTGAGGACGCCAAAGGTGTTTTCGTGAGACGGTTCGTCGGGGTGACACTCCGTGCTGTGTGCGATACTGACGCTAATCGTGCCGCCTTGGGGCATCGCATCGCGCGCGTTACGCAGCAGGTTGAGCACGATTTGCGTGAACTGGTCGGGATCCATTCGGACGGTAATCTCGGCGGTTAACTGTTTTTTGATCGTGACGCCTTCGAAGAAAGAGGGGTCGAAGGAATCGAGTATGGTCGTGATGGTATGCCCGATCGAAAAAGTTTGTGGTGAGCCGTGGGCACTGGTGGCGAAGTTGAGAAGTTTTCGTGATAGGGCGGAGGCCTGCCAACAGGTTTTGAGAACCGTGCGGATGCGTTCGGCGTGTGCGGGGTTGGCGATGTCGGGGGCGAGGAGTGACAGTGAACCGGTGACACTGGCGAGTAGATTGTTGAAGTCGTGAGCCAATCCGCCCGCCAAAGTACCTACAGCTTCCATGGTTTCTGCCTGGCGCAGCTTGCGTTGCAAACGGTGACGGTCGGACATATCACGAACGACGATGGCGGCCAGCCGTTCCTCACCGACCTCGATACGATATACGAGGAAATCGAGCATGGCATTGCTGTCGGGAAGGTTGGGCTGCGGTATGGCGACATCGGTGGCACGAAACCTCTTTCCGTGAACAACCGCAAAGGTGATGACGCCGGGCCAATCCGGAGTGGCCGTCGTCCACTCGGGCCATACCTCCAGCAGCGGGCGACCGATGTGTTGCTGGCCTTCGATACCGAGCGACTGCGCCTCTCCCTCGTGGAACTCGACGATGTTTGTCTTCACGTCCACGATGACGACCGCGTCACGCAGGTTCCGAAAGAGAGACCGGTACTTGACTTCGGATGAGCGAAGATCGGATTGTGCTTTCGCCACCGACTGGGCCATATCGTTGAGTGCCTGTCCGAGGTGTCCGAGCTCGTCATCCGAGCCCGCGCGAACGCGGAAGCTAAAGTCTCCGTCTCGATAGTGGTCGGCGGCGATCGCCAACGAAGTCATCGGGGTCATCAGCCACCGTCGGATCAGCATGGCACCGATGATTACGAGCAGTACGCCGAACGCCCCGACGCTCAGCGTGAGGCCGAAGATCTGTTGCGATATGGTGCTAAGACCCCGGGCCGCCGTGTTTCGTGCCGCCTCCAATCTCCGCACTGCGTCGCGAAGGTGGGAGGTGATTTCGGGTTCAATCTCTTTTTCGATGCGATTCGTGAAAACCACTCGCGCTCCCGCCGTGTCTCCGTGGTCCAGACGTGCGAGGCAGGTATCGGTGGCCAGCTCAAAACTCTCGGTCAGCCGTAGTAGCTCAGCCGAGCGGACCCGGTCTCCGGCGTCCTGGGTGAATCGGGCCGTCTGCTTCAGTCGGGTCAGGCATTCGTCACGACCGGCGAAGAATCGTTCCGTGGCGTCGGCATCACCGTTGATGACCCCTTTCAGATAGAGGAGCTGCTTGGTGAGGGCGAGTTGGAGCCGTTCGATACGGACTGTTTCGCCTATGGTTTGCTCGAAGTTTTCGACGGCCGATTCAATTCGCCAGTGTACGGCATAGATGGTGGCCGAAGCGGCAAGCACGGCAAATACGGCAAAGCCACACAGCAGCACGATGAGTTTGGATCGGATGCGCATGAGCGTCAGCGCTGTCGATTCTTGATCGCGGTTATTGACCCGACTCGGCCTGGTAGGACCAGTCCCAGTGTTCATCGGCCGGCGCAGCGCTCCGCAACACATGTCCGCCCATAAACGCGACGTTGGTTTTCTTGCTGTGACGGGAAGATGGCATCCAGTACCGTCCGTCGGAGTAGGCGTCATCCTGATCGATCGGGGGGGCCGTGTAGAACGGATCGAGCGATCGTCGCACCGCCTCTTTGCCATCGACATCCATCAGGATCGGCACATAGGGTCGATTGACGATGCCACGAGGTACGGAGGTGGCGGCTGCGGGTGCCAGCACTTGACGCCTGCGGAACGAGATCGGCGCGCGATAGAGTCGCATGTTGAAGGCAATAGAAACATTTTCGGAAGGTGATAGTGCGCCGCTACCACAGGGGAACCCGCGCTGTTTAGTGAGGTTGCCGGCGACGGCCGGGCAGAGCATGAGCTCACTGCCGCTTTTGATTTCGGCGGTGGCTTCCTTTCGATCCCAAAACTCATCCAGTCCATACAGCATATCTTGCGCATCGTTCACGAAGAACCGATATTTGCCAAGTTGTTCGCTGTCTCCGCGACCATTGGGCGATTCACCCGATGCGAACTCGGCAAACTGAATGGCAGAGGAGCGCATGTTGGAGGAACAGACAAGTGACTTTGCACTGGATCGCGCCGAGGCGAGTACGGGAATGAGGATACCCATGAGCACGGTGGCAATGCCGGCGACCACCAAAGTCTCGATGAGTGTAAAGCCTGCGCGGAACATCGGCGTGCGCATACCACGACGCCTTCGCGAGCCTACACCCATCATGTCGCGGACCATTCGCACGACGCATCCTTTCCAGTCCCCCTAGAGGGGTCCCCAGCATAGCACATTGATCTCAGTTTTACCAGTATCGTCCGAGAAAAGGTGGGAGCTATTGTGAATCCGGTCCGTCCATGGACCAGCGGAAGAAGGCCGTATCGGCGTTATCGATGCTTAAATTGCGGTCGAAATCATGGGTAAGGCATATGCCCGTGGCGGATTCTTTCCCAAAACAGAGCTGCAAGCGGGCAAAATCCCGGAGATCCGCGTCCCCGTCTTGGTCGCTGTCGCCGGTGGAAAGAGACACATCTCGATGATCCACTACAGCGTCATAATTGACATCGAAGATTGAAAAACGCGAGGAAGAGAAAGGTACGGGTGCGGATTGGTCGAGAACCCCGTCACGAAAATCGTTGTCGTTGGCCCATTCCGTAACGAGGCGGGCATCATGGGGTCCGCGGAATCCGCTGCCATCGACGTCACCGATCTCCGTGTCGGGAAAGACATCTGTCCAGACAAAAAACGCGTTGGTCGGACCCGGGGGGATGTAGCTCGTGCCCAGGAGGGCTGTGAGCGACCACGTCCGGGGGTCGAGAAAAGCCCCCGGCTTTTTCCCGGACCAGCCGAGGATGATCTGTTCTTCCGGAAGCCCGGTCGGGGCTATTTGGAGTATGAAGTCCGCACTCTCACGCAGGTCGACAAGCGCCTCAAACACCGACGCCTGATCCGTGGGGTCGCTATTGACTGGTTCTTCGGGCTCTCCGCGCATGGTAGCCGCCCCGGCCTGGGTTAGCGGGAAGATCAGAGAGACGCGTGTGATGTTACGTTGGGGGTCATGGGTGAAAAGCATCGGGTGCGCGGGTAAGTATTCTCCGGCCACATCCCCACCTACTACGAAGCTGAATGGCTCGAAACCGTGCGCACGATGGAAGTGTTGCCCGAGGACAAGCCATGACTCACCCGCCTCGAATTGTCGGTCGGTATCGCCGTCGATGACCATAATCTCTGCGATATGGTTTCCCACCAGGGCGATGTGAAATTCCTCGCCTTGTCGTTCGATGAACGGTGGCGTTTCATAATCACTATCAAGATCGGCACCGTCCGTCAGCACGCGGTGAAAGAACTCCGGTCGGGACGAGCGGCCACCAAACCGCGCCACATTGCTGAGGTAACGAAACTGAGGGGTAGCGAGTTCGCCACCCGTGTCGATGTCGTGATCCATATCGATCTCGACAAAACCGTACAGCGGGTTGGACCCGTATCGGTAGGGGTTGGACAGTCCGGGTCCAAGGGGGCCGGGCGGGTTGACCAGTCCGCGAATGACGAGGTCAATCCGTACGAAGTCGGCGTTGAGTGTGAAGGTGCCCGCGAAGGCGTCGGCGAGCGCCTCCACCGGTATGACGGTGGGGGTCCAGCCGCCGATTCGTATCGACAACAGGTCGATCGGACCCCGGTGGTCCGGATCAAACGGCGCGGTTCGGTTGATATCCGTCGGTCGAAACACGGCGTCACCGGGACGATCTTGGTAAACCGTGGCCATGCAGTTGCTACCGCAGCCGGGCGACGGTGTGCACTCTTCTAAGATACAGAGCTGGGCTTGTGCGAGGGCGGCTAGTACGCAGCTTTCCCACGAAAAACCATCGTCCACACAGTCGATGAGTGCTTTTTCCGCATCCATGTGGCACTCTACTTCGCATGGCAGACTTGGAAGATCGACTTGACACAGATCGTCAAGACAATGCACGAAATTGAGACGATCGACTTCAGCGCATAACTCCGGAAAGCCGTCACGCATCGTACATTCCCTGGCGCTCGCGCGGCCCGCACCTTCACAAATGACGGTGCATGACACCTCCATATCCGGAGTCTGGCACGGATCCAGATAACAGTTCTGAAGGAAAAAGAGCGCCGCAGTCAGGCATTGATCCTTTGAATTGCCGTTGTGCAGGCAGTCGTCGGCGACACGATAGCTAAGCTCGGCGCATAGGTCCTCGCAGGGCACGAGTTCTCCGGCCGGTGCCGGCGCGCACATTACGAGCGCCACCAACGCCCCCACGCACGGCGTGAAGCGGGCGAGTTGCAGATAGCTGTTTGGGGTATGGCTCACTTACGCGGCCCTTCCAAACAAGTGGTGTGTCCAGATCGTGACGTTGCCCACTTGCGCACAACGCCTCCCCCCGTCGCCGTACGTCCTATTCGTACGCCTCCCATTCCGTCAAGCGGCGACACCAGCCAGGGACACCGCTCCCGCTCTACCTATCATAGCCGTAATTCTACCTGTGATGTTAAAACCCGGGCAATTTGGTCCGATCATTCGGGCGAATTAGTGGGCTCTAACGCCGTTTTGGGTGAGAGAATCGACAAAACAGGCAGACATGTTGTTCGGTGAGCTAATTATGTCCCGTGGGAGCGTGCGGCGGTCGCAATCACCCGGCCGGCGGGGTGGCGGGTGTCTTCGGATATTTGGTCCAAGGCTCGAAGAAGGAGGGATCGGAGACCTCGGGCTTCGACGGGAAGCGAGGCCAGCGATGACTTGACGGTGTCGAGGGCGCGATGCGTATCACCCCGGGCGAGGTAAAGGAGGGAAAGCAGTACGTGCGACGCCGTGGGTACGGCGTGGTCGTCCGAAGTCACATCCTCAAGGGTCATGATCATCAGCGGTTCGTTTCGAAATTCGGATGGGGTACGGAAGACGAGGGACTCGGAGATGATGGCGGCGTGGTCCGGCTGGACACGTCCCTGTTCGAGCAGGTGCTCGCCGACCAGAACGGCGCGATCGAAATAGGCCCGGGCGGCATCATCACGACCAGCTTCTTCCAGGACGATGGTCAAGTCGCGAAGGGCCAGAAAGACGCAAATCTGACTTGTCGAGGCGTGCGGAGCCAGATGATAGAGTCGTTCCGCCGTACTGAGGGCCGCGCGAAGCTGATCAATGGCTTCCGTCACGTCACCGGCCTGGCGTCGCATTTGGCCGAGATTGCTGTAGATTCTGGCGAGTTGGAGGAGACGCCTTTCGTCTTCCGCTGCGGTGATGTCCTCTTGGTGTGATTGCAGCGCGCGTTGATAAAACGCGCCGGCCTTTTTGGTTTGCCCGCAGGCGGCGGCGTGGTTACCCGCCCATTGGTAGATCGTCGTTAGTTGAAAACGCGCCTCGGCATCATGAGGATGGCGTTTGGTTCGATTGGTGGCAAGCGTTACCAGTTCGTCAACATAGGCCTGTGATTGCTCGACATCTCCGCGTTGTGACACGGTGTGATCCAGGTGTCGAATCGCGCGGTAGAGTGCGAAGGCCCGTGTTGAGTTCTCCGGTTCGTTTGCGGCGAGTTGTTCCGCCACGGCTCGTTGTTTTCGGAAAAAGACCAGCGCTGTTTCCAAATCACCTTTTCGAAATGAATCCGCGCCGATTCTCTCATAGCTCCACAGCAGATTGTCGCGATAGTGTAAGTTGTTGGGGAACGCTTCGGCCAGTGCTTCGTCGATGGCGAGCGCTCTTTCGTATAGTGCCCGGCGGGGTGCGTAATCGTCAAGATCGCCGAGTACATCACCCACACGAACCAGGGCGATCGAAAGGTCGGCGCGCCGATCGGGGTGATGCGGATCCGCCTCACTCAGTGTTTCATACAGTCCTAACGCTTCACGGACATGAGCCAGGGCACCGTCGTAGTCGCCGAGTGCCTGTAAAATATCTCCGAGCATACTGAGCGTGGTGGCTCGCAGCTTGGGATGATCCGGTGCCCCGGCGTCCAGTGTGGAGAGCCGTCGATAGGCCCCCTTCAGAGCCAATCGCCTGGCTTTTATCGCGCCGGGTATGTGGGCCAGCTTGGATGACACCTCGTCCACCAGAAACTCAATGGTTTCGTGTTGCGCGTCGGCTCGTGACCTTTCGCGTGCGACGGCGGCCAAGGTGCTCTGCCGGGCTTCGGTCGCCCCGCGGTACAGCACGGTGATGGTGAGGGCGTAGATCACCGTCATGACAGCGGCCAAGGCGATGCCGGCCGCGGCGACGCGGTGCCGGAGAATGGCTCTGGAGAGTACGTAACTGCGGCTGTCGCGTTTGGCGTCGATCGGTTCACCCGCCAGGAATCGACGCAGTTCGGCGGCAAGTTCACCGGCATTCCGGTAGCGGCGTTCGGGTTCTTTGCTGAGGCATTTGAGTACGATTGTTTGTAGATCATCGTCGAACGATAAGTCGGCGGTGCTGAGGTTCCGGGGTTTCGTGTGTTGGATGCTTTCCATGGCGACTCGCGTGGAAGTGCATACGTCATACGGGAATCGGTTGGTCAACGCGTGATAGAGCATGACGCCGAGTGCGTAGACATCCGTGCGACAGTCGATGAGATGGGATTTGCCCTCCACCTGTTCCGGTGTCGCCCATGGAAGCGATCCCAAGAACTGTCCCGTGGCCGTCATCTGCTCCCATCGCGGAGCGGAGTGCTCATCCTGTGTGGCCAGCTTTGCCAATCCAAAGTCGAGGATGTGCGGGGCGCACTGGTCATCAATGAGGATGTTGCTTGGTTTGAGGTCACGGTGTACCACGCCACGCTGGTGCGCTGCATTGGCGGCGTCGCAGATGGTGGTGAAGAGTAATACGATTTCGCGTGCGGAGTAGTTGGTGGTCTTCAGGTGTTGATCCAATGCGGTGCCGTGGATGTAGTCCGTGACGAAATAGAACCGTCCGTTGACCTCGCCGCCGTCGGTCAGTCGGACGATGTTCGGATGGCGAATCCTGGAGAGGACCTCGACTTCGCGAGCGATGCGAACACGGCTCGTGGGGTCGCGACGCATGGACTCGTAGCTCACTTTGATGGCGACGGATCTGTTCGTGGCTTCGTGAATGGCTTCATAGACCACGCCTTGACCGCCGCGCTTGATGACCCGCTTGATGACATATCCAGGAAAGGACTCCGGTTCGATGCCGAAACGATCCGTGAGTCCGGTCCGCGAGAAATGTTTCGACGGTGGGGGGACGCGAGACGTTTCGACTTCCCTCTGTGTAGTCGTCCCTGAAAAAGCAATAGTGTGACAGGGACGTATGATATCTTCGTTGGCATGGTTGTCGGACGTATTGCCTTTGTCAGCTTGCGGGGGCCATCGTATCCTCGCGTGGGGTTGAGAGGTTTCCGGCCCGTCCCA
>JAJRSP010000007.1 GCA_024278775.1 Planctomycetota bacterium
CACCCATGACGCATTCCCCGGCTGACTGCGGACTTTCTATGTCCGATAGGACATATTCTCCACTGCAACCGCATCAAAAGCGTCAAGAATAAAATCGTAGAATGACAAGAGAGGGGTGACAGATTCTGACACCGTTGTTTTGCAATGCGCCATTCAGACCGTCCGGCACGGAAAGCGTCCTGTGAAAATACAGGCAATAGGCAAACAGGGCAAAGCGTGTTCGGTCTATACAAGGCGGGAAGGTCGTCGAGCGACGGCTTCGCCCGCTCATTCCCATTCGATGGTAGCCGGCGGTTTGCTGGATATGTCGTACACCACACGATTAATGCCGTGGACTTCGTTCATGATCCTGGTGGCGATGCGGCCCAGGACATCGTGATCGATGTGTACCCAGTCTGCCGTCATGAAATCCGTGGATTCGACGAACCGCAGGCAGGCGACATATTGATCGCGATAGCTGCGGTCGTCGCCCATCACGCCGACGGCCTGCACGGGCAACAGCACCACCAACGCTTGAGCGATTTTGGGGTACCAGTCGGCTGCCACGATTTCGTCGAGCATGATCTTGTCGGCCTGTCGCAACACAGCCAGTTTTTCCGGTGTGACAGCCCCGATCACGCGGACCGCCAATCCAGGCCCCGGGAACGGATGTCGCCATGCGATGTGGTACGGCAATCCCAACTGCTTTCCGAGCAAACGCACTTCGTCTTTGAACAATTCGCGTAACGGCTCGATCAGTTCGAACCCAAGTTCCGCCGGCAGCCCGCCGACATTGTGGTGCAGCTTGATGTTCGCGGCTGTTCCGCCGACGCTGTGGCCTGACTCGATTACATCGGGGTAGAGCGTCCCTTGAGCGAGGTACTTCGCGTTTGGGATGCGCTTGGCTTCGTCTTTGAATACCGCGATGAATTCGTGGCCTATGATGCGTCGCTTTTCCTGCGGATCGGCAATACCATCAAGCTTTGAAAGGAAGCGATCGGCTGCACGCGCCACGCGCAGATCGATCTTGAAATGGTCTTTGAAAGTGGCTTCGACCAGCTCGACTTCACCTTGTCGCATTAAGCCATTGTCAACAAAGATGCAGACAAGCCGGTCGCCGATGGCCCGATGCAGCAGGGCTGCGGTGACGGAACTGTCCACGCCGCCCGACAGTCCGCAGATAACGCGCTCGTCGTCCATGACCCGTTGACGCAGGCGCTCGGTCGTGACGCGAAGAATGTCGCCCAGTTGCCAATCACCCTTGCACCTGCACACGTCGAAAAGAAAGCTGCGAATAATCAGTGAGCCTTCCGGCGTGTGTGTGACCTCCGGGTGAAACTGCACGCCGAACACGGGTTTCGTGCGGTGGCGTACGACTGCAAACGGACAGGTTTCCGTTTCCGCGAGCGACTCGAAATCCGCACCGAGTTCGTTCACGATGTCGCCGTGGCTCATCCAGACATCCGTCACGGGCGACAAGTGTCGAAGAATGCTCTCTTTGCGCATCACGCTAAGTCGTGTCCGGCCATACTCGCGTGTAGCCGTCGCGTTCACGCGACCACCGAGCGCTTCGCATGCGATCTGCATACCGTAACAAATACCAAGAATCGGAACGCCCATACCGAGGACGGAAGGGTCGCACCGCGGGGCACCTTCGGCATACACGCTCGACGGGCCGCCGGACAAGATCAGCCCCACAACATTCTCGGCCCGCAGCGCATCGGCTGACACCTCAGGCCCGGTGATGATGCTGCGAACGTTGTGCTCGCGGACACGCCGCGCGATGAGCTGCGTGTACTGACTGCCGAAGTTCAGAACTGCAATGGTTTCGACCGGCTTGTTCACTGATTCACCAGGTTAATCGTAACAGAGGCCAACAGAATTCATACGAAAACGTCAAACCGACCTGCCACACCGCGACAATTCCGCCAACGATAAGCGGAGCAATCGCGACGAATGTCGTCAGACGCCTGCGACCGGGAAGAGGCGACGTCTGGGCCAGCCGCAACATGAACAGCCACCACATCAACGCAGTCACGCCCATCATGGCGGCGGCGCCGCGCAGCGGTGTTTCCCGTGGCGGCGACAAAGGCCACCGAGCGACTTCCCACAAGTCGAAAAGCGGCGCAGTGGCGAACACGACGGCTGCCAACCATACCCACAAATACCAAACACTCCCGTAGTGCAGCGCAGCCCCAAACCGCCCCTCGTCGCGTTGAGCGGGTGACAGTGATCGCCGCACGCCCGCACCGACCACCAGCTCCATCAGAGCAACCATCGCCCAGGCAGTCATCACCAGCGGCACGATCGCGACAGCCATGCGAACAGGGTTGATCCACAGAGCGACGCATCCGAACTCGTTCGGCAGGTAGTCAGCCGACAGCACATGTGTCCAGCCGCGCCCCTCGGGCGTCAAAACGAGGTGAGATGCATTGTCAGGCGTGCGCACCACGCGATGCCACCCAACGCCGACCAGTTCGCATAAGACAGCCGCAGCCACCAGAAGAACGCGATGCCGGCGGGCGAATGATCGTGACGCTTCGGACGGTCGCATCAATGTCAGGTGACGAAGACGATCCGCGCCGGCACGACGAATCCAACGACGCGTTTCACTAAGTACGCTGCGATCGCGTCGGGCCGCCTTCGCGTAGGGTGTTCCGTCGTCACTGGTGACTGTGTCGAACACAATCGCCCCGCAACTCGGGCACTTGCCCAAATCAGACACGATGTAGGGTTCGGCGCATTCCGGACATTGGCGCGACGAATCCCCCTGCCGTGATTGGCCGGGCGATTCGCAGCCCGCAGGCGAACGATCAATCTGGGCGAAGTCGCGATCGGCTATTCTTCAACCGCCTCCTCCGCAGCCTCATCAGCCGCGGGTTCCATCGGATTGTCCGCTGTCGCCGCATACGTTCCAGCCGGATGCGCGTCCGGCGGCATGGGGGCGTCCCGACACGGTTCCGCATCGTAGGCCGGCAACCACCTCCGCCGCGATTGTTGCTCGACGCCGTCACTGCACTGCACGTCACCGACATGATCGAACACCATGCTGAACGGCATCAGCACGAGGTTCACAAAGAACCGTCCCGTGCCGTACCAAAAGTAGACGTAATCTTCCCCCCTCGTCTTGAAGCGCCCGTCGTTGCTGCCGTTCATTTCGTACGGATCTTCCATCCACAAAGGAGCGTGCGCGACCACGCCGGATTGAGCCCCGATGTGGTACTCCTCAAACTCCCGAGGCCAACGTACGGATTCCGCGGTCGACATCTGAGCACGATGCATGGACGCCGTCGTAATCGTGTCCGTTCTGGGCAAATCGTCGGTGAAGGTGTTGGGAAACTCATGACAACCGGCGCTCAGACACATCGCAATCGCCGGCAGCAACCCGCAGCCAAGTGCGAGACTATTTTTCCGAAAGGTATTCAATCTCATAATTCGGAGACTCTTTCGTAATGGAGACATCATGCGGGTGCGATTCCAGCAGCCCCGCGTGCGTTACCCGACAAAATACCGCGTTCTCGCGTAGGGCGTCAATCGTGATTGCACCACAATAACCCATGCCCGATTTCAGGCCGCCGACAAGTTGATACACAAAGTCCGAAAGCGGGCCTCGGAACGGCACGCGACCCTCAACACCCTCGGGAACGAACTTGCCGTTGCCAACGCGATCCGCCTGACTGTAGCGGTCGGCCGACCCTTTGGCCATCGCTCCCAGCGAACCCATCCCACGGTATTCCTTGAATCGCCGGCCCTTCCATGTCACCTGCTCACCGGGCGATTCCTCCAGCCCCGCGAACAGCGATCCGAGCATCACACAATGGGCACCGGCAGCGAGCGCCTTGGGAATGTCGCCCGATCGCCGGATGCCTCCGTCGGAAATCACCGGCACGCCCGCATCGTGAGCCACCGCGAAAACCTCCATAATGGCGGTCAATTGCGGCACGCCGACGCCAGCCACGACGCGCGTGGTGCAGATGCTGCCCGGACCGATCCCGACCTTCAAAGCGTCCGCACCGGCATCGATCAGATCGGCGGCGGCTTGGCGCGTCGCGATGTTGCCCGCGATAACACCAACCTCATATCGCGAACGAATCTCTCGCACGGTGTTGATGACGTTGTCACTGTGGCCGTGGGCGGTATCGACGACCACCACATCGACCCCTTCGGCGATCAGCGATTCGATGCGCTCGAAATCAAACACGCCGACGGCTGCCCCGACGCGAAGCCGACCGCGTTCATCCTTGCAACTCTGCTGGAAGTCGCGACTTCGCTCGATATCGCGCATCGTAATCAAGCCTGCCAGCCGCCCGTCCTCGTTGACCAGAAGCAGTTTTTCGACCTTGGCTTTGTTGAGAATGCGATCCGCTTCGGGCAGCGTGGTGTCCGGCGGGGCGGTCACCAGATTAGCAGCGGTCATGACCTCCGCGTTCGTTTGGCCGGCGGATTCGAGAAACTTCATGTCGCGTCGCGTGATGATGCCCCGCAGCGTGCCGTCTTCCTCGGTAATAGGCACGCCGGAGACATTCTGACGCTGCATCAGTTGCTGTGTCTTTTCGACGGAGTCGGCCGGTCGAAGCGTGAACGGATCGGTAATAATGCCGCTCTCGCTGCGCTTGACCTTGTGAACCTCCCGACACTGATCCTCGATCGAGAGATTCTTGTGAATAATGCCCATGCCGCCCTCCTGAGCCAACACGATGGCCAGGGCGGATTCGGTCACAGTGTCCATCGGAGCCGAAATCAGTGGTATGTTCAGCCGGATGTCCCGCGTGAGTTGCGTAGCCACGTCGATCTTCTCGGGGACAGCCGACGACCGCTGCGGAACGAGCAGCACATCGTCAAACGTCAGCGCGAGTGGAATACTTCGGTACGGATCGATGGGGGGTGTGGGCATCGGCAGCATTTCCTTTCAGCTAATGCCCCACATTGACTACCGCGCAAAGCCATCCCCGTCAACCGCGACCATTCAACCACTCCCCCAAGTAAGACACGCTCCTTCATCAGAAAACAGCGATATTGTCCGGGACAGAAGGGCCGGATAGCCTGCGATGACATGGGTAATACCTGCAAATTCGATCCGCGGGCCAAAACCACGCACGTCGTAGCGTTGGTGCCGTGTGCCGACATCAACCGGTTATTTTCATGAACCTCTGGGCGGCACTTCTTGACGTATTGATCCTGTTGCTGGCCGCACTGCTGCTCGGGGTGTTGGCCGAGCGACTCAAACAAAGCGCGATCCTCGGCTACCTGCTCGCCGGCACGCTGCTGGGGCCCAATGCCCTCGATCTGATGCCGAGTCACAAAGCGGTGGCCACCATCGCGGAACTTGGCGTGGCTTTGTTGTTGTTCACGATCGGGCTGGAATTCTCCTGGCGGCGGCTGCGCACCATCGGGCCGATCGCTCTTGGCGGGGGAACCGTTCAGGTATCGTTGACCATCGCTCTGGCGGCTGGGGCATGCATGGCTTTGGGCGTCAGCGGGCGTTCGGCACTGGCTGTCGGCGCAATAGTAGCACTCAGCAGTACCGCCTGCGTGTTGCGTCTCCTGGTGAGTCGCGCGGAAATCGACGGTATCTACGGTCGCAATGCGCTGGGCATCCTGCTCTTGCAGGACATCGCGGTCGTTCCGCTCGTGCTGGTCGTGACAGCCTTGGGCGGCGAAGGCCCGACTACAGCGGCTCACATCGCGTGGGATTTGGGTCGGGCGGCCGGCGTGGCGGGGTTGCTGGTCGCAGCGCTCTTTCTGTTGCTCAACTACATCGTGCCGTTGCTGTTACGCGCCAAAGAAGCGGCACAAAATCGGGATCTGCCCATTCTGCTGGCGATGGTCACAGCCGTGGGGGCGGCCTGGGTATCGCACAAGCTGGGTCTCTCGCCGGTATTTGGAGCGTTCATCGCCGGCCTGCTCCTGGCTGAGTCACCCTTCGCCACGCAAATCCGAGCTGACGTCGCCTCTTTGCGAACGCTGTTCGTGACTTTGTTCTTCAGCTCGATCGGCATGCTGGGCAATCCGGCGTGGGTGCTGGAAAACTGGACGCTGGTCGCGGCTGTCGTAGCCGCCATCGTGTTCGGAAAAGCCATTGTGATCTCCGGCATCGCACGCATTTTCCGATCCTCCCCCAGCCATGCAGTAGCCACCGGTGTTTGCCTGGCCCAGGTGGGCGAGTTTTCGTTTGTGCTCGCCGAGGTGGCGCGGCATGGCCGGTTGATCGACAGCGAGTTGTTCGAACTGATTATCGCGGCGACAATTGCCACGCTGTTTCTCACACCGTATCTGGTGGCGCTCGCACCGCATCTCGTAAACGCTGTGGGCAGGATTTCGAAGGACGGAACTCGGGCGTCGCTTAAAGAGGAAGCATCTCGCACGTCCGCCGAGAAACTGGTCGGCCACATCGTGATCGTGGGTTTTGGCCCGGCAGGCCAAGCTGTCGCCAATGCATTAAAGGAAGATGAGCGGACAACAGTCGTGGTTATCGAATTGAGCGTAAAATCGGCGGCTGTGGCACAGGCCGACGGTCTTCGCACGCACATCGGCGACGCCACCCGCGCAGAAATGCTGGAACATGCGCGCGTCGCAACGGCTGCTGCTGTCGTGGTAACGGTCCCGGACCCCGCCACAGCACGGCAGGTTATCGAGCAGGTTCGCTCGCGGTCACCGCAGACGCCTGTCATCGCCCGGGCGAGGTACCATCGATACTATGCGGATCTGGTGCAGGCTGGCGCGATCACGGTTATCGACGAGGAGCGAGCGGTCGGCCTCCATCTCGCGTCCACGGTGCATGACAAGCTCAATCCGGCGAAACCCGACGCTCGGTGAGACTTTGGATTACGGAGGCGATCGGTACGTGTCTTTTTTCGTCGGGGGTTGTGGAATGGGTCGCATCCACGGATTAACGCTCCCCTTGCGACGTCAGCTCACGAAGGCACCCGGGGGGATGTCCTCGGACGTGGTCAGCGTGACCGTCTGTGTGTGGTCGGCGTCGCTGGCAGCCAAAAGCATTCCCTGGGATTCAACGCCGCGCATCATGCGCGAGGACAGGTTGGCAACGATGATCAGATTCTTGCCCAGCAACTGCTCCGGCGTGTAGACCCCCTTCAGCCCCGCACAGATTTGACGCTGCTCGTCGCCGAGATCGACCTTGAGCACGAGGAGCTTGTCGGCGTTGGGATGGTCGGCGGCTTCGATGACCTTGCCGACACGCAGTTTGACCTTCACGAAATCGTCGAACGAGATCGTTTCGGACTTTTCGGGCGTTGTGGATTCTTCGCTCATTGCTTCCAACTCCTTTACCAGGCGTATGTTGCAGCCGATATCGACTCTGCGGGGGCAAACGCACCGCACTGTACGATGCTGGGCGGGCTTCGACAAGCGTGGTTGCGGCTGATTCGCGGTTGCGGTTGCCGAAATGGCTCGTAAAATCCGATGATGACTGTCAGGAGGTATTCACGTTGCGCATTTGCCCGCTGATATTTCAGCCGATCTTCAAACCCAAGATATGGGGGGGGCGCCTGCTCGAACAGATTTTCCCCAAGCAGCTCCCGCCGTCCGAGCCGATCGGCGAATCCTGGGAGTTGGCTGACCTGGAAAACGATCAATCGGTCGTACGCGACGGACCCGCCAAGGGCAAAACCCTCGGTCAGCTTGTGAAGGAGTGGGGCACGGGCCTAATGGGACGGGCGGAGCTTTTCGAGGGTCGATTCCCGCTGTTGATCAAATTCCTCGACGCCCAGCAGGATTTGAGCGTTCAGGTCCATCCGGACGAGGCGATGGCCCGCAAGCTGGGCGGAAACGTGCGCGTTAAGAATGAAGCGTGGTACGTGCTGCATGCCGAGCCGGACGGAGCCATTTACCACGGCTTCAAGGATGGCGTGACGCGGGAGTCGTTCGCGGCGGCCATTAGCGAGGGGCGTGTGCCGGAAATGCTGAAGCGCATCCCGGTCAAAAAAGGACACTGCTACTATCTGCCCAGCGGCACGATTCACGCGCTGGGGGCTGGCGTCGTGGTGGCGGAAGTGCAGACGCCATCGGACATTACGTACCGCGTGTACGATTGGGACCGCATCGACGCTTCGACGGGCAAGGGGCGGGAGCTGCACATTGAGCAGGCGATGGAGTGCATCCATTTCGACTCGGACACGTCCGCTCAGCAGGAGCGGTCACACGTCGGAAGCGTGTGGACCTCGGTCACCCGGCTGGTGCTCAGCGATTCGTTCATCCTCGAGCGTGTGCGCATGGTGGAGGGCGTCAATCAGGAGATTCCCACGGGTGAATTGATCGTCTGGATCGTGCTCGAAGGGAAAGGGCGGGTCACTTTCGACAACAATTCCGAGACCTTGTCGTTCGCGTCGGGTGACACCGTGCTCATACCGGCTGGGCTGGGGGCGGCGCGGATCGAGACGCTCGACGAATGCGTTTGGATCGAGGCGACGATTCCGCTGGCCAGCGATCTGGCAGACTTTCCCAGGCCCGACCGATCGACCTTGAACGAGCCGGACGATCACGGACTCATTCAGATAACACTACCTTCCCAAAACGAAAAATCGTTGTAGTCCGCAATTCATTCCGCTCGTCGCAGGCATTTAGGTAAGTGTTTGGCGCTTAGTCCCATAATCTATTTCGCTTGTGTGCATTGAATCGAATCGCACTGTCGGCTAATTTAGCAGAACAGGAGGCGAACGGGCGCCAACGTCAAGGATCGACGGGAAAAGCATGTTTGAGCAGGGCATTTCAGCGAAGTGGATTCAGCGGGCACAGTGGGCGATTTACATCTTTTTCGGCGGCTTTGCATTGCTGGCGCTGTGGTATGTCTTCGCCGCCGCCTTTCGCCGTGAGGTGTTTCAGTCGCTGATCGGTGCGGGCGTGGTGTGGGGATCGATCGGGCTGGGCATCGGCATGCATTGCGTGTCGCAGATGGCCGCCGTCGTGAACGCCAACCGTCAATCGATCCTGGAATTATCGGACCGTATCGCAGAGCTTCAGGCGTCGCTCGCGGAGGCCCGTCCGACGGTCGAACTGGGAGCGAGCGAAGAACGGGTTGATGAACTGGTCGCTGCCGACGTTCAATCCGATGCCTATCCTCGTTTGACCGAGCCGGCGGAAGCGCTCGAACCGCTCGCGATGGAGCAGGATGCGTTATCGGACGAGCAGGCTGCCGAGTCCGATGACGCCCCGTCGGATTTTCGGACCGCGTTCCGCGAGGCGCTGTTCGACGGTCAACTGGCCGAGGCCCTCGATATCGGTCAGCGCATGCTCGACGCGGACCCGCAAAGCGCGATGGCCAAGCAGTTTGTGGAGCTTCGTCCGCTTTTGGAGCAGCGAAACGAAGCTCTTATCGACTCCGGTGAACCTGTCTTGGTTTGACACTTTGTTTTTTTTCGGCACGCCCGCAATCGGTCGCCAAAGACCGGGCTTCGCGTTGACTTGCTTTCCGCCGAACAGCTATTATTCATTGCATCGCGGTTTTCACTTCGGGGAGATTATCGACCCGTCGATGGGTGCGAGCTGGCGAGTCGCAGGAACACATTCCCGGGGTCAACACGATGAATCGAGTACTCGTAACAGCGGTCTACGCCGCGATGCTGACCGGCTGCAACGTTTCACGCGAAGCGAACAGCCCTCGTTTGCACACGTTCACGGCGACTGAGCCGACTGCCGCTGGGCGATCGGAATCCATTTCGATTGGCGGGCGTTTGCTGGGCCGTGTCGATGTGCAGGCCAACGCATTCACCGGCAGCCGTCAGGATTCCGTGGCGATCGCGCCGATGCGAAACGGGGACGTTATCGCGGTTTGGCAGAGTCGGCGGCAGGAGGAAGGAACCTACGGAATTTTCGCCCGACGTATCGATCGGCACGGACGGAAGCTCGGTCCGGAAACGCACATCAATACCTACACAGCCGATGCACAAATGCAGCCCGCCGCCGCTGTGGACGGCGCGGGCGGTGTGTGGGTCGCGTGGGAGTCGTTCGGGCAGGACGGCGACGGGCGCGGCGCGGTGCTTCGACGATTCGATGAGAAATTGGACGCGCTGACGCCGGAAATCCTGGTGAGTGAAGAGTCCGCCGGACACCAACGGTCGGTCTCGGTCGCGGGATTGCCCGACGGCGGCGTGAGCGTCGTGTGGGTATCGCAAGGGCATGACGATGGGCTGAGTCGCGTGTTCTCGCGCCGATTCGGGATCGAAGGCCAGCCGACCGGCGAGAGTGTCCGTGTCGATCAGTCGGATTCATTCCGGGATGGCCAACCCGTCATTCGATCGGACGCGGGCGGTCGAACGGTTGTTGTCTGGCAGCGGTGGGGCGACCCGTTTTTGCCGTCGGGCATTATGGCTCGACGGTTCGATGCGGAGGGTTCGTTCCTTGGTGATGAGTTCGCGGTTTGCGATGTCGAGGACCGTGCCCACGTTGAGCCGTCGCTGGCGGTGGCGGTGGATGGCCGATTCGTGGTGGCTTGGGCGACAGCCGCCGACGAGGATTACGTGATTTCGATGCGCCGGTTCAACGCGAACGGTCGGCCGGCGTCTGATATCGAGCGTGTCGATCAGGGGGAATTCGGCGGGACGACGGGTTTGTCGGTGGCTATGACGCGTGGCGGGGCGTTTGTTGTGGCGTGGAGCAGGCAGGCGGAACGCGAGACGGATCTTTACGCGCGGGCGTTCGATTCCGACGGCGAGCAATTGAGCGATATTTTCCGTGTGACTGCCTCTGCGGAGGGCGATCAGCAGATAACAATCGCCGGCGGCGGGCAGCGCATGGCTTGTGATGAGAGCGGTCGCATCGTCGTCGGATGGTCCGGCAACGCCGATGCGGGCGATTCTTCTGCGGCTGTTGTGACGATTATTTCAGCCGACCCGCTGCCAACCATCGCCCATCGTTACGACGCGGGCGTGGAAGATGTGCCCGCGGCTGCTCCGCATCAGCCGCCGACTTTCTCGGCCAAGGAGCAGCCGATCGATCGGGCGGCGATCGCGGAAGCTGAGGCTGGCAAAGCTGACGCCGACGGGTTTCTCGGTATCGTGGACACCGGCTGGAACCCGCCCGATCCGCACTTGGCGGTCGGTATGAATCACATCGTTCAGGTGACCAACGGCGAGATCGCGTTTTTCACCAAGGACGGCGTGATGACGTTTTCGGATAATCTCGAAGGCGCGGTGGGTTTCTGGGGTCCGCTTGGCGCGACGACATTCCTGTTCGATCCGGAAGTCATTTACGACTCATTCGACGATCGATTCATCGCAATCGCCAACGAACGCGCGACAAACGGAATACCCTATCTCCTGCTGGCTGTCTCGGATGACGGTGACCCCAACGGGTTGTGGCACAAATACCGCTTCGACATGTCCGCGTTGGGCAACAACACCATCGATTCTCCGAATGTGTCCGTCGACGCGACGGCTGTGTACATCGGCGTGGATTTCCTGAGCAATTTCAATCATGTCGTGCTGATCGTGGAGAAGGCGGCGGTGCTCGTCGGCGACACACCGGTGCTGAACAATGTGACGGTTCCCTCGGTGCGGGCTATGGGGATGGTGGTCAACGCCAGCCTGCCCCCTGCACAATACATGATGGAATCGACGCTGAACCTGTCCAGCACGAACGTACGCATGTACGCCATCACCGACCCGTTCGGCGCTGCGACCGTCGAGACTTATGACGTGTTCGTTTCGCTGTACGATCAGCCCGAAAACCCGCCGAGCCTCGGCACGACGACGCGCGTGGACACGTTCGATTCGCGATTCTGGAGCTGCATGTATCGCGACGGGTTCGTCTGGGCGACGCACCACATCGGTGCGGGGTTTGCACGTCAGCGCTGGTATCAAATCGACATGAACGGTTGGCCTGAGGGCGAAGGGACGCCGCTGGTCGTGCAGTCCGGGACAATCAGCCCGGGCGACGGTGCGCGCACGTACTACGGCAGCATCTGGGCGGACGAGTTTCAAAACGCGGTCATGTACTTCTCGCGCTCCAGCCCGACGGAGTTCATTTCCATGAGCCGTACGTATCGTTTGGCTGACGATCCGCTGGGGCAAATGCGTACGCCGGAGTTTGTGAAAGTCAGCACCGATCCGCTGTCGATCACCGGCTCGGACCGCTGGGGCGACTACTCGATGGTCGTGACGGATCCGGCGGTCGCGGGTTTGTTCTGGGGCGTGGGTGAATACCTCGACAGCGAATGGCGTACCTGGGTGAATCCGTTCCCCGTCGTGGACCTGACGCCGCCGTCGATCGCGTCGGTCAGTCCGTTCGACGGCTACATCGACCCGCGTCTGGAGAGCACCAACGGCCTGGATTTCAACCTGGGGATCAGCCAGCTCACCATCACGTTTGACGAACCGGTGCGTAACGTCGGCGGTGGTTTGCTCGATGCTTCCGCCTTTACCGTGACAGCCGATGCGGGCGTTGTGCCGCAGGTCGCGATCGCTAATTCGGTAGGCAATCCGGTGGTCGAGGTTTTTCTTGAGGACGTCATTCCCGTGCAGGCCAACACGGCGATCACGATGGACATCGAGGATGAAAACGGAAACGCGACAACGCTTGAGATTCGTTACGGATTCCTGCCGGCTGACGTGGATCAGGATGGCGTCGTAGGCCCGTTCGATCTGTTGCGATTCCGCCAGATTGTCAACGGCGTATTCACACCGACCGAAGGCGAAAGCGAACTGTTCGCCGACGTCGATCGCGATGGAGCCATCGGGCCTTTCGATCTGCTGGTGTTGCGACAACTCATCAACGGCGTTGGGAATGCGACGCAGCCGTGGGCGGGGGAAGCGCTGCCGTAGTGACGCAGGATTTGTATGGGCAGCGTTGGGGCGGTTTCACTGAAGATGTGACGACTGAGCCTGAGGGCGCTGGCCTGCCCCCATTCTATGTACCAAGTGCTATGAGAGTCAGTGTACAGGTCTCCGTTGTTTTCTTCGGTTGCTAGGGCAGCCGTAGCGTAGCGGAGTCGGTCTCGTCGGGCGCATGCGCGATCCTAATTTACTGGCCGTCCGGCCGCTCCATGACTGTCGCGGTTCTGATTGGCTGAACGCGCGCATTGACACCACCTTCGAGAATTCGGACTGATCGTGCGTGGTCGCGTTTACGCGTCGCCTTCGCGTAGGCCTGCTACGATATCGGTGAGTGATTTCTTGGCGTCGCCGAAGATCATCATGGTCTTGTCCATGTAGAACAATTCGTTGTCGATGCCGGCGAAACCCGCGCCGAGGCTTCGTTTGCAGATCATGACGGTCTCGGCTTTATCGACTTCGAGGATGGGCATGCCGTAAATCGGTGAGGTTTTGTCGTCGCGGGCGGCGGGGTTGATGACGTCGTTGGCACCGAGGATCAAAGCCACATCCGTCGTTTCGAAATCCGGGTTGATCTCCTCCATGTCGATAAGCTGCTCGTAGGGGACGTCGGCTTCGGCGAGGAGCACGTTCATGTGCCCCGGCATGCGACCGGCGACGGGGTGGATCGCGAACCTCACGGTCGTACCGTTTTTCTCGAGGATTTGGCACAATTCGTAGGCGACGTGCTGGGCACGTGCGACGGCTAACCCGTAACCCGGAACGATCACGACGGTGGAGGCGTTATCGAGAATCATCGTCGCGTCTTCGATGCCGTAATTGCGGACGGACCTCTTCTCACCCGATGCCCCTGACGTGCCGGTGGAATCTGCAGCACCGAACGCGCCGAAGATCACGTTGCCCAGCGAGCGGTTCATGGCTTTGCACATGAGCGCGGTGAGAATCATACCGGCGGCTCCGACCAGCGAGCCGGCGGTGATGAGCAGTTGGTTGCCGAGTACGAAGCCCGTGGCACAGGCAGCTAACCCGGAATAGGAGTTGAGCAGCGAGATGACGACGGGCATGTCCGCTCCGCCGATGGGGATGACCAGGAGCACGCCGAGCACGAAAGACAGCACGAACATGGCGTACATCGCCCATGTCGGTCCTTCCGTGGTGCAGATTGGATAGAAGACCGCGAGAATGGCTGCAAAGAGCGCGGCGTTTGCGAAATTCTGAAACGGGTAGGTGATCGGTGCCGACGAAATCTTGCCCGCGAGCTTGCCGTAGGCCACGACGCTGCCGGTCAGCGTGACGCCGCCGATGAGAATGCTTATGCCCATGCTGACCAGCATGACGTGGTCCTGGTCGGCTATCGGGGTTTGATGGAATTCGCTCATCGCGACCAGGGCGGATGCGAACCCGCCCGATCCGTTGAGCAAAGCTACCAGCTCCGGCATGCCCGTCATCTGCACGCGCACGGCTGCGATGATTCCGATGACCCCGCCGACCGCGATGCCGCCGTAAATCCAGGTTTTGTCCACGACGTCGTGATGCAGCAGCGCGGCGATGATGGCTACCAGCATGGCTAGGCTGGCGAGCAGGTTGCCGAATCGGGCCGTTTTGGGGCTGCCGAGCTTCTTGATGCCCACGACAAAGCAGGCGACCGAGGCGAGGTAAGCAAGTTGAACGTAGACATCCATCGTATATTTGCCGTATGGGACCGCCGCGCGCGGTGATTAATTCTTTTTCTTGTTTTTGAACATTTTGAGCATGCGGTCGGTGACCATGAAACCACCGACGACGTTGATCGACGCGCATGCGACGGCGGCTGCACCGAGCACTTTGGAATACGTGCCGATGCCAAAAGCGCCGGTGCAGAGAATCGCGCCGACAATGGTGATGCCCGAAATAGCGTTGGCACCGGACATGAGCGGCGTGTGCAGCATGGACGGCACTTTCGATATCAACTCGAAGCCGAGGAAAATCGACAGGAGGAACACGAATAGCAGGGGTATCAAGTCTTCCATCAGGATGAGCCTTGTGCTGTCATGCGTTGTCGGGACTGCTCGTGAACGACTTGGCCGTCGCGTGTGATCAACGCGCCAGCCACAATTTCATCTTCCGGGTCGAGCTTCAACTCTTTGTCTTTCCACAAATCCAACAGGAGCGTGGACACGTTGCGGCTGAACATCTGGCTGGCGTGTACGGGAATCGTGCCGGGCAGGTTGAGACGCCCGCAGATGGTTACGCCGCTTTTTTGAACGACCTGTCCCGGTTCGGTCAGTTCGCAGTTGCCGCCGCGTTCGGCTGCCAGGTCCACAATGATCGAGCCGTCGCGCATGGATTCGACCATAGCGGCTGTGACGATGATGGGGGCCTTTCGCCCTGGAACGAGGGCCGTCGTGATGACTATATCGGATTGTGCGACGTGGGCGGCGAGTGCTTCTTTTTGTTTCCGCTGCTGATCTTCGGTGAGTGATTTGGCGTAGCCGCCCTTGTCTTCCGCGTCTGCTTTGCCCAGGTCGATTTCGACGAATTTCGCACCGAGGCTCAAGACCTGTTCCTTGACGACGGGTCGGGTGTCGAAGGCTTCGACGATGGCGCCGAGTCGCTTGGCGGTCGCGATGGCCTGCAAACCCGCGACGCCCGCCCCGATGATCAACACGCGCGCCGGCGAAATCGAGCCGGCGGCTGTGGTCAGCTTGGGCATCATTTTGGGCAGCAGTTCCGCCGCGATGAGGACGGCTTTGTAACCCGAGATGGTGGCCTGCGAGGAGAGGATGTCCATGCTCTGTGCGCGGGTGATGCGCGGGACGCAATCGAGCGAGAGGGCGCTGATCTTGCGCCGGCAAAGTTTCTCTGCCAGCCCCTCGTCCACACCCCCGCCGAGCGCCCCGAGGTTGGCGATGAGGATGCAGCCTTCCTTCATGGTGTCGATTTCGTGGCCGCCGTTTCCGGGGCATTCTGCGGGCGCGTTGATTTTCGCGACGATGTCGGATTCACCGAGCAGCTTCGCGACGTCGGCTTCGATGGACGCACCCTTTTCGGTGTAATCCGAGTCGGCCGCACCGGACGCGATGCCCGCACCGGCTTGCACGGCGATTTCAAATCCGGCTTTGTGCAGCCGTGCCACATCGGCGGGCACGAGCGCGACGCGCGTCTCGTCGGGCGTGATTTCCTTTGGAACGGCGATCCTCATGACTGAATCAACCCGAGTTTCGGGGTTTTTGCATTAGCACAACACCGAGGCCATCGGGCTGGTGTTTTACACGGTCGTACCATCGTCGGCACGCCGCGTAGCATATCGCACGAAGCCCCCCGTGTCATGGCGATGCGTGATCTCATGAATGAAAAAAAGACCGACTGATTTCCACCAGCCAGCCTTTTCACATTTTGAGAATTCCGCGTCTTATGCGGATTAACGGGGATCGCAGTCTTAGCCCCGGTGACCTCTGGCTTGGCTGCTCTTGTTCACGAATTCCGCGTCCAGGACCTTCTCGATGCGCTGCTTCGCTTCATCGAGGTGTGCGAGCGTGTAAACGTCCAGCTTGTCGCGCGAAAGGTCGAGCGCGACCTCGATGTCGTCGTGAATGTCCTTGAGCGTCATGCGTACGATCGAGTATGCATCCGCGTTGAGGCCTCGACTCGGGCCAGCCAGGTGTATGTTGATCAGCCGGCTGAGGTAGGCACGCTGGAGATTGCGTCTGGTGCTCGAAATCCTCGGCTTGCGATTGGTGTACCTGCCGGATGGTGCGCCGTCGAGTTCTGTCCAGATCGCTTTCGTGACCGTGTTGAACAGCTCGGGCACGGTCATGGCGTCCTCATCGGCGGGCACTTTCAGCTCTCCGTCGTAGATTCGGTTGATGACCATCGGGTTGATGAGAATCGTCAACACGCGCGACTGCATGCCGAGGATGCGATCATGAACGTCGTAGGAAACGTCGAAGTTCATCTGGTCGCTGTCCCAGTGAATGAATCGCCCGGCGGCCAGCTTGTTTAGCAAGTCCGGTGAAAAGTCGTAGTATTCGTCGCTGAAAACGGTGTCAGTCAGAAAGCTCAGTGCTTCACGCTGTTTGGCGACCGGCACGATTTCGATGGGCGGTTTGGCGTTGGGGTCGCCCTTGTGGTGACGGTGGACGACCTGTCCGCCGACCAGGCGGGCGGCGATGCGGGCGCTGAAGCCGTATTCGTTGGTGACGATGTTGAACGCACGGCGCATGCGCGCGTAACTCTCGCCATCCTTGACCGCCCGATCGGGCAGGTCTTTCAACAACCGGCGCGACAACGCCATGCGATGCTTGGCGTAGGCGATCGGATCGTCGCCGTTGTCGTAGCGGTACGTGTAGGGGTCGGGTCCGAACTCGGAAGTGTCCTCGTCGGTTCCGTAGGCCAAACCGTCCTCCGCCACGCGCGAGAGGATCGTTTTGAGCATGTCGCCTTCGGATTTCACATCGCCGCCGGACGAGAACTGACTGTAGCCATACGCGATGGCCCAATCGTCGTAGGGGCCTGTAGTTTGGGATACGAAATCACTCTGCTCAATCTCAGACTGAGCGTACTCGGCTGGGTTGTAGTCCATGATCGATCCGGTGATCGCACGGGATTCCGAACTGGGCGAGAGCACATCGCTGAGTTTCTTCCAGGAACTGCCCTTGAAGTTGTGACGAAGCCCGAGCGTGTGTCCGACCTCGTGGGCGACGATCTCCCGGATGACCTGTCCGATGAATTCCTCGGGCAGATCGCGGTTGCCGTTCTGCACGGAAAGAAGCTGGTTGAAGGCCATCTGATGCACCATGCCGCGCCCAAGATCGCAGGCGCTGTCCCGCTGATCGAAAAAGCGCGTAGGCGCGGACATCGTCTCGGTCTCAAACATGTGCGCGCCGGCTGCGTATTCGGGCGTCAATTGTTCCATCATCGGCGTGAACTTGTATTCGGGGAATTCGCGGAAGAAGTCGTCACGCATGGGGTCGTCGTGCATGTCGAACGCCGACGGGCCCATGAGTGTGTTCTCCTGGATGTAGAAGCGGACCATCGAATCATCGAAGATGATATCCGCGTCGAGAATCTGGCCTGTGAACGGATTCACGCGTGAAGGTCCGCGTGCGAAGGCCCGGCCGCTGACAATCCAGCGGAAGAAGTTGTAGCGAATATCCTCGGGGTCGAGGTCTTTGAATTCGTTGGTGTCGGTTTGCTGGCGGACCTGAACGGCGCTCAGCAGGCCAACCTTCTCAAACGCATCGTTCCATTCAAGGATGCCTTCGCGCACGTAGCGACGGAATTTCACCGGCACGGTCTTTTCGATGTAAAAGACGATCGGGTTCTCGACGGGTGATTCCGCGGCTTTGGGGTCTTGCTTGCGCAGGTTCCACCGATGGATGTAGCGCTTGAAGATGGTCGGATCGTTGTGGTCGGTGCTCCAGTCTTTCTG
Organism: Planctomycetota bacterium; assembly: GCA_024278775.1. The sequence goes on from JAJRSP010000007.1 coordinate 18,175, forward strand.
TGCGGTCATAAAGTAGCCGATGCGATCGTCAGCCTCGCGCGGTTTGTAATCGTTCTTCGGAATTTCGGAAAGGCTGACATACACCGATGCGATCACGCCGTCCGATGCAGGCCCCTTGCCCATGTAGGCAGCGTCGACGGAAATTTCCACGTTGTGCGGGAAGGTTTTAATCGTGCTCCAGCGCGAGAGTTTGGCGTCCATGCGCCGGCTGCCGTAGGCGCTGCCCAGACCGACGAAATCCGTCTTGAGCAGGTCGCCGAGGTCGATGACCGGATCACCGCCGGGGGCTTCGGTCTTGATGTCGAGGGCTTTGACGATCGTGTCGGTGTAGGTTCTGCCGACAACGTCTTCGACGGTGCTGCCTTTGGCATCCTTGTAGCGCGTGTCGGACTCCATGAGGACGAGCTTCTTGTCGTGACGCTCCCAGTAGAGGGCGCCGCCGCCGAGCATCCAGCCGGCGTAGGTCGGCCCTTTGGAGACGGAGATGCTGAGCAGGAACGGCTTCTCGATCTTCGATTTGGGAATCCTGGCCAGCAGCGTATCTTTTTCCTTGTCGAAGTAGAGGGTGAAGAACCCCTCCTTGACTTCCATGTCCTTGACGACTTCGTCGAATTTCGGGAAGTCGTCCTTGTCTTTCTTGCCCGCGAGTGCGGACGACGGCGCGAGCATGCCGGCGAGCAGCAGGGCCATCGCCGCCCGAGCGAAATAGTTGGTCGTGTTTGTCATTGCGTGATTCATATCGAAAAATTCCTTTGAATTCCGGTTCATTGAATTAGAGTTTGAAGTCGGCGTCGAGGGCCTTGTCGATCCGGGCTTTTGATTCGTCGAGGTGTGCCCGCGTGAACGCATCCAGCTTGCCGTCGCCAGCCGCGAGGAAATCGCCGAGTTGCTGGGACAGTCCCTTCAGTGTCAGCCGTGTGACCGAGTGGGCGTCTGCCGGCATGGTCCTGCCCGGTTTTTCCAGGAGGATTCCGACGAGCATGTTGAGCTGCGTTCGCTGCAGCGAGCGGCGAATGCTCGAAATGCAAGGTTTGCGGTTTGAGTAATTGCCGTTTGCAGCGCCGGTCAGCTCGGACCAGATTGCCCGTGTGACCCTGGACATCACCTCGGGGACGGTCATTGCGTCTTCGTCCGCAGGAATCTTTGATTCCGCGTCGTAGATGCGTCCCAGCGTAATCGGGTTCATCAGATGGAACAGAGGCCAATATTGTGTGGCGGCGATGCGATCGTGCAGCGGATAGTCTCGTTTGCTGTCGAATTCATCGCTGGCCCAGTGGCGCCAATGGCCCGCGCCCAGCCTGGTGATCAGGTCGGGGTCGAAAATGAAGGCCTTGTCGCTGAAGAGGTGTTCCACGAGAAAATCCAGCGCTTCGCGCTGCTTTTTGACCGGCACGACGACCGTCGGCGGTTGCTCGTCGGGATCGCCACGGTGGTTGCGTGTGACGTACTGTCCGCCCACGAATCGCCCGGCGAATCGCGAGACCCTGCCGTACTCGAAGAGCAACGCATCAAATGCCCGGCGCAGTCGGCTGTAGGCATCGCCGTCTTCCATCGCCCAGGAATCGATGTCTTTTTGAAGGTGCTGTACCAGTTCGATGCGGTACTTGGCGTAGGCGATGGGGTC
>JAJRSP010000145.1 GCA_024278775.1 Planctomycetota bacterium
CGCATGCCGCGACCACCCGCTCTCTCAAATCCATCGAATAGGGCCTCATGCCTGTGTCCTCCCGCCATCCTGGCTGACTATATCTATCGGCACGAAACGCTACACAAATTGAGAGACTGCTCTAGCGTAGGCTCCCGCGGCGACGGGTCGTGTCACGCATACGATTGGATGTGGGGTTGTCGGGGATGAGGCTATGGGCAGACGCCCAGATTGCAGTCGCCGTTGCAACAGGGCTCGGCTGGCGTGCCGGTACAATCCTGTCCTGTCGGATAGCAACTGTAGCTGGCCGCGTAGGCATCTCGGGCAAAGAACGTGGATAACACCGGTGCCACAAACGCCAGCTTGACGCCCTGGCGAACGACATCGCGCCGGGAATGTTGGCGCGGCGTCAATGGGGGTGAATCCGCGGGCCCGGGTGGTTTCCGTTCAATGCTGTCGTTCTCGTTTGTCATCGTTGCGGCTTCTCTCCTGCCGATAACCACACTCCTGTTCTCTATCGGATAGTGGCCGCTGCCAGTCGAGTCCGGCCGGAAAGACCCTTGGCGACGAGATGACCGAGTCCACGGCTCGATGACCCTGGTGCCGGCTCCAGTAAGGTTGTTCGACTTCTGGCTCCCCTTACTTCACACGGCGGGGCTGGAGGAGGTTCTTGCTCGTCGGAAGAACCCCCCTCAATCCCCCCTTGGTAAGGGGGGAAGAAAGAGCACCAACCTTTTTAGAAACGGCACTGGGTACTCCTGGTCAACGCCGTGGGCGATATCGTATCTTTGGCTGCGGATGTCGATCGATCCGGGAAGAAGCAGGCCCGCCCGCACTTATCGGGCGTTAGGGCGCGGTCCGGATGTCGGTGTCAATAGGGGGAAAGACATGCGCATCATGTCACGCACGCCGTATCTTGCACTCGCCGTTTGTCTGTTTTGGCTCGGACCTACCACGGCCGCCTCTGGTGCCGGCGTTGGTTTTGGGGGACATGGCTCGGGACTAGTCCTTTACGATCTCGAAGAGTTTTCGAACTTCGCCGTGGGGCAGGGGGCCGCATTCGTAGTATTGCGGAACGACGCACTCGGTATCTCCTTCGGCCAGATGCTGGTCGGTCAGACACAAACCGCGGTCGCCGGGTTCGATGTCATCTCGGGATCCCCCACCGGTCCGGTGATGATTGACGAGACGGTTATCGCTTCTGTCGGCATCAACATCCTTCCGTTTCGCGGGACGATTATTGACGGGCTGGGGCAGATCGGTTTTCCAGAGCCCTCGGCCATTGGAGACGGTGCCATCACGGTGGTCTATGACCGGGATCAGTCTGTCGTGGCGTTTGATGTGGTGGGTGCTAACGGTGGCGTGATGGTGGTTCAGTTTTTTGACCGGTCCGGCGCACCACTGGGCATTGTGACAGTGGATGCGGTTGCCCCCGAAACCTACGTGTTTGGAGATGCGGCCGGTGCCATCGCCGCGATGACGCTCACGAATTCCGATCCCGGCGGGATCGGCTATGACAACTTTGTCTTTGCGCCGGTGGGTAGCCAGAGCATATCATCATGTGACGCTGGTGGTCCGTATGCCGTTAGCGCGTTGGATGCGCCGGCGCTGGTGGCTCTGGATGGTCGCGTGGCAGGTGATCCAACCGGCACCAATTTTTTCTATACCTGGGCTTCGGATTGTCCTGGGGCGAGTTTTCTGGACCGTCACAACGCCCAAACAACGCTTGAGCTGCTTCCGGATGGACCCTGTTCGGCATCTTGCACCGTGACGCTGCTCATTGACGACGGCGTCAACGTCAGTATTTGCTCGACGCCGGTAACCATCGAGGGTGATGGTGGGAGCGGTCCGGGTCTGACTTGTCCGCCGGACACCACCGTGGAAAGCGACGGGGCGGGTAACCTCGGCGAACTGACCGCTTGGCTTCAGAGCGTCGTTGGCGACACGTTCGTGAATGACTTCCAGGGCATCAGCTACACCTGCGGTACCAGTGGATCGACCACCGTGACCTGGACGGACCCGTCCGTGCCCATCGGCGGTTGCGGCGTTTCGGCATGCACGGCCACCTTTACCATCGTCGATACTGTCGGGCCGGAGTTGATCGTGGAGGAGCCCGTGATCGTCGTGGACAACGAAAGGTGTGGGGAGTCGGTCGAGGTGGAACTGGGGAAGGTCTTTGTGGATGGCCAAGTGGTTCGGGTTGACGACCACACGGATCGGGATGAACGTGAGAGCGACCATGACGGAGACAGCGAGGACGATGGGGACAGCGAAGACGATGAGGATGACGGCGGCGGGGACGCAGGGGGTGTGGTGGTGACCAATGATGCGCCGGAGCGTTTTCCGGTCGGCGAAACCACGACCGTGACCTACTCGGCCACCGATGCCTGTGGCACCACGACCACGGTCATCGTGGAGGTGACGGTGCCGTATGCCTCTGGCGTGGAGGTTCAGGTGCTGGAGGAGGTACGAGGCGAACGGTCTCATCATGACGACCGCTCGACGCCTTTGCCCGGCGTGACCGTCTTCGCGTTTGATGTTTCTCGGGGTGGCTGCCCCTCATGGGGGGACACTCACGAGAAGCATCTTTCCGGTGACGATTATGCCGCGATCATCCGAGACTGCGCACCGGTCAACAGCGCCGAAACCGACGCGGATGGATTCGCCGAGCTTGGCCTGCCCGAGGGGCGCTCCGTGTTAGTGGCTCCGGTGGATGTTGACGGAGACGGTCTGACCGATGACATCATTGGCACGCCCACCGAGAAAGTCCGCTGTGGCCAGTGGACATCGTATCGGCTCAAGCTGCGCGAATAACGGCGGGTGCATGATCGAATCGGCAGTGGTGAACAATGGCAGGGCAGGTCGTTCTTTCGCCCCGAGGCAAAAGGTTGACCAGCCATTTGGCGGGGCCGGTGAACCCCGCGGCATAGTCGGGCGAACCATCGGCCTTATTTTGACGCATCACTCTTTTGATCACGCGGACCGCGCTTTTCGCCGCACGGAAACGAAGCGGATCTCGACGCGTTTGTTCAGCGCGGCCGCAATTCGTCGAAGCATGGAAAGCGAGTGTCCCTCGTAGTCGGCATCTTCAAGTCGACAGATGACCGACGCGGAAGTGCCGACGAGCTTGGCCAGGTCGCGCTGACTGAGCCCCGCTTTATCGCGCAGGACGTAGAGCTTGCGGGCAATCTCGGCGTTAGCAAAATGCTCTTCGTATGCGGCCTCCTGTTTAGCGTCTCCCCCGATGAAACGCTCATAGAGATGCTTCAAGGCCGGCTTTGTCTTTTTGCTTTTCCGGGCAGGCATCGTTTAACCCTTCGCGAATCGTTCGCTGTGCTTATTGGGGTCTCTTTCAAACCGTTCTTTTCGATTGACGGCGGCGTCGATTTCTCGTTTCGGAACCGCTCGCTCTTTCGTGCAGCCGTGCGACACGACCGCGACGGTCCGCCCGTGAAAGAAGTAGAGCATGCGGTAGTTCACCCTCTGGAACCGGACGCGAAGCTCAAGGGTGTCGTCTCGCAGCTAATCCGCCTCCGGACGACGTAACTCGTGGCCGAGTTCCTCAAGCCACGTGAGTGCGGCAACGCACTTCGCCTGCGGCTTCTTGGAAATGGATGCAATCCAGTCCACGACCGGCACGCTCTCGTCGTTCTTGTAGAGGATGACCTCGGTTCGCGGCATTCCTGCCTCCTATATGTTCGCAATATTGAGAACGAGAGTCAAGCGATTTTCCAGGATTCACGAGATAACCGGAAAAACGGCGTTTGTGCAAAGCCACGGCGGATTCTACGCCCGGAGACCCGACCGGACCAGTAACGAGCCTTCCTCCAGCAGAAAACAGCCCGGTTTGTCCGCAGTTTTCGGACCAAGCCCGACCTGCCCATCTACCATGATTCATGACCACTCATCCGGTTTTGATCTGCCCGTCTGGCGTGGTATGCTACGCGCGTCGACGCGGAGTGTGTCGGAAAAAGAGGACAGGACAAGGGGAGAATCCATGAATCGTGCGAAAAAGATCTACGTGGCTTCGATGCTGTGTACGGCTTCATTGTTACC
>JAJRSP010000008.1 GCA_024278775.1 Planctomycetota bacterium
CCCTCTGACACGCCGGTTTTTTCATGGGGGAAAGGGGGTTTTGTGCGCACGCCCACCCCTCCTGGGGCACAAGTCCGTCCCCGCGGCATCGAATCGTCGGTCAGAGATTGTCACAACCAAGCAATGAATAATGCGGGCTAATCGAGTTGGCGTTTCCACTCGGCGATTCGTTGCAGCGCGTCGAGCGGGGTGAGCCGGTTCACGTCGGTCTCACGCAGGGCGTCAAGCAGCTTCCGATCTTTCTCGCCCATACCGCCGTGATTCCGAGCGCTGTCATTCGGCCCGGTGCCTGCCGGCGCGTCTTTGGTCTTTTCCGGTTCGCGGCCCGGTTCACCAAAGAGCGATAGCTGTCCGCAGCGCTTGGTTTTCTTGCGAGATAGCTGCGGCGTCTTGGATTCGCGTTCGAAGCCGCGTTGCAGTTCCTCCATGACCTCCCGCGCGCGGTCCGTCACGCCTCGGGGGATCCCCGCGAGCCTGGCGACGTGGATGCCGTAGCTCTGATTCGCTCCGCCCTCGACGATCTTATGAAGAAACACAATCGACTCACTACCCGGATCGGCGTTCGTGTACTCCCGCACCGCGACGTTGTAGTTTCTCACGCCGCGTATGATCTGCGACAGCTCCGTCATCTCGTGATAATGCGTCGCGATGAGCGAGCGGCACCGGGTCTCGGCGGCCAGATGCTCGGTGATCGCCCACGCCAGCGATAGCCCGTCGAACGTGCTGGTGCCCCGGCCCAGCTCATCCAGCACGACGAGCGATTGTGCCGTGGCGTTGTGCAAGATGTTGGCGGCCTCGGTCATCTCGACCATAAACGTGGACTGCCCGCGCATGATCTCATCCGCCGAGCCGACGCGAGCAAACACCCGATCGACCGGTGCCAACGTCATGGCACTCGCCGGCACGAACGACCCGGTCTGCGCCAAGAGCGTCAGCAACGCCACCTGCCGGATGTAGGTGCTCTTGCCGGCCATGTTCGGCCCGGTGATCACAAAGGTATGCCCGTCCGACCGGCTCATCACGCAGTCGTTGGGCACAAAGCCGTCGCCCAACGTCTGATCCAGCACCGGGTGGCGTCCGTCACGAATATCGAGCACGCCGTCGGTGGTGAACTCGGGCCGGACATACCGCCGCTCGACGGCCACCTCCGCCAGACCGGCCACACAATCGAGCCGACCGATGGCACCGGCCACACGAAGCAAGGCCGCCATCTCACCCGCGACCGTCGTACAGAGTCCGGCAAAGAGCTTGCCCTCCAACTCGACCGCTCGCTCATGCGCGGTGAGCACCTCATGCTCATATTTCTTGAGCTCGTCGGTGATGTACCGCTCGGCGTTTTTGATCGTCTGCTTCCGCACGTATTCCGGCGGCACCTCGCCGCGGCTGGCGTGGCTGATCTCGATGTAGTAGCCGAACACCTTATTGAACCCCACTTTGAGATTAGCGATGCCGGTCCGCTCGGCCTCTTTCCGCTGATATTCCGCGAGCCACGTACGCCCGTCATGCCCGATCGAGCGAAGCCGATCGAGTTCCGCATCGAACCCGTCCGCGATGAAGCCGCCGTCTCGCTGCGTGGGCGGTGGATCATCCCGAAGCGTGCGCCGGAGCAGCGTGGCCAGCTCGCTCAATCCGAGCAGATCATCCGCAACGGTGGAAAGAAACTTCAACCGCGTCTCGGTTAAGACCTGTGCGACGTCGGGCAGCGCGCTGAGCGTCTGACCGAGCGCGGCCAGGTCTCGCGGATGCGTCCGAGCCAGCGCCACGCGTGAGGCAATCCGCTCCACATCGGCCATCTGTGACAGCGCTCGACGCACACGCGACCGCGTGGGTTCATCTCCCTGGAGCAGCCCCACGGCATCTTGTCGCGCGATGATCGCCTCCACATCGGTCAGCGGCGCGCGCAGCCAATGGCGAAGTTTTCGCTTACCGATCGGGTGGACGGTGCGGTCGATGGCGTGGTGCAGTGTGCCCTCGCGTGAGGCCGACCGCAGCGTGCGTTCGATCTCCAAGGAGCGATAGGTGCTGTGATCGAGCTGTACGTAGTCGCCGGTCACGCGCCGCCGCAGGGACGTGATATGCCCCAGCGCCGTCTTCTGCGTCTCCCCCAGGTATTGAATGATGCCGCCGGCCGCACACACCGACGCGTCCACCGCCTCCAAACCGAACCCGGCCAGCGTCGCCGAGCCGAAGTGGGCCAGTAGGGATTTTTCTGCCTGATACGCAGCAAGTTCGTGGGCCGGCCTGCGCGTGATGACCGTGCCGCACAGTTGCTCCACTTGCCGGGCGAGCCGCTCCGTCGCCTCATCGCGCTCGTCGTCGATCAGCAACTCATCCGGGGCATGACACACCAGCGCGTCGACCAGGGTGTCATTGGTCACGTCGATCAACTCGAACCGCCCGCTGGCAAGTTCGATCATCGCCAGCCCGGCCTCCCCCCCGCGCAGGCATACCGCGGCCAGCGTGTTGTCATCCCCCTCACTTAGCAGCGCCTCATCGGTCAGCGTGCCGGCCGTGACGATGCGCACGATGTCACGTTTGACGACGCCCTTCGCCTCTTTGGGGTTTTCCAGTTGCTCGGAAATCGCCACGCGATACCCCGCGACGACCAGCTTCTTAAGATAGCCCTCGAGCGCGTGATACGGAATGCCGGCCAGCGGAATCTCATTGACGGAGCCTTTGTTTCGAGAGGTCAACGCGATCCCGAGCACCTTCGCACAGAGCACCGCGTCTTCGTAAAAAGTCTCATAAAAATCGCCCATGCGAAAAAGCAACACGGCATCACCGATACGCTTCTTCTGATCTACGTATTGCCGCATCGCCGGCGTGAGGCTATCCGACTTGGCAGCCGCGGCCCGCTTCGGCGTGGCGGCTTTGCGCTGAGATGGTGCTGGTATCGTGGCCAATAGTGGTTTCCTGCCGGTGAAAAAGCACTCCCCGAGTCGTGGTCGCCACGTCTGCGCGACCCACCGGGATAGCCCATCCGACGCGCCCATATTACCCGCCGACTCCGCTCGTCGCCAACGCCGTCGGCCTCCACGCCGGTGACGAACGCAGCCCCATCGGATAGGATATCACACGATGACTGAGCAACGTGAAAAAGTCGTGGTGGCCATGAGCGGCGGCGTGGATTCCAGCGTGGCCGTGTGCCTTCTCCAGGAGCAAGGGTACGACGTGCTGGGGCTGTTCATGCGCGTCGGCGTGACGGCACCCGAAGTTCAAATGGACACCGCCGCCGCTGCACGAGTTGGTGCCGTCTCCAAAACGGCCCGTGCCGTTTCCACAGAGTCTAATGCTGTTTCCCAAAAGGATGACGCCTTTTCTTCCCCCCTTACCAAGGGGGGATCGAGGGGGGTTCCTCGGGCGAACAAGAACCTCCCCCAGCCCCTCCTTGGTAAGGAGGGGAGTAAGAAGTCCAACGACCTTCGTGGCAATAACGCTAGCGGCACCACCGCGGCCACCCAGCCCGCCCGACGGCTCAAACAAGGCTGTTGCAGCGCTTCCGACGCGGACGATGCCCGGTTTGTGGCCGGTATGCTCGGCGTGCCGTTTTACGTGCTCAATTTCCAGGATGACTTCGCGGAGATCATGGACTACTTCGCCGGGGAGTACGTCCGAGGCCGCACGCCCAACCCGTGCGTCGTCTGCAACGACCGGCTCAAGTTCGGCAAGCTGCTCGACTACGCCGACGCCGTAGGCGCGAAGTACGTCGCCACCGGGCACTACGCTCGCATCGGTGAGCGCAACGGACGCAAGACCCTGCGACGCGGGAGGGACGCCGACAAGGATCAGTCCTACGTACTCTTCGGGCTGCGACGCGAGGTACTCGACCGGGTTCTCTTTCCCGTCGGAGATTTGACCAAGCCACAGGTCCGAGCGGTGGCCGGCCGATTGAACCTGCCGAACGATCAAAAGCCCGACTCGGTTGAGATCTGCTTCGTGCCCGACAACGATTACGCCCGCGTCGTGCGCGAACGCCGGCCGGACGCCTTCGCCGAGGGCGATGTGGTCAACCAGGACGGCACGGTCATCGGCCGACACCGCGGCATCGGGCATTACACCGTTGGGCAGCGGCGCGGGCTGGGCATCTCCGCACCCAATCCCATCTACGTCACCAAGCTCGACGTTCTCCACAACACCGTCGTCACGGGTGAGGCCGATGCTTTGCTTGCCTCCTCACTCATGGCCGATCGCGTCAGCTATCTCGTACCCGAACCCACCGGGCCATTTCGAGCTTCGGTGAAGATTCGCTATCTGCACCAGGCCGCGATGGCCACCGTGACGCCACTTTCACAAACCGCACCACAAGTAGAGCGGTCTGATCGTACGAATCGCTTGACTCCCCTCGCTCCCCCCTTGGCAAGGGAGGATGAAAGCGTGGATCCGCTACACGAAAACGGTCAACGCTCAGGCGATGCCTGCACTCGTGGGGTTCGTGTAGATTTTGACGAGCCCCAGCGCGCCATCACTCCGGGCCAAGCCGTGGTCTTCTACGATGGCGATGTGGTGCTCGGCGGTGCGTGGATCGACTCGGCCGGATAGCGCCGGGAGGGGAAACGGATACCCCCTTCTTCGCCCCAAGGCGAGGGGTGGCGGGTAGAACGTCACGGCCACGAAGCGGCTTCCTCCAAAGCCAAACCCCTACGGCCGAGACTTGGATGCCAGCAGCGTACGCACCTGATCGATGAGCGCCTGGCGGTCGATCGGCTTGGTGAGGTAGTCGTCGCTGCCGCACTCGGCCGCTCGCTCGATGTCGCTCGTCTCATTCAACGCGGTGACCATGATGATGATGGTGTCGCGCGTCTTGGGGTCGGACTTGATCCGCTTACACACCTCGAACCCCGACATCTTCGGCATCATGATATCCAGAAGAATTAGATCGGGATGCGCGTCGGCCACCTGCTGCAACGCCTCCAGCCCGTTGGTGGCCCGCAGCACGTTCACCTCGGGCAGATCGTCCATGTAGGCTTCGAGCAGCTCAAGGTTCTGGGCGTTGTCATCCACGATCAACACCGTGGGGAGTTCGTTGGCTTGGCTTGGCGTATCAGTCATGGAATCAGCCCTCTTGGTATGAACACACTGTTCAACTGTCCGCCATCCGGCACGTCGGATCGGGTGGCCCATCGCTTTAGCGGTGGGGGACACGAATCGGTGGACCTTTCGGAATCTCCCACCATGCAAACACGCACCCCGGTAGGTCGGGCTCTGCCCGACACTAGGCCCGACATCGACCCGCACGATACGTTTCGTCGGGCGGTGCCCGACACGCTCTTGTACCCGATAACCGCCCTCCGTTCCACCCGGTAGGCCAGGCTCGGCCCGATACAGGTGCAAGACAGTTTCGGCGGGGTGTTCGGCGGGTGCCCCATTCTTCGGGTACTCCCGAAGGGTGGGGGATCTGTCTGCGTGCATACTCGCACAGGCAGGCGGACTGCACGCGTGGAAGTCCTTCCCCCACCCTTCGTGTCACCGAATGTCTGTACTCCTGCTTGAACGTTATCGGGGTGACACGAAGAATGGGGCACCCCCGCCGGGCGGTGCCCGACCTACCTGCTGGCCCGTTCCACTCAACATGGCCACGCAGGCGTGGACCATGCCACACGAGAAGCCTGACATACGCGCCACGCGCGGCGCGTAAAAAACGGGCCGGGATCGAGGAAACCTCAAACCCGGCCCGAGTTCATCTATTCGCAAGGTGGCTGCCGCCGAAAACTCCACAGCGGACTAACCGGATCGAGTCGCCCCGATCAAATCAGGCGCTACGCCCGATGCGGCCGAAAGGATGGCCAATCCGTCAGGCCCACGTAAGGCCCGACCTGCCGGGCGATGCCCGACACCAACAGCCCCGAATTAGGCTTTGCGGCGGCGACGAAGCATCGCGATACCACCAACACCGAGCAGGGCCAACGTCGCCGGCTCAGGAATGCCCACCTGAAGATCTACCGTGCCACCACCGATAGGCCAGACTGTGGTACGACTGGTGAAGCCATAGTCCACGCGAGCACCGGAGTTGTCATCCGGAGCGGACAAGTTGGAGGCATCGAGCGTATAGCTGCCGTCCGCGGACGGGAGTGTTACGACCGCTGTGCCGAGGCTCAGCGTGCCACCGTTCGGAACATTCAGAATGAAGCCGGGAACCGGAGCCAAAGCCGTAAACGTCGCGTTGGCAACAGCATTGCCTGAGGCAAAGTCCGTCCCGAATGGGGCGTAGAAGGCACCGCTAACCAAGCTCGAAAGGTCGATGTCGAAGTCGGCGATGCTCAAGGCCGAATCTGAAGAACCAAAGTCAACCTGGGCTAGACGAAGATCAATGTCCTGTCCTTCCATGTTGTGAAGGAGAATGTCAACGTTGACCGTGTCACCCTGAGCATACGGACCCGGCGTGGCCGGAACCAACTCCAGCGACGTCGAACCAGCGTTTGCGACCGATGCAATACAAAGCACCAAGCCCAATACCAAACCTTGCTTAAACATTACCTCTACCTCCTCGCGATGAAAATCGTCACCCTCGTCTCGTGGAACAAACCACCCCGTGAACGAGAGTAGCAGCCCCTTATTATTCCCATACCAAACGCCTACGCTCGTTGCGGGAAGACTCCCCCCTCGCTTGGCCCTGTAAACCCCAAAGAATACGCCTTATCAGCGTACCAGAGCGCTCCACGAGCGTGTTGCCCATTTAAGCGACTTCGTGCCCGCGAGTCAAGCTACCAACTTCACAATTTGCAACTTTTTTGCCTAACCCGCCCTGAACGCCCTCAGCACGCTCTCAGCGGACAAATAATCGGACCGAAACGGCAGATTTTGCCGTTTTTCCCAACGTTCACCCCCATTTTGAAACTCACAGGCGTGGGTATTTGATTTCTCATGGCCGGGATCGAGCGAAATCGGACGTTTTTGACGTTCTGTAGCTCGTTTTGGGGAGTTTTTCGGGTTTCTCGTCTGTGCGTCATCCCACACATACCCTGCCCCGTCCATACGCTTGGGATATGAATCCGGTGCTTCGGATGGGGTTTTTTTCAAAAAAAATGGGTGTTTCGTGGGTTGTGCGCAACATTTCGTGACAGAAAAACACTCTTCTTGGACGATAACGGTCCGTAAGAATGCAGAACGTCTGGTCCGAAAAATGCCTGCCGTTTTGCCAATGAGCTGCGATTTGGCGCGGTGGCGTTAGCCGGTTGGCGATTGGGCTGTCGGCTGTTTGGTTGACAACATTATTCCAGAGGGCGCTGCGGTGCCCGGGTGTGTAGGTCTTGGCGAGCGCGTCTGCCGGGACCAGTGCTGCCCTTCCGTGACGCGATCGACATGGAGGAAAACGTATGAGGACACGATGGAAAGGTTCCTTGCAGACGGCGTTGATTATCGGCGTCTTGGGAGGATCGGCCGCCCAAGCTGAGCCGGCGGATAAGTCCCACCCCCCCAAGGCCGGACAGAAGTATCTCAACCTCCGTTATGACGAGGACTTCAGCTACCTGGATGGTGAGCCGGGTACGTACCGGGAGGATTTCTGGGATCCCATCAAAAACATTCACCTTACCGATGATTGGCGTTTGTCGATCGGCGGTCAGGTTCGTTATCGGTGGGAGTACGAGACCAACAAGACCTTCGGTGCGGTTGACCCGACGTCCGACAGCTTTTCGCTCCACCGATGGTTCCTGCATGGGGACTTCAGGTACCAGAACTCGTTCCGGGTGTTTGTGGAAGGGATATCCGCGTTCGACGAGGAACGCGATCTGCCGCGGCGGGGCATCGATGAGAACAAGTGGGATCTGCACCAGTTGTTCTTCGATGTGAAACCGCTTGGCGACGATCTACCGTTGACGCTTCGTGTCGGTCGGCAGGAATTGGAATACGGTAATGAGCGTCTGGTTTCGCCGTTTGACTGGGGCAACATCCGGCGTCGTTTCGACGGCGTCAAGCTGTTTGCCAAAGGCCACACGTGGGACGTCGCGATGTGGTGGGTCAGGCCCGTGCCCGTGCAGCGAAAGCAGCGCGATCGGTATAACGAAGACTTCGAGTTCTACGGTCTCTACGCCACCTACAAAGGGATCAAGAACCACGGACTCGATCTGTATTTCCTGGCGATCGACGACGACGGTAACCCCATGAGCCCGAACGGCAAGATCGGCGATCGGGACATTTACACTCTCGGCACCAGATTTTGGGGTAGAACCGGCGACTGGGACTATGAGACGGAAATTGCCGGTCAGTGGGGTAATTGGGCCGGAGACACGGTACAGGCGTGGGCCTTCACCGCGGAGGGCGGATACACGTTCAAGGACGTGGCTTGCAAGCCGCGTCTCGGGGTCGGGTTTGATCTCGCCACTGGTGATGATGATCCGTTCGATTCCAGCGTGGGGACGTTCGATCAGATGTTCCCCCTTAGCCACAAGTACTTTGGCTTCTTGGACCTCGTGGGGCGTAAGAACATCAACGCCCTCAACTTCAATTTGACCGCGTGGCCGGTGCCCAAAAAGGTTCGGACGGCGGCGGCCTTCCATACGTTCTGGCTGAACGAAAAGGACGACGCTCTTTATAGCGCCAGCGGAGCTCCGGGGCGACGCGACGTGACTGCTCACAGTGGTCGCGAGGTAGGGCGCGAGCTCGACCTGACAGTGCTGTGGAAACTGGACCACCACTCTGCCATGCTGTTTGGTTACTCCCACTTCTGGGAGCAGGATTTCATCGTCAACACAGGTACCAGCGAAGACGCGGACCTGTTTTATATTCAATACAAGTATAAGTTCTAGCGCCGCGATGTCGGCTTCGGAAATGGCGACGCCTCATGAGAGAGCGTCACAACGGTCTTTACTGGCCAATGATTTAGGAGAACTGCAGAATATGAAAACCTCAAAGTCAAAATGGGTACTAATTGCGGCGCTGGCTGTCCCCGGCATGATGATGAATTCGTGCTTCTACGGAGGACTACTCAGGGAAGTACGGGATTCGGCCGCAGGGGCGGTTGGCGACTTCACTCATGACACGACCTTGAACCTTCTGACGGGAAGCCTCAACCTGGGGGGGACCCAGTAGGGCTTCGGAAAACTTTTTCATTCGACCAAAGGAGAACCGGCAACCGGCAACGGTGCCGGTTCTCTTCGTCTCTCACGTGGGCGTGCCCGAGTTGCGGTGTCGGCGCTGCTCACGTGCGAACCGGAGCATCAACAGGCTTGTCATCTCAACAGTGGTCATGATTATGATTGATCCGGTCGAAGCGAGGAAGCGATTCTCGCTTTTTTCGTGTCCCATTTCTTCACACCATCCAGCTCTACGCTACTGAGTCGTCCCTGAAAGACGGTTATCGCGTGCAGATCGCCGTATTTTTCGTCATTTTCGTGGCTTGGAAATTGCAGGGTTTTGTATCGATTGATGGTGAAACCTTGCAATTTTCGTACAGGCACGGAGGCCCTGATGAAGCCG
>JAJRSP010000146.1 GCA_024278775.1 Planctomycetota bacterium
TCAGGACATCGCCCAGGTCGGCGGCTGTTTTGTCCGTCTTGCTCACCTGCGACCAGACCCACCAGCCAGAGTTGCCCTTTATCAACGTAACGCTGGGCTTGTCCGGATTGGTCACGAAATCGAACTCGAAGTGGGTTCCGGGGATTGGAGTCGTCCCCTGGTCCCAGTTCACGCAAACGTAGGGGCTGGTGCCGTTGTTGTCGTCGCACGCACGTCCCACTTGGGCCGAAACCGTCCCGCTCGTGATGACCAAAGCGATACTGCTCAAAAAAGCGCAAGATTTGCTGTTCATCTTCAGGGCTCCTTTGTTACAATCCCATCTGTCGTTTCGAAACAAAATCGCCACGTGTTCATGATCCGTCGGGGGACGAAACCATGCGTATTGGGAGCATCGCACTCGCGATGGCATTATCGGCCGTACACGCGCGCGGGCAAGTCTTTTCTTCCGAGTTTTTCTCCGACCCTGTAAGTGAGGGTTGGCCACTTCTTCAGCAACACTGCGGGCCGATCTTGTGGAACGATAGCGGCACTTACAATCAGCGACTCGGGTTCGACGATTGCTCGGACACCGCCCCCCCTGGGGGCGGACAGGATGCATATTTGGCGAATGTATCCGAGTACAATGGCGACTCAACGTGGTTTTTCGAGTTTCGTGCGGAGACCGACGGGGATCGCTCCGAGATATCGGGCATCGCGCCGATTGCGTTTACGGCCTTCAACTTTTTCGGCAGCAACTACAGCGTTGTACTCGCGCGCGACCGGATCAAGCTCTACCGCGACGCGCTCCTGCCGATCCTGTTCTTCGACCTCGAGCCGGAGGTTCCACACACCATTCGTCTGGAACTCAACAACGTCGGCGTGCCGACCTACCGCTGGTACATCGACCACGTGCTCGTCGATGCAGGTCTCGCCGAGTACGCATTTCCCGACCACGACGCCCGCGTCGTTTGGCTGGGTGAGGCATGGAACCTGCCCTGCGAAAACGCCTGGGACTACATCCGCTACGGCCGACCGCCCACACCGGCCTCCGGTGACTTCGATTCCGACGGCGACAGCGACCAGCGCGACGCTTTCTACTTCGCCGAGTGCATCGCCGAGCGCGGCAACGGCCCCGGCGCTGTCGCAGACCCCGGCTGCCTCTGGGCAGACATGGACACAGACGGCGACATAGACTTCGCCGACTTCGCCCAGTTCCAACAAATCTTCACCGGAAGCAAAGAGTGAGCAGGTATCTCTGCGGACAGCAGGTCAGCCATGCAAATGCCCGAATGAATGCAGAAAACGCCTGTGGTTGCCGAAAAAGCCAATTCAACTGCTTTCCGTGCTCCTTGGACTTGGGCGTTTGTGTTCGTCACTGCCCTGTCGCTCCGTATCATTCACTTGATCGCCATTCGCGATTTCGTGTGTTTCGACACGCTCATCGGTGACGCAGCCGGTTACGACGCCTGGGCCAAGCAGCTTGTCCGGCAGGGCTTTGCATGGGACGAGACGTTTTATCAGGCTCCGTTGTACCCCTATTTCCTTGCGTCGGTTTATGCGCTGTTTGGCGATGGGCCTTGGGCTGTGCGCGTGGTGCAGTGCGTGCTCGGGTCGGTCGCGTGCGTGCTTGTCGGGCTGGCGGCGGGTCGGTTGCTGTGCAATCGGGCGGGTCTGACGGCTGGTTTGCTGCTTGCGCTCTACGCGCCGGCCATCTATTTCGACGGGATTATTCAGAAGGCTTCCGTCGCGTTTTTTCTGGTGAGCGTGTTGCTGTATGCGGTTTCGCGCGCGGTGGACGGTGCCAGTGCTCTGCGCTGGGGAGTCGTTGGCGGGGCGATCGGTCTGTTGGCGCTTACGCGCGAAAACGCTCTGGTCTTTGCGCCGGCGGTGTTCGGTTGGTTGTTGTGGAGACGGCGCGGGTGGCTTGCGCCGGTCGCGGTTGTCGTCGGGCTGATGCTGGCGCTTGCGCCGGCGATGCTGCACAACAATCGCTGTGGCGGGGGCTTGGCGCTGACCACGTTTCAGAGTGGGCCTAACTTCTGGATGGGCAACCATGCGCGTGCGGATGGGCGTTACACGCCGCTGATCCCCGGCCGGGAGACGCCCGAGTTTGAACGGGCTGACGCGACCGCGCTGGCAGAGCGGGTGATGGGAAAGCAACTCTCGCCGCGCGAAGTGTCCGACTATTGGATGGGCCTTGCGGTGGACGACATTCGTTCGGCTCCGGTGCGATGGGTCGGGTTGATGTGGAAGAAATGGCATCTGACGTGGAATCGCTACGAGATACCCGATACGGAGAGCTACGAGCTGTATCGGGGTGAGTCGCCCGGCCTCGCGATGCTGGGCTTTGTGATGCACTTCGGCGTGCTGGTCCCGCTGGCTTGTGCGGGGGTCGTGGTCTTGTGGGATGTACGTCGCCGTTTGACGCTGATTTACCTGCTGGCGGTCTCATTCGCGGCTGCGGTGGCGGTTTTTTACGTGTTTGGCCGGTATCGCTTTCCACTCGTGCCGATTGTGGCGATCCCCGCTGCGGGCGGTTTGACTTGGGGGATGGGACTTTTTCGGGATCGGAATTGGAAAAAGTTCGCGGCGGGCGGTGCGATTGGTCTTGTTGCGGCTGTCTGGTGCAATTGGCCGGTGAATCCGGAGCGGGAATTGAACGCCGGTCAACTGGGGAACCTCGGTGCCACACTGGCGTCTCAGGGGCGACTTGAGGAAGCCGTCGTCTATTTCGATCGGGCGGTGCGACTGTATCCTGATGCGCCGCGGCTTCGTCAGTTTCTGGCGGACGGGCTTTCGCTGACGGGGCGTTTCGAAGAGGCGATTCCGCACTATGAGGCCGTCGTGCGTATCGAGCCGGATCGGCCCAACGCTCATTTCAACCTCGCGGTGGCTTTGGAGCGTGTCGGGCGGCTGGCTGATGCGTTGGGACATTATGAATCCGCAGCCCGTGCGAATCCGTCTGACTTGGCTGCCGTCGAAGCTGTTCGGCGTGTGAAAAATGCGCTGGTCCGAGAATAAACGGGTTGACGGGCAACTTGGTGAAACATAAGTAGTTATAGGCCGGTCGGGTGTTTCGGCGTCAAGGTCTCGCTTTCGTCATGTACGGGCGCGTTTTCTGCCGAAGGAACTGTAGAAAAACGAATTCCATCCAAACGGAGATTTCATCATGAATCGTTGGACAAAGTTGTGTGTTCTTTTGGCGGCGATGATGCCGATCGGTTGCATGATGCAGCCAGCCGACACGGGTACGACCGACACGCTCGAGGATGCGGACGGCAACGGCTTTCCGGAGATTGAGGCGCCGGCTGGTGTTGATACGTCGACCACGATCGCCATCGACGTCGTGAATGAATTGACGCAGGATTCGCTGGTCAGCCTGCTCGCCGGGGCTGATACCGGCTTGGAAGGGCTGGTTGGTCTTGTTCAGATCGATCTTGAGTTTGAGATGATTCTTCGCTACGAAAACGGCGAAGAGGCTGTTGTGAACGAGAAGCGGGAGCTGGGGCCGTTTACGATTCGATTTGAGGCGCCTTGCCCGATTGAGATCGAGACCGTGGTTTCGGTAACCGCGTCGGCTCCGATTGTGGGGACCCTCTTCGACGAAACGCTGCCCGCGGTCATCCTGACGCAGGAAGCGTCGCCGGGTTCCTTGGGCGTGTTTGAGTGCGACAAGATCGTGACGCTTACGTCGCTCTTGAGCGATGCCGGGCAACCGGATATCGAATTCTCGGTTGACGATTTTTAGGCCCGCAGGCCTGTGCTTGAAATATCGACCCGCCGTCGGATTCTCAGGAAGAGTCCGGCGGCGGATCTTTTTTGTTGCGGGATATGAGGTTAGGTACAGACCGGTTCGTCAGATTTTCAAGCGCACGTTACAATGGCCGTCGCCGCTTACTCAGGAGGATTTTGAAGTTTTGAAAGATTGGCTGGACCTTGCGAAGCGGACAATGGCTCGCGATGTCAGGCTCAAGGCTGAGGATCCGCCGTAGGCCGTGCCTCACATGCAGGATCGGGTTGTCGAACCGTAAAAAGCGAAACGCCCCGCACCAAGGCGAGGCGATCGGGCCCGGAGATGCTATCTCCGGGGAGGTTACTTTAAGTATACGACACCATGCCCACGCCAACAACTAAAAAACGCCTTGGCGTGTACACCGGGTGCATGACAATATTGGCGGATCCGGAAATTCCGATTCGAAACGGGTTGTTCGGGCGAAAAAGCATCTAACACGCTCGCGGCTCGGCCGCTCCCTTCACGCTCCCGCACTGGTCGCGTTCAGTGTCGCGGTTCTGATAGATCGCGTACACCCCGCCGAATCTGTCATGCACCCGTGTACACCTGGGTGCATGACAGATTCGGCGGAATCTCAAATCTCGTATCGGAACAGGAGAGTGGTGCTTGGCGCTGTTTATTATCCGGCCGCTCCATTACTGTCGCGGTTCTGATAAGTCACAATCGCCCCGCCGGAAGTGTCATGCACCCTGTACACCCCAGAACAATGGCCAGCCGGTGGTTCCGCGTTGATTCGGCGGGGCGAGTCGCTACACTTGGTGGTTTCACGGATTTTTCGGACAGCGCTGCGATGAAGCTCACCGATATTCTGACGCTCGAATCTATCCGCGTGCCGCTGGCCGCGAAGGACAAAATCTCGGCGATTACCGAGATGGTGGACATGCTGGCTGCCGCCGGTCGGATCAGTGACCGCGAAACGGTGCTCAAAGCCGTTCTCGATCGCGAGCGCAATCTCTCGACGGGAATCGGCAAAGGACTGGCTGTGCCGCACGGCAAGTGCTGGGGATGCGATAAGCTGGTGATGGCCATCGCAAAGCCGGCCAGCCCGCTGGAATTCGACTCGAAAGACGGCGAGCCGGTAAAGATCATTGCCCTGCTGGTCAGCCCGCCGGACAAGACAGGCCCGCATATTCAAGCACTGGCGCGCATTTCGCGGCTGATGCTCACGGACACGTTTCGTGTGGCGGTCGCGTCGGCGACGACGTCCGAACAGCTTTGGGATATCATCAAGAAGCACGAAGCCTGAGATTCGCGGATCGCCTTGGCCGACATTCCGAAGGAACACCGACATGAAGATTGCTGTTACCGGCGCGACGGGGTTTCTTGGCCGCTATATTGTCAATCGGCTCACGCAGAGTGGGCATACGTGTCGCTGCTGGCATCGACCGGAGTCGAATCGTGACGGATTCGATCGCCCCGATGCGATCGAATGGCTGACGGGTACGTTGAACGATGTGGAGTCGGCGGAGCGTATTCTGGAGGGTACGTATGCGATTGTTCATTCCGCGCTGCATCATCCGGGGGGCGGGTTTCGTGGGGGCGAAGGCGATATCATCGAGTTCGTCACGCGGAACATCACCGGGACGATTCTTCTTGTCGAAACCGCGCGGCGATTGAACGTTCCGCGATTTGTGTTCATCTCCACCTGTGCCGTTCACGAGGTCATTCTCGATGACCGGCCGCTCGACGAAGCCCATCCGCTGTGGGCGACGAGCCACTACGGTGCCCACAAAGCAGCCATCGAAAAATTCATCCACAGCTACGGCCTGGGACAGGGATACGATATTTGTGCGCTGAGGCCGACCGGTATCTATGGGTTGGCTACGCCCGCGAGCGCGAGCAAGTGGTACAAGCTGGTTCATGGCGTCAGGAACGGTGACGCGATTTCGTCTTCAAGGGGCGGCAAGGAAGTTCACGCGGCAGACGTGGCCAAAGCGTGTGAGATTTTGCTGACTGCAAACGGCATCGCCGGGCAGGCGTACAACTGCTATGACCGTTACATCGCGGTTCAGGAGGTGGCGGAGATCGCCAGGATGCAGACCGGTAGTGACAGCGCGATCGAGACGTTCAACAAAGGCCCGAAACACGAAATTCGCACTGACAAGCTCCGGGCGCTGGGTATGGAGTTTGGCGGGCGGGCTTTGTTGGAAAAGACCGTCGCGGAATTATTAGGGCGTGTCCGAAAATAAATTGCTGGATTCGGCTCATGTTCTTCGGCTGACCTGGCCGACTATGTTTGTATGCCGAATGCAACTGTAGTCGAGTGGGTTTATGAGAAGTACGCTGCCATCGTCGGCGATCTCGACGAA
>JAJRSP010000147.1 GCA_024278775.1 Planctomycetota bacterium
CCGCGTCGATGATCTCCCTCAGTGTTTTCGCCGTCTGTGGCTCCATAATGCAATGGAATACCAGCGCACGCCAAAATGCGCAAATTTACCTATCTTAACATTCTGGCATGGGAAACCATTGCACGTGGCTGAAGAGTTACGTGCATGGATAACCCAACTTCTCTGTTCGCACCCTGATCGAATCGACGACATTCAGTCGTTGGCAACGCTTGTTGAGTTGTCCACAATAAACATCATGAAGGAGATTATGAGCAGCAGCCCCACTGTGGAATCTCTAATTGATACTTCGCGGTTGTGCGATCGCTGCCAACAAGGGATTAGAGCGTACGTTAGGGGCGAGCGAACCGACTTCGAGAACACCGGGTGTTCGAGTATCAATGACGAAAACGAGGCCAAGGGAATCCTGAGGATCAACAGCCATGTCTTTGCAAACAGAGTTGGCAAGGCCGTATTGTTGAATCCGCTCGTTATCGAACCCGTGATACGGTGCGGCTTGAGCTGCATGAGTGACCCACTCTTGGCATCGTTTGACTTGCTCAAATGCCGGATAATCTCCTGGCCTGAGTCTTGGCTCGAATGAAACGAGGGTTTGTTCGTTCATTCGAACCGACGCTCGGCATGACATAAGGAGCGCATAAGAGATGTTTGGTTTACGGCAAGGGTAGTGAAGTCCACAAAGCCAGCGTCGTCGGCGATACCGTGGGCGATCCGTTCAAGGACACCTCAGGCCCGAGTCTGAACATTCTCATTAAGTTGATGAGCATGGTCAGCGTCGTGTTCGCCGGCCTGATCGTGAAGTTCGCGCCGGTGATCGGCGGCTTCATCGGCCTGCCGTAACGGCTCGCCGAAATCGGCCATCGGGGCATTCACGCGAACGGCCCAGTTACAATAAGAACTCCCCCACGCCGGAAGCGGCCGATAATCCGCTTCCGGCGTTATTCATTTTTGCGACAGTTTCCCGTCGCGGGATCGTGTACAATCTCTGCCGTCGCGTACCAAAACCGGTCGCACCAAATTGCGATACGCAGCAGCCTGCCCCCTTCTTGCGGGGCAGGCGGGGTGCTCGGTACGCGAATCAACCACGCAGTTGTAACCCGGTGGGCGGTATTTTGAGGAGGACGAGCATGAACTCGGTAAGTCGTTTCGCATGGACACTTTTGATTGTCGGGGTCGCCG
The DNA here is from genome assembly GCA_024278775.1 of Planctomycetota bacterium. The sequence continues at coordinate 1,177 of JAJRSP010000147.1, forward strand.
GCCTGCGGGCTGATGGCCAGGTACTCGATTTTGAAACGCTTCCCAACGGCACGATCCCGGCGGACGGATTGACCATTTCGGATCAATATGAAGCGGAGTTCGGTGTTTCGTTCAGCCTGGAAGATGGAAATTTTCCGGTCATCGCCAAGGTCGGGCCGCCCCAGACCGCGTTCGCGGGTTTTGGGGGGCCAGACATGCCGCGCCCCGACATCAACGTCGGAGTGTCGTTTCTGACCGACGACGGCGTTGTCGGCTCCCCGCCGTCGCCGCTGGTTATCGATTATTCAACGCCTGCACAGCAGGCATCGGGCGTCATCATCGACATCGACTTCAGCGAACAATGGTCCGTCGAGGCGTACGGTGCCAAAGACGTCCTGCTCGAAACGATCGTCCTGAGTCCTGCAGGAAACGGATCGGCGTCGCCGTGGATGTTTCAGTTTCCCACGCCCGCCATACACCGCATTCGACTTCGATATACCGGCGGAGGAGGTGCGAACATAGGCCTCGCGTTCGATAACTTCTCGCCCGCCTCCGGGTTCGGGCCGTTGGGCGTCACGATCGAAGCCAACGGCGGATGCGGTACGACATGCAGCTCGGACGATGTGGGACTCGTAGCCGTCATTTCGGGCGGCGTCCCCCCGTTCGCTTTCGACTGGCAGGAGCAGGTCGGAGCAGACACATGGTCGTCGATCGGGTCAGACCCCACCGTCATCGTTTCCCCGGAATCGTCCACGACGTACAGGCTTGTCGTCACCGATGCCGACGATGAGTCTGTGACGAGCGACCCACTTGCCCTCACGGTCTGTGTTGGCGAGCCGTCATTCGACTCGGACGAAGATGGCGATGTCGATCTCGTGGACTTCGGCCAATTCCAGATCGCGTTTACCGGAGCAAACCGCTGACATTCCGTTTACGGATTTTGGATGCACGCGCAATCGGGGGGTAGCAGGTGAATGGATCGCCCGCGGGTGGCATGTCCGCCTCAAAGGCGGGCAATGGAGCAGCCCCCGAAAATCGTAGCCAAATCAGCGTTTTCAGTACGGCCCCACGGGCGCGCTTTTTTCGATCAAAAAGCGCGCGCCCGCGACGTTCTATTCATATAAGCCCGGTGTTCCAAACTTCGGACGATCTGGTGGTCCGGGAACGCGGTAGCCGATAGGATGAGTCGGCGGTGGGTTGGGGCCTTTGAATGATTCGGGAGTATCCCTATGGACATTCGTTTCGCCGAACGGGTTGAGTCGCTTCAGCAGTCGGACATTCGCAGGTTCTCGGCGTGGTGCGCGCGGGTCGGCGGTGTGAACCTTTCGCAGGGTGTGTGCGATCAGCCTGCTCCGCCCGAAGTCAAAGCCGCCGCGAAGCTGGCCATCGATGAAGACCACGCTATCTACACGCACATGCGCGGCATTGCCGAGCTTCGCGAAGCCATCGCGGACAAGATGCTCGCGTTCAACGGAATCAAAGCCGATCCCGAAACCGAAATCGCCGTTACCGTAGGCACAGCCGCAGCCTTTGCCTGCGCCGCGTTGACGCTGATGAACCCCGGCGACGAAGCCATCGTGTTCTCGCCGTACTACAGCTACCACGTGAATCTGCTGACGCTGTTCGGCAACAAGGTGCGGTTTGTGGATACGCATCCTCCCGACTGGCGATACAAGTCTGACGAGCTGGCTGCCGCGTTCAACGAACGCACGCGCATCGTGCTCATCAACACGCCGGCCAACCCCAGCGGCAAAGTGTTTGCCTAAGAGGAGCTGAACGAAATCACCGCGTTGGCCAAAAAGCACAACGCCTGGGTCGTGACGGATGAGATTTACGAATACATCACCTACGGATCGCCCCACGTGAGCGCCGGCAGCCTGCCCGACGGCGAGGGCAGAACCCTCACTATTAGCGGGGCGTCGAAAACGTACGCGGTCACCGGCTGGCGTGTGGGCTACGCGATCGGACCGGCGGAGGTGATCGACAAGATGGGCGTGGTCAGTGACCACCTGACGATTTGTGCCCCGTCGCCGTTGCAGCACGGAATCGTCGCCGGCTTGAATCTGCCAGATCGATATTATCGGGACATGACGGACGACTACCTCGTCAAACGCGACATGCTGGCTGGCACTTTGCGCGAGATCGGATTCGAGCCGTATGTGCCCAACGGCAGTTACTATATGCTGGCGGCCTTCGAGGCGGGCCGGTATCGCGACGCAACGCACGCGACGGAATCGATTCTGGAGGAGGTCGGCGTTGCCACCGTGCCGGGGTCGGCTTTTTACCGTGATCCGAAGGACGGCCAAAACCAGCTTCGATTCTGCTATGCGAAGAAGATGGCCGATCTGGAGGAGGCGTGCGTACGTTTGCGACGTCTGGCATGCCGGGCGGGGTGATCGGGCGCTGTTTGTCGGGTTTTGTCGTCAAAGGCGTGCGTCGCGACGAAACGGCTCCCGCGTGCGGATTCGTTGATTTACCAGCCTGTCGCGCTTAAACTACAGGCAATGTTGGGCTTGGAACACGCCTCGGACACGGGGCATGGGGTAGGGATTTCCCGCCGGAGTAGTAACGATGAATGGGTCAAATCGGGCGATGGTGCTGGCGCTTGCAGCCTTGATTTTCACGGGGCAGGGCGCGTTTGGGCAATCGCTGAAGCTGGGCGACGACGCCCCCAAGCTGATCATCAGCGATTGGGTCAAGGGTGATCCGATTGACGTTGGCAAGGAAAAAGGCAAGCGGGCTGTGTTCGTCGAATTCTGGGCGACGTGGTGCCCGCCGTGCATTGAATCCATCCCGCATCTCACCGAGATGCAGCGTAAACACAAGAAAGACCTGGTAGTCCTCGGCATCGCCAGCCCCGGCAAAGGGGAGACGCTGACCAAGGTCAAACGCTTCGTCCGTGCGCGCGGCGATGCCATGAGCTACACAATTGCGTACGACGGTGCCCGCAAGACGGTTGATGCCTATATGGGTGCGGTCGGAGCATACGGCCTGCCTTGGGCGTTTCTGGTGGACAAGAACGGCAAACTCGTTTGGCACGGTCATCCGCTGGATCCGACCGTCCCGGAGATTGTCGATCAGGTGGTCAAGGGAACCTACGACGCCAGCTACGCCGTGCTCCAGGAGAAGTTGATGCCGATGTATCAACGTCTCAACCGGTTGCAGCAAGCCGGTGAGTGGGAAGGCTTCAAATCCATGGCCAAGACCATATTGGGATTGGATCCGCAAAACGATTCAGCTATGGGCGCGATGATTTACGCCTGCCTGTTTGAGACAGACGATGAAGCGGGCCTGAAGGAGTGGGTTGAGAGTCACATCGCTGCGAACCGCACGAATTCAAAGGCACTGACCACACTCGCAATTTCTTTGATGAGTATTTCAGACCTCGAAAATCGCAAACCCGTCCTCGCGCTCAACGCCGCCAAAGCCGCCTACGATGCGTGTGAGGGGACTGACTGCGTGACGCTGGACACATACGCGCGGGCGTTGTTCGAGATTGGCTTGGTCGATCGCGCCATCGACCTGCAAACCAAGGCCATCGCGATGGTCAACGGCGATGATGCCCGTCGCGCCGCCATGGAAAAAGTGGCTGATTTCTACAGGGTCTGTAAATCGCTTCAAGCCGAGCAGGTACAATAGTCCGTGCGTTCCTCATCGCACGATCGCCGTCATGCGCGCCACAATCCAACTCGGATATTGACCATGCAAAACGAACGTTGGACACGGAAGGCCTGTCTGGCCAGCGTGTTGCTGATCGCGGTTTGCACCGCTTCGCAGGCGCAGTTTTCGAAGGAGCTGGTCTCCCCGGAGCGTTTGGCTGCGGTGGGCTATCAGAAGTATTGGGACATGACGCTGCCGGTTGGTGGTGAGGGGATTCGCTGGGCTTACCTGCTCGATGAAAACCTTTATTTTGTCGCGTCTTCCGGGCGCATTGTTGCGGTTCATGCGGATACCGGCGTTATGCGTTGGGTGGTCGATCTCGATGAGCACATCGTGCGCGAGCACGCACCGTCGCATCTGGTGAACGATGCGGGCGACGGGCCTGTCGTTTTCGCGACGCATTCGCGCGTCCAGCTTTTCGATCGGCGCCAGGGGAGTCTCGTGGCGGACATTTCGCTGCCTTCCTCGGGTGGCGGCGGCGCGGTGGCGGCGGGGTCTTCCGTTTTTTTGGGGACAAGCCACGGGCTTTTGCAAAGTATTCGCTGGGCCGACGGGGGCGCTGTGTCGGGTGTGGCGTGGGAGGCGCGTGTGCGCGGATCGGTCACATCGCAACCGGTATTGAAATTCGGCAGGCTGTACGCCGTTTCGGACGGCGGCGTGGTCTATTGTGTACGCCCGTCGGACAAGCGGTTGCTCTGGGCATACAGCGTGCGGGCCGAGGTGGCCGGCGGTTTGCATGTGGATGAGTCGGGCGTGTACTTCGCGGGAACGGACCGCAACATTCACGTTTTGGATACCGATACGGGCGAGCGTATCCGGCGGTACCTGCTGCCGGGGCCTTTGTTCGATACGCCGACGGTCGTTCAGCGGACGTTGTATCAGTATTGTCCGGGCGAGGGCCTGTTCACGTTTGATGTCGATTCGCGTGAGCGGATGTGGCAGAATCGCCTGGCACGCCGGTTCGTGGCGCGGGCTGCGGAACATCTGGTGCTCGAAGCGGAATCGGGCGATCTTATGTTCGTGGACAACAATACCGGTTCCATCGAGCGCATTCTTCGCCTGCCGGACGATGCACGCACCATTGCGAACGAACGCGACGCTGTAATCTACCTGTTCGCTGCCGATGGCAGAGTGTTGTGCGCGGCGCCGGATGATTATCCCTATCTGCGTCGCGACGATGTGATTCAAGCGCGAGCCGGTCTCACCGAGCACGCGCACGAAGCGGTGGCCCGGCCGGGTGGGATGCACTCGGGGCTGCATTTGCACGAGATTCCCGGGGATCCGTTTCGCAGCAGCCTGGATCGCTGAATTCGGCGTCTTGCCCAGGGTCCATGACAATTCCGGCGGAGCAATTGCGGCCATCAGAACCGCGACAGTTATGGAGCGGCCGGATAATAAACAGCGCCAAGTACCGCTCTCCTGTTCCGATACGAGATTTTAGGTTCCGCCGAAACTGTCATGCACCCTCTTGCCCATCCGGCGCGCGGTCAGTCTTGACACTCTCCATGCCTCGGCTACGATCCTTTCCGTCAAGTTCGGAGGGGCTGGTCTGGACGTATTTCCGCCGGCTGGCCGATGCTTAGGGGCGGCACCGACCGGTGCGGCGTTTCGATCCCCAGAAGGAGACTCGCAATGTTCGGGGTTTCGCGTACCAATATGATGCGTCGATCGCTCGCGGCGGCGTTTGTTGTTTGTCTGGTCGGTTTGTCGACGGGGTGTGCCACCTCGATGGAGGCTGTCCAGGTTCAGTTTTACGCTCCGCCCGGATCGACGGTGGTCGTGCGTGACGAAGCTCACCTGAGTGCGGCTGTCCGCTCGGATGATCCGATCGGCAACCGGCTTGAGCATGAGACCGAGGATTTTGCGGTTTACGATCTCCCGCCGGGTCGCTATCGGATTGCCTACAAGAGTGCGGCTGGTCTGGAGGATGCGACGGTTTACGGTGAGTTGGAAATCCGCAATGCGCAGCACAAGCAGGCTCGCGCGTTCGCGGCCCATTCGTTCATTCCGCTTCGTCTTCCCAGTCATGAGCATCAGGAGGCGGAGCATCTGCACCCGACGCGTGATCTTTCCTACACCGAGGGGCTGGAGCGTACGGAGTTCGATCATCTTCGGCAGGGCGATATGATTGAGCAGGTGTATTTTGTGGCGGACCTCGACAGGGTTCGGCAGGAGCACGACGTCTGTTTTTTCCAGGCGATCAACGATATCGATCGCGAGCTGGATGTTGTGGCTGACCGTGCGGAGTACCTCGATGTGCGTTATTCGCGTGCCCGTCAGAAGGCGTTGTATCGCGATCCGGACATGAACATCGAAGACCGCATCGCTCATGAGAAATTCGACACATGGGGTACGGAGGAGCCGTTCATCGTTTTGTCGCGGAAGCGTCAGGCGTTGGAGCGCGAGCGTGAATCGCTGTTGTTGGCCAAGCGCGATTTGGAAGAAGAGCGCGACCGTCGCAATGCTTTGCTGCGTTCGATGCGCATCGTGCATCGCGATGGGGCGTTGGTGTTGGCTACGCCCGATTTGAAGCTGCCGTTTCGTGACGCGGTTGAGCAGGCGTCGGACCTGGGCGAGGTTGTGGCGGTGCTGCGTATCGGCGGGCGACACCAGTACTGGGCTATGAGCGACATGATGGGCGCTGGCGAGTAGCTTCGGTTAGTAGTGTCGCCGGGGTTCGTGCGAACTGGAACGCTGTTTGCGAATCAAGCTCCGCGCGAACTGAAGTTCGCGGCTCGTTGGGGTTGCGGTTCGGTTCTGATCATCGATCATCAAATCCATGATTGCACTATTGGTGCAACATGCCTGCCTTTGAGGCGGGCATGCCACCCATCGGGTGGCACCCATCGCGTGGCGCGCGTCAACTTACTCGGGTTGCCGGGGGCGGTGTGTTTGGTATCGTGACGTGATGCCTGCTGCCATCAAACGTGCGCTGATCAGTGTCCATGACAAGACCGGGATTGTTGAATTCGCGCGGGCGTTGCACGACGAATTCGGCATTGAAATTCTCTCGACCGGCGGGACGGCTAAGCTTCTTCGCGAATCGGGCATACCGGTGACATTGGTCGAGGAGGTGACCGGGTTCGGCGAAATGCTGGACGGACGGGTCAAGACGCTGCACCCCAGGATACACGCCGCGATACTGGCTGACCGCGACAAGCCGGAACACATGCAGCAGTTGTCCGACGCGGGCATCGAACCGATCGACATGGTGGTGGTCAATCTCTATCCGTTTGCGGAGACGGTGGCTGACCCGAATTGCACGTTCGAGGACGCGATCGAGATGATCGATATCGGCGGCCCGTGCATGCTGCGTGCGGCGGCGAAGAATCATCGACATGTGCTGGTATGCAATCGATGGCATGACTATTGTCAAGTTATTGAGCTACTTCGGGCTGGCGATGAAGAGCAGCTTACGCAAGTCAGGCTAGAGCATTCACAACAAGCATTTTTTGATACGAGTGTCTACGATGGCGATGTCCATGAATGGTTGGCGGGGCGAAGCTCAGAACAGTTGATTGGGAACAGGACAATCCGGCTGCTTGATGGTCAAGAGTTGCGGTATGGGGAGAACCCACATCAAACCGGTGCGTACTTCGGGTTGTTCGATGATCGACGATTCAACGCGCTCGCTTGTAACGTTGCAAGCGAAGTTGTCGCGTTTTCCTACAACAACTACGCAGACGCGAGCGCTGCCCTTGAGTTGTGCAACGAATTGTCACACGCCCACTCGGGCTCATGCGTTTGCGTGTTCATCAAACATACCAATGCGTGCGGTGCTGCAATCGGCCAAACTCCCGTTGAAGCGTACAGAGGAGCATATCTTGGGGATACGAATGCAGCCATGGGTGGAATCCTCGCGACAAACTTTTCCATCGATGTCGAGATTGCTGCTTCAGTCATGAATACCTTTCAGCACTGGGGCAAGGAACGCAGTGCCGGTGGGTTTCTTGTTGAAGTCTGGTTGGCGCCATCCTTCGTAGACGACAACACTGTCAAGTTCATCCGGGAGTCGAAAAGCTGGGGAGCAAGAGTCCGACTTCTGGATTACGGGGATTGCGGTGTTGTTCCCGGAAGGGGTGAAGTTCGTTATGCGCAGGTCGTTGGTGGGATGCTGGTCCAACGCGCGGATGACGTGGGCTTGGATGAGCTGGACTGGAAGGTCGTTACCAAGCGAAGCCCGACGGATGCGGAGATGCGGGATCTTCGGCTGGCATGGTTGGTGTGCAAGCACACCAAGAGCAATGCGATCAGCCTGTGCAGGGACGGTATGCTGATCGGCAACGGTGCGGGGCAGATGTCGCGGGTGATGAGCTGCCGGATTGCGACGTGGCTGGCGACGGAGAACGGGCATGCGGGGGCGCTGGCGGGGTCGGTGGCTGCTTCGGATGCATTTTTTCCCTTTCGGGATGGGCCTGATGTTCTCATCGATGCGGGCGTGCGGGCCATCATTCAACCGG